>NZ_CP188816.1:670000-1005000 GCF_050058625.1 Pseudodesulfovibrio sp. 7M6 | reverse complement strand
TTCTTTGCGGTCAACAGGTTTTCCATAAGCGATTCCTGGGTTTCCTCGAAACGGGCCCGAGTCATACGCTCGTTCTTCACGTCTATGAGGTAGAAATCTATGGCGACCGATGCCGGGGATTCAACACCGGAAGTGGAGCCTACGCGCTCGCTCCAGTAGGTGAGCTGCGGCACGAGCAGAAGGTCAGCCTGGATGCATTTGCCCACGCCAAGCCAGTACTTCCAGGCCGAAAGCTTGGGCAGACCCGACTGTTCGAAGACCACCACGTCTTCGCACTGTTTCACCGCACTGGGGGTGATGTAGTCAAAGACCTGATGATTGCGCAACGTGTCGGTCAGGATGGTATCCAGCGTCTGCAACGTGCCCTCTGGCGCGGGATGATCCTCTACTTCGAGGTATCCGGCCATAAGCTGCCAGTTGTGGATCGGATTGGTGAACCCGGCCACGGCGAGCTTGCCCTCGGGACGAGGAACCGCGGCATTCCGCTTTGAGGCGCAACCGGCCGCAAGCAACAGGGAACAACACAGGGCCGAAAAAAGAAGAAATGTCGTCAAGCGTCGCATCAGTCGAGACTCCCTTTGGTGCTGGAAACGCCCTTGCGCCCAACGCGCACGGCCTGGGCCAGGGCCAATCCCAGGGCCTTGAACGCGGCCTCCAGAAGATGGTGCCCGTTCAAGCCGTATTCGAACTTAACATGCAGGTTCATCCCTGCCCGGAAAGCGATGGACTTAAGCATTTCGCGCCAAATGTCCTTTTCGTCTCCAGCGATAATGTCGGGCAGAAGCGTATCGTCATATACCAGATAGGCACGGCCCGAGAGGTCCACGACCACCTCGGCCAGGGCTTCGTCCATGGGTACTTTGGCCGAGGCCACCCGTACGATCCCTTGCTTGTCGCCCAGCGCTTCGGCAAGAGCTTGCCCAAAGCAAAGGCCGACGTCTTCCAAGGTGTGGTGGGAATCAATGGCAAGGTCCCCCTTGCAGCGCAAGTCGAGATCGAATCCGGCCCAGAATGCGCACAGGGTAAGCATGTGATCCGCAAATCCCACGCCGGTATCGACATTGACCTTTCCCTCGCCGTCCAGGACGAGGTCCAGGGCGATATCCGTTTCCTTGGTGGCGCGATTAACCGTTGCAGCGCGCTTGGCCATGGCCTTCTCCTTTAGCAAGACGGTACAGCTTCATTGACCGGGACTGTATAGTAAAACTCTAGAAAAGGGAACCGGGCGGTCCCGGCCATTTTGCCGATCCGCCCGGTTAATATCATCAGGATTCTTCAGCTGTCTTTTCCGGCTCGGCCACTTCGGCGGACTCGGACTCGGCAGCTTCTGCTTCTTTCGCCTCTTCCGCCGCCTTGGCAGCTTCCGCCGCAGCTGCGGCTTCGGCAGCCTCCTGCTTCTTCAAATGCCGCGTCTCCCGCTTGCCGAAGAAGAAGGCAACCCAGATTCCCAGCTCATACAAAACAATGAGCGGTCCGGCCATCAGGCACTGGGTAAAGGGATCGGGCGGCGTAAGAATGGCTGCAACCACAAAGGCCACTAGGATCGCGTACTTCCGCTTCTTGCGCAGTCCGGTGGACGAAACCATGCCCAGGCGTGCCAAAAAGAAGATAAACAGCGGCAACTCGAACACCAGTCCGAAGGCGAATAGCAACTTCAGGCAGAAACTCAGATACTCGTTGAGCTTGGGTGTGAAGACGATGCCGTCCGTGGAGAAACTGGCAAAGAATTCGAAACCGTATGGAAAAACGATGAAGTAGCCGAACAGCGCCCCGGCCGTAAAGAACAAAGCGGAGATGACGGCCATGGGGACCATCCACTTGCGCTCATGGGCATACAGCCCGGGCGCGATGAATCCCCATATCTGGGCAAAGACATACGGGCTGACCAGAAACAGGCCTGCCACGATGGATATCTTGATATGCGCGAAAAACGCTTCGGCCGGATACGTATACTGGAAGTGCCCTTCCTGCGTGGCCTGAAGCAGTGATTTCTGCAATGTATGGACAAACAGATCGACCTTATCCGGCGTAAAGCCGTGCTTGGCCATCATATCCGCCAGTACCTGGCCGAAGTCAGTAAAGAACTGCTGGGGAAGCAGGGGATTCGCTTCCAGCTTTTTCTGGAAGACCTGCACCATCGGCTTCATCAGGATGTCGAACATCTGTTCGGCAAAACCATAGCAGGCAACCATACCGACAGCCACGGCTATGGCAGCGCGCATCAGACGTGTACGCAGTTCTCCCAGATGCTCCAGGAGGGACATCTGGCCGCCCTCGCCGTCATCCTGTTCTCCGTCTTCCTCGTCGGGTTCGTCGGCGTCTTCGGATTCGTCCCCGTCCGGCTCGTAGGGAACGGCTACCGCAATGGCATCTCCGTCAGCGTCGGCCGTTTCATCCCCGGATTCCTCTTCATAGGAGTCCTCCGTGCCGTCAGCCGGGTCGTAGGACGGATCATCCTCTTCGTCGGATTTGACGTCTTCGGGTGCATCACCCTCAGGGGCATCCGCGCCTTCTCCGGTGGGGTTACCGGAATCGCCATTCGCGTCGCCGGAGGTGTCAGCGGTCTCGGAGGTGCCGGAATCCGAAGATTCAGTTCCGGTTTCGGTCTCAAGGGCCTCTTCCGTCTCTTCCTCTTCGGGCCGTTTCACGTCGTCGTTATCTGAAGTCATGGGCGTCTAGGCCTTTTCCCCTGCCTTTTCCGGCTCTGCCGCAACGTCTTCCGCTCCGGCGGCCATTGTTTCCACAATGGTTACCGGCTCACCCTCCGCAGCAGCTTCGGCCTTGGGCGCAGCAGCCTCGGCCTTGGGCGCAGCGGCTTCGGCCTCCACGCGCTTGGCTTCCTCGGCTTCCTGCTTGGCTTTTTCCGCCTTGCGACGGGCCAGTGCTTCCTCGACCTCACGCTTGCGAGCTTCGGCTTCTGCCTTGTCGACTTCCTGGTCCAGGGTGGATTTGACGTCATTGCCGACGCGCTTGAATTCAGCCAGCCCCTTGCCCAGAGAGCGAAGCATCTCGGGCAATTTCTTGGGGCCGATGACAACAAGCGCCACGATGCAGATGATCAGTAATTCGGGTCCGCCTATTCCAAACATTTGTCTACCTAAAGCAAAAGGTTAGTGCACTATTCCCATTCGATGGTGCTCGGCGGTTTGGACGAAATGTCCAGAACCACACGATTGACGCCCTTGACTTCATTGATGATCCGGTTGGACATCTTGGCCAGCAGCTCGCTGGGCAGACGCGACCAGTCTGCGGTCATGGCGTCCAAACTGTCCACTATGCGCAGGGCAATGACATTCTCGTAGGTACGGTCGTCGCCCATGACGCCGACAGTCTTGAGCGGCAGCAGGACGGCAAAACCCTGCCACACCTTGCGGTACCAGTCTGCGGCAACCATCTCGTTCTGGACGATACGGTCCGCCAGACGAAGGACGTTCAGACGCTCCTCGGTCACCTCGCCGATGATACGGATGGACAGGCCCGGACCGGGAAACGGCTGCCGCCAGATGATGTGCTCGGGCAGGCCCAGCTCATAGGCGGCACGGCGAACTTCATCCTTGAAGAGTTCACGCAGGGGTTCCACCAGTTTCAGATTCATCTTTTCAGGCAGGCCACCCACGTTGTGGTGGGACTTGATGACCGCCGAGGGACCCTTGAAGGATTCGGACTCGATGACGTCCGGGTAGAGCGTGCCCTGGCCCAGGAATCTGACGCCGTCGATGGCCTTGGCCTCGCGGTCAAAGACCTCGATGAACTTGTGGCCGATGATCTTGCGTTTCTTCTCCGGATCGTCGACGCCTTTCAAATTCTCCAGAAACTCTGCCGAAGCATCCACGAACTTGACGTTGAGTTCGAAATGTTCGGCCAGAAAACCGACGACTTCTTCCTTCTCGCCCATGCGCAACAGGCCGTTGTCCACAAAGATGCAGTGCAGGTTCTGGCCGATGGCGCGGTGCAGCAGCACGGCCGCCACCGTGGAATCGATGCCGCCGGAGAGGCCGAGGACAACCTTGGCGTCGCCGACCTGCTTCTTGAGGTCCTCAATGCAGGTATCCACAAAGCTGGCCATGGACCAAGTGGGCTTCAACCCAGCGACCTTGAAGAGAAAGTTTTGGATGATTATGGCGCCATCCGTGGTGTGTGCCACCTCGGGATGAAACTGGAGGGCATAAATTTTCTTGTCGGGGTTGCCCATGGCAGCGAACTTGATGGTGCTGGTCTTGCCCATGGGCAGGAACCCTTCGGGCAGACCTTCCACCCGGTCGCCGTGGGACATCCAGACGGTCAGGTCGTCCTTGTCCTTGACGCCCTCGAAGAGAACACTGTCGTTTTGCGCCGTGAACTGGGCACGCCCGTATTCACGGTCCGTGGAGGCCACGACCTTGCCACCCATGTTGTGGGCCAACAACTGCATGCCGTAGCAGATGCCCAGCACCGGAATTCCCATTTCCAGGTACTGCATGTTCAGATCCGGACTTCCGCCTTCCAGAACAGAGGACGGCCCGCCGGACAGGATCAGCGCCGACGGTTTGAACGCCTTGACCCTTTCGGGATCGACGTTGCAGGGATGGATCTCGGAATAGACCCCGGCCTCGCGCACGCGGCGCGCGATGAGCTGGGTAAACTGGCTGCCAAAGTCAAGGATGAGTACTCTATTGTCGTGCATGACTCTCTCTAATTCACAACCGGTGAAATGAAAAGCCTAAAAAGGCCCGCAGCAGCGGGGATAGCGGCCCGTTGCCGCAAATTACATCAACTTGCCACAAGCCCCGCGGGCTGGCAGCAAATCGCCGCTGCCTGCCAATACCATGGACAGGCCGCTCCGGGCAACTCGCCCCTTTCGGCCATACGCGGCAAGGAAGGCAAAAGAGGACCGCAGGCCTGTCCGGCCCGCGATCCTCGAATATTGCCGATAAAGCCGCATGGACGGCTTATTAGCCTTCCTGACGGTAGTTGGGCGATTCCTTGGTGATGGACACATCGTGAACGTGAGATTCCCGCAGACCGGCCGATGAAATCTGGACCAGATGGGATTTCTCGAACAATTCCTCGATGTTTGAGGCACCAGTATACCCCATGCCGGAACGGAGTCCGCCGATCATCTGGTAGAGGGTCTCGCCGACCTTGCCACGGTAGGGGACGCGGCCGACGATGCCTTCAGGCACCAGCTTCTTGGACTTTTCCTGGAAGTAGCGATCCGAGCTGCCACGCTTCATGGCGTCGATGGAACCCATGCCGCGATACTGCTTGTAGGTACGCCCCTGGTAGAGAATGGTCTCGCCTGGGGACTCGTCCGTACCGGCCAGCGCGGAGCCCATCATGACGGTCTGTGCGCCGACAGCCAGGGCCTTGACCACATCGCCGGAGTACTTGATGCCGCCATCGGCAATCAGGCACTTGCCCGCCTCACGGGTAGCCTTGGCAGCCTCCATGACCGCCGTGACCTGGGGAACTCCCACGCCAGCCACGATGCGGGTGGTGCAGATGGAGCCGGGGCCGATGCCGACCTTGACCGTATCCACACCGGCTTCGATGAGAGCCTTGGCCCCCTCATAGGTGGCTATGTTGCCGCCGATCAGCTGTACATCCGGGAACGCGGCGCGCAGCTCGCGGGTGGATTTCAGAATATTTTCGGAATGTCCGTGGGCGGAATCCAGCACCAGGAAGTCGGCTCCGGCCCGAAGCAGTGCCTCGGAACGGGTCAGGCACTCGCTGCCGATGCCGATGGCGGCACCAACCAGCAAACGGCCCCGCGAATCCTTGACCGCATGGGGGTACTTCTTGTCCTTGTTGATGTCCTTGATGGTGATGAGTCCCTTGAGCCGGTTCTCCGCATCGACCACCAGCAGCTTTTCGATGCGGTGCTGATGCAGCTTGTGCTTGGCGGCGTCGGTGTCGATACCCTCGGGCACGGTAACGAGGTCGCGGGAGGTCATCAGCTCGGAGACCATGGCGTTGTCATCCTTGGTGAAACGGATGTCGCGATTGGTGATGATGCCGACGAGATGATCGCCCTTTACAACGGGCAGGCCGGAAATTCTGTACTCGGCCATGATGGCTTTGACCTTGCCCAGGTCATCGTCGGGATGAACGGTAATGGGGTCGGAAATCATTCCGGATTCGGACTTCTTGACCCGATCGATCTCGCGGGCCTGTTCGCGCACGCTCATGTTCTTGTGGATAACACCCGCGCCGCCGTGCCGGGCCATGGAGATGGCCATGCGCGACTCGGTGACGGTATCCATGGCCGCCGAAATAAGAGGAATGTTCAGTTTGATTTCGGGCGTCAACTGAGTGGACACATCCACGGCATCCGGCAGGATGTTGGAATACGCCGGCACCAGAAGGACGTCGTCAAAGGTTAATGCTTTATCTAGAATCTTGCCCATATACCCTCCATGAGAGTTAAAAGGTATCTTATAAGAGCGAAGCCGGACGTTACCGTCCGGCTTCGGGGTTTTCCATTATAGACCCAGGTAGGCCCTTTTCACCGATTCATCCGCGAGCAACTTGTCGCAGGTGTCCGTGAGCACGATCCTTCCGTTTTCCATTACGTATCCTCGGTGGCCTATTTTCAACGCCAGGTTGGCGTTTTGTTCCACCAGGAAGATCGTTGTGCCGCTTTCCCGGTTGATCTTCTGGACAATCTCGAAGATCTGGCGGACGACCAAAGGTGCCAGCCCCATGGACGGTTCGTCAAGAAGCAAAAGACGTGGCCGTGCCATCAGTGCTCTGGCGATCGCGAGCATCTGCTGCTCGCCGCCGGAGAGGTTGCCGCCCGGCTGTCGACGGCGCCTGGCAAGGATGGGAAAAAGCTCAAAGCAGTACTCGATGTCCCGCTTGATTCCGTCCTTGTCGTTTCGCATGAATGCGCCCATATCGAGATTCTCGCCCACGGTCAACTCCGGAAAGATCAATCTGCCCTCGGGAACCTGGCAGATTCCCTTGGCAACGATCTTGTTCGGGGCTTCCTTGGTGATGTTGTCTCCCTGGTAAACAACCTTGCCATGCCTTGCCTGGACCACACCGCACACGGTCATCAGCGTGGTGGACTTACCGGCACCGTTGGCACCGATCAGCGTAATTATCTCACCCGTATCAATATACAGGTTGACGTCATACAGGGCCTGGATATTGCCATAAAAGCTGTTGACGTTCTCAAGCTCCAAAATCCTAGTCATCGTGCTCCTCCCCGAGGTAGGCCTTGATGACCTCCGGATTTTCAGCAATCTCCTGCGGCGTTCCATCGGCGATCATCCGGCCATAGTCAAGAACATAGATACGGTCGGAAACGGACATGACCATCTTCATGTCGTGCTCGATGAGCATGACCGAGATGCCGAACTGCTCGCGGATATCGAGAATCAGCCGTTCCAGTTCCTTCGTCTCCTGGGGATTCATACCAGCGGCAGGCTCGTCGAGCAGCAGCAAGAACGGATCGGTGGCCAGGGCGCGGGCGATCTCCAGCCGACGCTGCTTGCCGTATGGGATGTTGGAGCCGAGCTCGTTGGCCATATCCTCCAGCCCTACCAGACAGAGCAAATCATAACTTTTCTGGATCACGGACTGTTCTTCCGCACGGGTGGCCTTGTTGCGGGAAATGGCACCCCACACCGAGGACTTCGTCCGGCAATGCGTGCCGATCATGACGTTTTCCAGGGCGGTCATGGATGGGAAGAGACGGATATTCTGGAAGGTGCGGGCCATACCCAGCTCAGTGACGACATTGGGCTTTTTGCCATTGATGCGCCGGGTCGAACCGGAAGCTTTCGGGTCGATAAGGACATCGCCGGAGGTGGGCACATAGATGCCGGTGATGCAGTTGAAGAAGGTGGTCTTCCCTGCGCCGTTGGGCCCGATGAGAGCCACGATTTCCTTGTCGCCCACCACGAGATCGACTTCATCCAGGGCACGGATGCCCCCGAAGTCCTTGCTCACGGAGTTGACGTTGAGAACTGGATTATTCATTGGCTGCACCCGCAGATTTCACTTCGTATTTGTAGATCTTGCGCTTGGCCCGGATCAATCCCTGGGGACGGAAGACCATGACCATGACCATGATGGAGCCGAACAGGAGCATCCGGAATTGTGCGAAGTCGCGCAGGTACTCCGGGACCAGGATCAGGATCACCGCGCCCGCGATGACGCCGCGGATGGAGCCCATGCCGCCGATAACCACGATGGACAGGATGATCGCCGACTCCCAGAAGGTGAAGGAAGCCGGGTTGATGAAGGTGGTCTTGGCCGCAAAAACGACACCGGCCATACCGGCCCAGGTGGCACCCAGGGCAAAGGCCATCAGCTTGGTCTTCACCTTGTCGATGCCCATGGCCTGGCAGGCGATCTCATCCTCGCGCAGAGCCAGCCAGGCTCGGCCGATGCGGGAATTCTGCAGCCGGTTGACGCAGAAGATGGTCAGGATCAGCAAACCGATGATGATGTAATACATGTATTGGGTGGAAGCGATGATTCCCAGCTTAACGCCGAACAGGGACGGCCGGTCGATGTTGGAAATACCGGAGGGCCCCATGGTGACATCACCCCAGTTTTCCAGAACCAGCCTGATAATCTCTCCGAACCCCAATGTAACGATAGCCAAATAGTCGCCCTTGAGCCGCAGCACAGGGAAACCGAGAAGCAGGCCGAGCAGTGCGCCGAGCAGTGCGCCAATCGGAAGCATGGCCCAGAACCCGATGCCCCAGTGCATGTTGCACAGGGCATAGGCATAGGCGCCGACCCCGTAGAAGGCCACGTACCCGAGGTCGAGCAGACCGGCCAGACCGACCACGATGTTCAGCCCAAGTCCGAGTACAATGTACACCAGACATGAGATCATAATGTTGGTCTGATAGAGATTCAGCAGCTGGAACTTGGTGCCGAAAATGTGCAGTTTCAGCGGTCCGGCGGCAGCAATGACGGCAATGATGACCAGCAGAACGATCTTGGCCGTCATGTTGTTCTGGACGCGGGTCAGCAGCGATTCGGCCTTTGATTCGCTTTGGCTGTCATCCTTACGCAGTTCCTTGCGCGCCAGCAGCCAGCGCCAGATGAAGGAGCCGAAAAAGACGCCCACGGCCACGTAGCCCATCCGCGGCCAGTGCCAGACTACTGTATGTTCGATTGTATTGACCCGGATGACCATGATCGGAAACGTCAGGAAGACGAACCAGATCGCAGCCAGGAACGACCGCCGCACCGCCTGGGGGAAGCTGTCGCATCCGGCGGTCAGCAGCAGGCTGAGGAAGCTTTGATGTGTATCGTTGGTTGCGTTGCTCACGTCATATTCCTTGCAGGGCAACGGGGATTAACCCGGCCCGATTACACCTTTTGAATCTTGTCCTTGCCCATAATACCGGCAGGCCGGAAGATCAGGATAAGCACCAGCAGACAGAATGCGAACACGTCCTCGTAGTCCGAGGAAACGTAGCCGGTGGCATAGGCTTCGGTCAGCCCCAGCACCAGCCCACCGAGCATGGCTCCGGGAATGGAACCAATGCCGCCGAGAACGGCTGCGGTGAAGGCTTTGATGCCCGCGATGAAACCGATGTAGTAGTTGATCTGTCCGATGTGCGACGCGATGAGCACACCGCCGACCGCCGCCAGGCTGGAGCCGATGACGAAGGTGGCGGAGATGACCATGTCCACGTTGATGCCCACCAGCATGGCCATCTTGCGATTCTGCGCGGTGGCACGCATGGCCTTGCCCAGGCGGGTGAATTTGATGAACAGGGTCAATCCGACGCACACAAGAATGGTGGCAACGACAATGACCATTTCCGAGGAACTGATCATGGAGCCGAACCGCTTCATGAACCCGAATTGGGGAATGAGTTCCGGGAAAGGCAGAAAGTCGGACGTCTGCGAAAGCATGACGTAGTTCTGCAGGAAGATGGACATGCCGATGGCGGAGATGAGGGGAGAAAGACGCTGCGCGCCGCGAAGCGGCTTATAGGCGACCTTTTCAATGGTGTATCCGTAGGCCGCAGCCCAGATAACCGCACAGACCAGCGCAATGGCCAGAATGGAAATCCCCGGGAACCCCAGCATGGTAAGCAATCCTGCCACGATGAGGCCGGTAAAGGCCCCGATCATGTAGATTTCACCATGCGCAAAATTGATAAGCTCGATAATGCCGTAGACCATGGTATAGCCCAGGGCAATGAGCGCGTAGATGCTGCCTCGGGTCAGACCGCCGAAGAACAGCTCAAAGAAGTATTCCATGAGTAGTTTGTCCCATTCATTAAATAACGCCAGGGGACAGACTATGGCCTGTCCCCTGGTAAAATCCATTCATAGGGCAGAAACTACTGCACCTGTACGTACTTGCCGTCTTTCACCTGGTACATGGAGAAGCCGACGCCTTCGGCATCACCCTTGGCGTCAAACTTGATCTTGCCGACAGGAGTGTCGACAAAACTGGTACGCAGGGCATTGGTAACAGCTTCATAATCGGTGGAACCGGCGACCTTGACGGCGTTCAGCAAAGCCAGAGCTGCGGAATACGCCTCGGGGAAGAACGCGCCAGGATCGGTGCCGTACTTGGCCTTGTGGGCGGCAACGGCTTCTACGAACAGGGGATTCTTGGAAAAGTCCTTGGGACCGGAGGCGTAGACGCCTTCGGCATACTGACCGGCGACCTTGATGAAGGTGTCGTCCTTTACGCCGTCATCGGACAGGAACGGGATGTCCACGCCCTTCTTGCGCATACCGGAGACGATCTTGGAAGCCTCAGGATGGTAGCCGCCGAAGATAACGCCATCGGCACCGGTGGACTTGATCTTCTGGACAACGGCGGAATAGTCCACCGCGCCGGGGGTCACACCCTCGAAGAGCACGACATTCATGGAAGGATCGGCTTCCAGGAACTGCTTAGCAAAAGAGGCGAAGCCCTTGCCGTAGTCACCCTTGTCGTGAATGACGGCCAGATTCTTCAGGCCCAGCTTCTTGGCATAGGCAACATCCAGGGAAGCCTGGGCGTCGTCGGAAGAAATGGTGCGGAAAAAGTTGGGGTACTCGCCGGACTGAGTCAGCGGCGGGTTGGTGGCGGAAGGAGACATGACTACCATCTCGCCGTCCAGATAGATGGGCAAAGCAGCCTTGGTGGCGCCGGAGCAGATGTGGCCGAGGACGATCTTCACGCCGTCGGAGAGCAGCTTGGTGGCAGCGTTGGTGGCCAACTCGGGCTTGCACTGGTCGTCTTCGGCAACTATCTCAACGGTCATGCCGTTGATGCCACCGGCAGCGTTGATCTTTTCGGCAACGAGTTCGGCTGCGTTGACGCTGGGCAGGCCGTAGGAGGCCAGATCACCGGAATGGGCACCGGCAACGCCGAGCAGCAGTTTACCACCGGCCATTGCGGACGGTGCGAGCATGGCAACCAAGGCGGCCGCGATCAAAATGCGTTTGACGATCTCTCTCATAATTCCTCTCCTGAAAGTATGGTAACAAGTTTCCTACAGAAACGATCAACCACTATTGCGGATTAACGTCTCTCCGACTCCCATCTCCCCATGGGATTCGAAGCGAAGTACCTATTGTATTTATTCTTTCATTCTTGTCAATATGTTAAGCACTACTACATTTGCTTATAATCGACTGATTTTATTTGAATTCTACTTTGCCAGCTCTTCCCTGGCCATCTTGACCATCTCCGGATCATTCTTTTCCAGCTCAATGACCTTCTCGAAATATGTTCGGGCAACATCCAGTTTCTTGAAATAATATTTGTTGATTACCCCAAGATTAAACATAGCCAATGTATCATTCGGTTTGATGCGCAGGATATCCTGATAGGAGGCGTCCGCCTTTTCGAATTCCTTCTTGTTGAAGTAGGCGATGCCGATGGCCTTGAGCACGCCATCGTTATCCGGCTGGAGCTTGTGGGCGTGCTCGAGAGGAATAAGCGCGCGGTCCCAGGCCCGCATCATCAGAAAGGCGTTCCCGAGGCCGATCAACGCTTCCATGTCGTCGGGGTTGGAATCCACCTTCGCCATATATTCCTTCACCTTGGCCATGGGGCCGGAAGGCGTGTCCTCCCCCATGCCGGGGGGCATACCGCCCTCCCGCGTGGGCTGGTGCTGCACCTGCACGAAAAGATTCGGATGATTCATGCGGTAGACGAAGCTGGTCACGAAGATGACAGCGGCGGACAAGACCACCACAAGGATTACGGCCTTGCGGCCGAAGGTTACGGTGCTAAGCGTCATGGTCGTCTCCCAGCAGATTTATCTGTTGTTCGCGGCGGCGTAGCCGGGCCTCACCCTTGGCCAAAAAAACGAGATACCCGGCCAGACCGAGCCAGACGGCGGCATTGGCCATAATGATATATGTGGATGCAGACATGGTTATCCTTGCTTCGCTTCGTTGATTATTCGTCCCAAACCAGGCGGGCTTCCAGCTCCGCCTTGCGCCGCAGCTGGCGAATCCGTCCCATGAGCATACCCGCCCAGACAAAACCAAAGGCTATCAGCCCGGTAAAAACGGTATGCCACATGCGTAGTTCCATGCCGGAACTCTTCCGTGCCAGCCCGTCCGGGTGCGCCGACCCCCACAACTTGGCCGCAAAAAAGACCAAAGGGACATCCAGAAAGGCGACGATGCCCAGCACGGCGCAGACCAGCGCCTTTCGATCACGCCCCATGGGGGTGGAGCGCAGCACCAGATAGCCCGCATAGACATACCACATGATCAGGGCCGTAGTCAGTTTGGGGTCCCACAGCCACCAGTGGCCCCACTCCGCCCTGGCCCATACCGAACCCGTCATGAGCGCCAGCGAGGCGAAAAGCACACCGAGTTCGGCTGCGGCTCCGGCCACCCGGTCCCAGGTATCGTTGCGCCCAAAGAGAAAAAGGATGGACGCTACGAAAACCACGAAGAAACTCACCAGTGCCCACCAGGAACACGGAAGGTGCATGTAGAAAATTTTCTGCACCGGGCCGGACTGTGCTATCGGCGCGTAATACCAGATCATGTACTGGTGGACAGCCAGGGCCAGGACCGCAGGAATGGCCAGCAACTTTGCCTTCATAACTACTCTTCCCCACTATAAACGAACGGAAACAGAAAGATTCCCGCGCCTGCGAACAGGCAATCAAAAGCGAAGATCAACCCGAGCCAGTTGGCATACTCGCCGGGTGCCTCCACGGAAAAACAGAAACCAAACAAGGTGATGCCTGCCAGCAACACCGGCAGCAGCAGCGGAAAAACAATGACGGAGAGCAGCGACTCGCGCGCGGCCTGCCCTTGCGAGAGCGCACCGAGCAACGCGCCGATGACCACCAGCCCGATATCCGCACCGATCAGCGTGACGATGAGCAGCCATGCCGGACCGGCCACCGACTGCCCGAGAAAGGCCACCGTTGCCGGGAAAAACACCAGCTGGGAGACAAGAAGGAGCGCTAGCCCAGCCGTTCCCTTGCCGATCCAGACACAGTGGACGGGCGCCGGGGAGGAGAGGATGCCGATGCGCGCACCGTTCATCTCCTCTATGGCGAAAAGGTCGTTGAAAACCAGGACAAGACCGAAGGACGAAGCCAGCCAGAAAATGGCTCCGGCAGCCTGGCCGGATATCTGACCGCCCAGCGGACGGGAAAGCGAAAAAAGAAAGATGAGCAACAGACCGAGCAAAACAGCCTGCACCAATCCCTGCCCGCCCGAAACGGACAGGCGAAGATCCTTGGCGGCAATGGCGGCGGCACGCTTCAGCATGTCCCCTCCTCTGCCAGCCCTTGCAGGAACTCGGCTGATGGCCCGAAGAATTCCACCCGCTGTCCTCCCAGGGCCAGGACCTTGTCGGCCAGCGCCGCATCCTCGGCCACATGGTGGCTGATCCATACTACGCCGGTGCCCCGCTCGCGGAATCCTACAATCTCTCTACGCAGCATCGCCAGGGAATGTGGGTCCAGCCCGGTGCCCGGCTCGTCCAGAAAAATAAGATCCGGCTCAACGAGATAGATACGGGCAAGATTCAACCGCTGGGCCATGCCCCGCGAAAACGAACCGGCGTTCTCCTCCGCCGCCTTTTCCAGACCGACACGGGCGAGCAATGCCGAAATCTCGTCGGCGGACGGGGAAAGTCCATACATTGTCGCCCAGAAGCGCAGGTTGGCCCTGGCTGAAAGCCCGGGATAAATGAAGGTGGCGTGACCAAGATACGCGGAGCGCTCCGGCTCGACCAGGAGCTGCACTTCACCGGCCGAGGGCTTGGAAAGCCCGGCCATGATGCGCATCAGGGTGGATTTACCCGCACCGTTGTGTCCGGCTACCAACAGGATCTCGCCGGGAGCGACGGAACAGGAAACCTCTTTGAATACGAGCTTGGAGCCGTAGAACTTGGCCGCCCGCTTCACCGTAAGAAGCGCGTCCTCCGCCATCTACTTTTCCTCTCCGGGGCGGCGCATCCGGGTCAGGGCGAGGAACGGCATCAGGCACATGAGGGTGCCGCCGATCCACAGCCAGTTGACCAGCGGATTGATGCTGACCTTGAAGCTGCCCCGGTCGTCCTCGGTAAACCCGAGCAACGTGGCGTAGACCTCGTTGCCAAGGCTGAAGATGGTGGAAACCTCGGAGAACTGCTGCCGCTCGAAGTTGCGGTAAATGCGCTTGTCCGGCTGCATCATGCCGACCAGCTTGCCGTCCTTCTCCACGCGGAGGGTGGCAGTGGCCCGCGCCCGCAGTTCGGGCGTGGTGTCGTCATGACGATCTACATAGGTGATTTCGTAACCGCCCACTTCCGCTGTCTGCCCCCGACCGAGGACGATCTCATTTTCGATTTTGTATGGCCCCGAGAAGGCGATGCCGAGGGCAAGGAGCGCCAGACCGAGGTGGATGCCGTACACGCCCCAGCTATGGCGCGTTTTGCGCAAGGGTGGAAACAGAACAAAAAGCATTACGATGCTCGCCATGGCAGCAATGGCAGCGGCTGCGCCCAGTGCGGCAACCGGTTTGGTTATGCCGGTAGCAAAAAGGACGACAAAACTGACCACCAGCACACCGGCCACGGCAAAGAAACCACGACGGTCGCGCAGGCCGCCCTTCCACCCCAGCCAGGGACAGAAGGCGAAGATCAGCACCAGCACGCTCATGAACGGCAGACAGACCCGATTGTAAAAATGCGCGTCGAGCCCCATGGGATGGCTGGTCCAGAGCTTACTGATAACCGGCCACATGGTGCCCAGCGTCACCACCACACCGAGGGCGAGCAAAAACCAGGCGGTAATGACCAGCATCCCCTGGCGGCTCAGGAACTCGGACAGGGAACGGTGCGTGTGGCGCTCGCTCAGGAACGGAACAAAGATTGTGAGCGCGAGGATGACCATTTGCCCCAGGAAGAGCGGCTGGCTGACCCCGGACTCACCGAAGGTGTGCAGGGAATCAATGACGCCGGACCGGGTCAGATAGGTGGAAAAGACACAGAGCAGGAAGGTCAGTCCCATCAAGAATACATTGGTCCGTTGCAGGGCATTGCGCCGGGCCTCGATGATGGAGGTATGGAGCACCGCAGTCCCGGCGAACCAGGGGATCAGCGATGCATTCTCCACCGGGTCCCAGGCCCAGTAGCCGCCCCAGCCGAGTTCCATGTAGGACCACCAGCAGCCGAGCACGATGCCTGCGGTGAGGAATATCCAGGAAATCAGGTTCCAGTTGCGGCAGGCCTTGACCCAGGATTTCGTTTCCCCGGCTATGGACGCGGCCAAGGCGCAGGCAGCCGGGATGGCATATCCGGCAAAGCCCAGGAACAGCAACGGCGGATGAAAGATCATGCCCGGATTGCGCAGCAGCGGGTTGAGCCCCCGACCGTCACTCGGCGGCGGAATCATCTCGATGAAAGGGTTGCTCCAGCAGGTGAGCATGAGCAGGAAAAAGCCCTGCGTAACCAGGAAGAACATCCAGAAATACAGCTTGGTCCGCTCCGAGAACACCTTGTAGCTCGGCGTGAAGACGAAGATGACGCCGAACAGGGCCATGATCAGCTCCCAAAAGAGCAGCGACCCTTCGCGCCCGCCCCAGAAGGCGGTCAGCGTATAGACGAAATCCAGCGTGTTATCGACGTTGTCGTAGACATACTGAAAGGAATAGTCGCGTGAAACCAACGCCACAATCAAAATAAAGGAGGATAGAAACACTCCCCCGGCTCCGATGATCTGGCCACGCTCGACCAGCGGCAGCGAGCCGGTGCGGTCACTCCAGGCGGCAAGACCGGCCCAGCAGGCGAGAAAAAGGAAGGCCAACAGGGAAAACAGCAGTCCCACGTAACCTATCAAATGCATTCAAATCTCCTTGGCGAAGAAAAACGTCCGTTGGCGCGGGGCGATACCCCGCCATGCAGGTGTGCGTCCACGACGCGGATCATCCGAGGTACGCACGACCATGGACCGGGGCAACCATGTGAACGAAATTTCACATTGCGGCCTGTTGTTTGGTCTGATCCATTTCCCGGCTCTTTTCCTTATACTTCGACGGGCACTTGGTGACCAGTGTCCGGGCCTGGAAAACCTGACCGTCCGGCGCAAAACGCCCTTCCACGATGACCTCCACATTCTCCTTGAAGGTATCGGGCAACGCGCCCTTGAAGGCCACACGCAACTGTTTGTCGCCCTGCATCTTGTCGATCAGGTAGAACTTGGCACCGAGCTTGCCGTCCTTGATTTCCAGCTGGTCGGACGACACCTTGCCGAAAAGCCGCGCATTGCCCATGGTTTTGGGATCATGGGTCAGCGCCTCGGAAACGTTCAGGAAATAAACGGAGTCCTCGGTCAGACCGGAAAAGATGAGATAGCCGAGACCGCCCAGAAAAAGGACCAGGGCCACGGCATAGATAGCCTTGTTCTTACTTTTCGACATTCGTATTCCTTGGGCGCTGCTATTCGCCCGGTTTGGCTTCCTTGTCGACGGCAAGGTCGCGGATCAGCTCATCACGCTGCTGACGGGCCAGCTCGCGCATATCCGCCACCTGATCAGTCTCATCCACAATCTCGCTGCCCAGAATCTCTTCCAGGACATCCTCCAGGGTGACCACCCCGGCCACGCCGCCGTACTCGTCGAGCACCACGGCAAGGTGCATCCGGCTGCCCAAAAACTTGACCAGCACCTTGTCCAGCGTCACCGAAGCGATCACGAAACTCACCGGACGCATCAGGTCCGAAAGCTTGAGATCGTCCCGGTCGTCGGCCAGCGCCTCCAGCACCTCCCGGCGGTAGATTACACCCACGATATCCTCGGGGTCGTCGTCATACACCGGAATCCGACTGTGCGGCCAGCTCGGATGCTGCTCCCTCGCCTCGGCCACCGTCATGGAAGCAGGCAGGGAAAAAACCACCGTGCGCGGGGTCATAATTTCTTCAACCAGCTTGGAGTCCAACTGAAGGATGTTCCGTATAGACTGTTCCTCATACGGCTTGATGGACCCGGAGCGGCGGGTCAACGCCACGATGGCCCTGATATCATCTTCCGTGTGTTCCGGTCCCTTTCGTGCACCATGGTGCACAATCCGGGAGAGCACGCCCATCACCACGATGATGGGGCGAAAGATGAGAACCATGACCTTGAGCGGCCTGGCCAAAGGCGGCGCTATCTGCGTGTTGTAGACCACACCGATAGTCTTTGGCAGGATCTCGGTAAAAATGAGAATAATTACTGTAAAGCCCAAAGTAAAGAGCCAAAGCGTGTCCTGGCCGTATAGCTTGGCCCAGGCCCAGCCTGCCACGGCGGCCCCAGCTGTATGGGCGCACGTATTGAGCGTCAATATAGCTGTAATGGGCTCGTCCACATTGGAACGCAATGCCTGGAGAACCTTGGCCGATCTGCGGCCGGAAAGCAGGAGCTTCTCGATATCCGCCCAGCTCATGGAGTAAAGCGCGGCCTCCGCCACCGAACAGAACATGGAGACAAACACGGCCACGCTGACCGATAGGATGAGTTCAAACATCGTTGTTGTCGATTCCTCGCTCAGTCCGGTTCGCGCCGGAGTCTGATCCCGAATGATAGCAGATGGGAACAGGCCGTGCAACCACAAGCGCCTTGACTTCCACGGAGATTGGGGCGAGTGGGAGGCATGGTTTCCGGCAAGTCCCTTCCGGCGGTCGTCTACCGCCTCGGCCACCTGGGTGATGTCGCCCTGCTCACCGGCGTTCTCGACCACTGGCGGGAGGAACGCGGACTCTCTTTCGTGGTCGCCACGCGCTCGCCTAACTCGCCCCTGTTGGAACACCATCCCGCAGTGTCGGAAGTCATTGCCCTAGAGGATGCCGATCTCAAGGGCGGTGCCTGGTTTGCCAAATCCCGCGAGCTGGCAGCCCGCTTCAGGGGCCATCCGCTCATAGACCTGCACGACACCCTGCGCTCCCGCATCCTCTCTCTTGTCTGGAAGGGCAAAGTCAGCCGCTATCCCAAATTTTCCATCACGCGACGACTCTTTGCCAAGACCCGCTCCGCTCGTTTCCGGGCCACACTGGAAGCGCTCAATGTGCCCCAGCGCTACGCACTTGCCCTGGATGCCACGCCGCCCGACATGGCATCGGTTGCGCCCCGCCTGTTTTTCTCAACGGAAGAAATCGAGACAGCCCAAAAACGGCTGGCCCCGCTGACCAGAGAACGCCCGTTGGTGGCCCTGCACCCCTATGCCACGCATCCGGCCAAGGAGTGGCCGCGCGGCCACTGGCTGAACCTGACGGCCCTGCTGGCCAGCGAAGGATATGACTGGGTGGTGGTAGGGCGAGACAAGGCTCCCCTGCTGCCCGGTAACGATCGCGATCTGACCAACGGGACGAACCTGCGGGAGACCTGCGCCATACTAAGCCAAGCGGACCTGCTGGTCACTTCCGACTCCGGCCCCATGCATCTGGGCACAGGCGCCGGCACGCCGGTCATCGGCCTCTTCGGCCCCACGGCCAAGGCCTGGGGATTCTTTCCCTCCGGCCCGCAAGACACGGTGCTGGAGCTGGAAATGCCCTGCCGCCCCTGCTCCCTGCACGGCGGTCGCCCCTGCGAGAGCGGGCATCGCTGCATGGCGGCCATGGAGCCGGAAATGGTCATGCAGGCCGTGTGTGAAAAGCTCAGCCGCAACATTCGCTGACAAGTGCTCCGTTAAGACGGGCACGCCGCGACACGGAAATCAACGGCTGACGAACGACCTCAAAAATCCCAGGCCAACCCAGGTCCAGAAGTCCTAATTTTGGTCATAGGCATATTGCACTTCAATGCCGAAACGCGTCTGGTTGAGATACTCGGTTCTGGCGCTAAAATGGGCCGGAATGAGCCATCTGACTCCGTATAGCCATCTATGCGCAACTGCTGCCAATTGTATTGGGCAAACGGCTCGACCGTTATGTTCTCCGCAACAGGGAAGGCCCACCCAACGCGGCCAAACAGGCTGAGCGCCTGCGCATCGGTGCTGCCCTGCGATTGGGCGGAATCAGAGCCGGTCTGATAGCCGCGCTTCAGGTCCAGGTCGAAGAAATGCCACGAGGCACCCAATGAACATCGTCAACATTCGACGTATAACCATTTCTACCATCATAATAATTTTCAGGGAAAGTATGGACAAGAGACCGACACATCGTCCCTTCTATACGAATTATCAGCAATGAAGAGAAGGAAGCTTACAAAGCGATTCCTACAGATACATGCCACGCATTTATCGGAAAGCAATAGGTGAAAAACAAGATTGGGCTCCTCTGAAAGAGGAGCCCATGGGAAATAAGACATGGTGAGAATCAGCCCCCATAAAGGGGGGTGGCAGACTCACGAAACTTGTTTGAAACGACGTGCGAAGTTCTGCTAACTTCGCTTCCCCCAATACGCCTCCACGTCGGCGGCATTTTCCTCAAGATAGGCTTCCACGCCCGGAGGGACCAGGAACCGGAGGCTTCGCCCTTCAAGCCAGCGGCGGCGGATATGTCCGGCCTTTATATCCAAACGTGGGATGTCCAGAAGCCGCAGGGAATTGCCTTCCGGGAAAAACCAGATGCCATCACCGTCGGCCTCGGCATCGGGCCAATGGGATGTGATAAATTCGGAAACCCTTCCGGACGCTTCCCAACGGTTGACCACGGCCAAAGACGCCATGGCCGGAATCTCCAGGCCGCGCCGCCACTGATCCAACTCCAGGAACGTGGACGCACCGAGAACAAACCAGAATTCGGACTCCGGCTGCTCCGTGTGGTAGCAATGCAGGGTATCGCAGGTAAAGGACGGGCCGGGCCGTTCGCCTTCCAACGGGTTGGCTCCCAGACCGGGCACGCCCTCTATGGCACGCTCCACCAATGCCAGCCGGGTTTCGAACGGCAGGATATTGCTATCCGTCTTGTGCGGCGGCTGTTTGGCCGGGACCAGCTCCACCCGGTCCAGGCCGAGACGTTCGCGAACCTCGATGGCCACACGCAAATGGCCGATATGCACCGGATTGAAACTTCCGCCAAGTATGCCGATCTTCACCACAAGTCCCCTTGTCTGATTGGTAACATCGTTTTTCTTCCTATGGCACAGGTACGGCCCGCCGTCAAAATGGGACGTCTTTCTCCCATCAGATCATATACTTGAGGTAATATCCGCACGTAGGATAGGCCCAGACCGTATCGCGCAGGCCGGAAAGGGGGATGTTCTGCCGGATCGCCAGCCCGAAGAGATTGATTATCTCCTCTGCGCAATGCCCCAGAATATGTGCGCCAAGCACCCGGTCGTTGGCCTCGTCCAACAGGATGCGGGCCCGGCCATGAGTCTCCTTGAGGCGCTTCCAGGGAAAGGACTCGGCGAGGTCCGTTTCCTTCACGGTAAACTCCAGTCCCTGCTCACGGGCCTCCTCTTCCAGAAGCCCCACCGACGCCAGAGGCGGCAAAGTAAAACAGGCACTCGGGATACCGGTATAATTCACCTCTTCCGATCCTGGGTTCATGATGTTGGCCGCAGCCACCTTGCCCTGAATGGTCGATACCGGAGTCAGCGCCGCGCCCTGGTCCGCCGCATCGCCCACGGCATAGATGGCGGGATTGGAGACCGACCGCATACGGCTGTCCACCTTGATTCCACGCTTGTCCGCCACGACTCCCGCCTTGTCGATATCCAGCCCGTCCAATGCCGCGCGGCGCCCCGTGCAGTTGAAGACCATATCGGCCTCCACGACATCGGCACCGTCCTCTCCGCAATAGACCCGATACCCCTCGCCAGCCCGTTCCACATGGTGCACCGGGCTCTCCATGCGAACCTCAATGCCCGCCACGCGGGAAGCATCGACCAGCTCAGCCGTCAGCTTGGCGTCGAAATGACGCAGCACTCTGTCCGAACGGTTGAGCAGAACGACCTCGGCTCCGGCTTGGCAGGCAATGTGGGCAAACTCGAATGCGATATAGCCGCCGCCGATAAAAACCACACGTTTCGGCATTTCCGGCAAATTGAGAAAGTCGTCGCTGATAGGCAGTCCCTTGCATCCCGGCGCCTTCATTTCGGCCGGGACCTGCCCAACACAAATACATATATTATCGGCCCGCAGCGTCTCGCCATTGACCTCCACCCGGTCCGGTCCGACAAACCGGGCCGCACCCAGCCGGACATCAATGCCCATTTTTGCATACGCCTGTCGCGCCCGTTCCGGCACCGGGTCTACAAAGGACTGCTTGAACCGCATCAGGGCAGGCCAATCAACATCCGGTTTGGAGACAATGCCGTCCCCAACCATAAGTCCGGCCGAATGGACGGCTTCCGCCCCGGCCATCAGGACCTTCTTGGGGTTACATCCCCGTAGCGGACAGGCCCCGCCATACGCCTCGCGTTCGATAATGGCCACTCTGTGCCCGGCCTTTGCCAAAGGTTCCGCCACCGCGCCACCGGCAGGGCCGCCGCCAAGTATTATCGCATCGAATTCTTTCATCGTATCCTCCGCGTTGCTGAGGTTTCGCGTTAAACTTAACGCAAAACAGGAATGGTTGTCAGCATGAAAGGGGGAAAAGTAGATGATGTGGTCATCACCTACTTTTGTTGGCGGATGACAAAAGATTAAAACACAAGAAAAAAGGCAAATAGCAAAAGAGAAAGGCAAAAGGCAGGAGGAATTTAAGGGAGCCGCCTCCGGCGGGATTCATATCAGAGGGTTTCGCACCCTAAAGGTGCGACTTACTTTTGGACCGGAGCGCCCAAAAGTAAGCAAAAAGCGCTCTTGGGGTGCCACGCCCCATCGCCCCGGTGACGGGCAAGAATCTGATCCAAACGGCCTGCGCTCCCGCGACCCGAGGCGGGAAGCAGAAACCGCCGGACCGCGAAGATTCGCTCCGGCCGTTTGGTCAGCTTCTAAGCCCCGTCCCCGCAGGGCTTCTTCGAAGTAACTTGGTTATTCGTCGCTACGGCAAGCAGGAACCTGAACATCCGCAAAAGAAAGTCCTGAAGAAAAGACTTCCGGTCCCCAAATAACATCCGGCTAATTCGGACGAGACCAGCCCTGTGTTTCGGCGGTTAGCAGCCGACCAGCGGGTAAGGCGGCTCTCGTAAGCCACCCGGACGGACGGCGGTAGCCTCAATCTGTTCGCGGAGAAACGGAACTATACTTTTCCTGAGATGGAGCCGTCCCGCTTGGATCGGATGCTTCCGGCGAAACACGCAGGCGGCCAAGTTACCCGCAAGGGCCTTTTTCGTTCTTTTTGGCCCAGCAAAAAGAACCGCCGCCCGCGCAGGGCATTTGGAGGGCTTTTGAAGCCGCAGGCTTCAAACCCGGCTCTCCTTCTTCCTTCATTAAATAAAAAGGCCGCCAATCAGGCGGCCTTTCATTCATTTCATTCCAAAAGAGAACCCGGCCGAAGGCCTACTCTCGCACTTGTCCCTCGCCAAGCAACACGAACTTCGCGCTGGTCAACTCTTTGATCCCCATGGGACCATACGCATGCAGCTTCGAGGTGGAGATGCCAATCTCGGCACCCAGACCGAGCTGCGCGCCGTCATTGAACCGCGTAGTCGCGTTTGCCACGACCAGGGAAGCGTCCACCTCTCGGATAAACCTCATGCAGTGCTGATAATCCTCGCTGAGAATAGCCTCGGTGTGGTTGGAGCCATGCTCCGCGATGAAGTCGAGCGCCTCGTCCATGGAATCCACAACCTTGACGGCCATGACCAGATCAAGAAACTCGTAACCCCAATCACCGGGGACGGCGGCTTCGGCCGCATTCCCCAGCAGCGGCAGCGCACGGCGACAGGCCTTGAAGCGAACGCCCTTGGGTTCCAGAGCGGCCGCGACCTTGGACAGCAGCACCTCGGCCACGTCCGCATGTACCAGCAGACACTCCATGGCGTTGCAACCGCTGGGATACTGCGTCTTGGCGTTGTCGATGATGGGCACGGCCCTGGTGATGTCGCAGGAGGCGTCCGCATAGATGTGGCAGACACCCTTGAAATGTTTGAGCACGGGCATGGTGGCCTGCTCGGTGACGGCACGGATCAACCCCTCGCCGCCGCGCGGAATGACCACGTCGATGTAGTCACTGAGCTTCAGCATCTCGGTCACGGCGGCACGGTCCGTGGTGGGCGGCACTTGAACGGCATCCGCAGGCAGACCGGCCTTGTCCAGAGCGCGATGCATCAGGTCGGCCAGACAACGGTTGGAGTGGAAGGCCTCGGAGCCGCCGCGCAGAATGACCGCGTTCCCGGCCTTGAGGCAGAGAATACCGGCATCCACCGTGGCATTGGGGCGGGACTCGTAGATCATGGCAACCACACCGAGAGGAACGCGCATACGACCGACCATCATACCGTTCGGACGCTTGGTCATGGATTCGATCTCGCCAACCGGGTCGGCCATGGCCGCCACTTCGCGACATCCCTTCACCATGTTGCCCAGAACTTTTTCCGTTATGGTCAAACGTTGCACACGGGCCTTGTCCAATCCCCGCTCTTCGGCGGCATCGAGGTCAAGGCGATTGGCCTCGGCAATGGCTTGGGACTCGGCCTCCAGCAGATCGGCCAGCGTCAGCAGGGCGTCCGCCTTGGCCTTGCCCGAGGCGGATGCCAGCTTTCTGGCAGCTTTCCGGGCACGCTTGCCCATATCCACCATCTGTTCCCGCAAGTCCATGTCCGCTCCTTATCGTTCATCGGCGCGACGCCGAATTTTGTTCATTTTCGTAGAGGGAAGAGCTAACCCGCGCCGGGGCCAAAAGTCAAACCGCTAAATGGCGCAGATTTGACCGCAAAACACCACTTCCGGAGAATTTACCCATTTTGTCATTTAATCAAAATACCCCTATAAACAAAGGGCGGTTTTGTTTAAATGGACTTGGCCGGGCAAATTAGCCTTTGACCTTTTTTACAATTTTGCTTATCAAGCGCTTTGCGTTGTCGGGGAACGGTTTGCCGTCTCCCGGAAAGTGACACATCCTTATGGAGGACTCGACTACCAATGGCCCAAGACAAGTCAACTGAAACGACCCCGCTCGTGGACTTCGAATCTCACGTCCCCGATTCCATGCACCCTGCCCTTGAAAAGGCCTACAGATACCGGAAGGCCATTGCCTCTGGTGTCGGAGCCGTTCTCGCCTGCGCCGTGATTATCGCGGGGTGGAACGTTTATAGCCAGCGCACGGAAGCCAAGGCCCAAGCCGCACTGGGAACCATTCTCCTTGAAAAGACCGGCCAGGACAAGATCACCGCACTGGAAGGACTGACCGGATCGGTCCCGTCCTCGGTGAAGCCCGCCCTGCTGCTCGAACTTTCCGAGGCCTGCATGGATGCCGGAGACTACACCAAGGCCGCCGGTTACTGGAATGACCTCGCCGGCTATACCGAAGACGACCTCAACATCGTTGCCCGCCTGGGACAGGCCAAGAGCCTGGTTCTGGCAGGCAAGCCCGCCGAGGCCGTGACCATCCTCACCGACCTCCAGGGTACCGTGGACGACGAATACACAGTTCCGGTGAATCGCCAGCTGGCCATAGCCGCGGAAGCCGCAGGCAACAAGGCTACCGCTCTGACGGCCTACAAGGCCCTGGCTGAAAAGCAGATCACCGACAAGCCGTTCGTCGACTACAAAATCGCTCAATTGGAAGCCAAATAAGGCACGTTTAGGAGTTTCATCATGGCAAATCCCCTGCTGGCGGACACACCTGGCGCCACCCATCTCCTCCTCGGTAACGAAGCCATCGTGCGAGGTTGCGTGGAAGCGGGCATCCAGGTCGTCACCTGCTACCCCGGCACTCCCTCTTCCGAAGTGCCCGACACGTTCTACAAGATTTCGCCCGAAGGGAAGTACTACTTCGAGTATTCCGTTAATGAAAAGGTCGCCCTGGAAGTCGCCGCAGGCGCTACCATGGGCGGCGCAAAGGCCCTGGTGACCATGAAGCACGTCGGTGTCAATGTGGCGGCCGACCCGCTCATGACCCTGTGCTACACCGGCGCGCCCGGCGGTCTGGTTCTGCTTTCCGCCGACGATCCCGGCTGCCACTCCAGCCAGAATGAGCAGGACAACCGCATTTACGCCCGTCTGGGCGGTATGCCCGTCCTGGAGCCTGCCACCGCCCAGGAGGCCAAGGACATGGCCCGCGACGGCGTGCTGCTTTCCAAGAAGCACGGCGCACCGCTGTTGCTGCGCACCACAACGAGGGTCAACCACCTGCGCGGACCTGTCGAGTTCGGCCCCGCGCCCGATCCGGGCAAGCCTGATGGCTTTATCCGCAACCCTTCCAAGCTGGTGCCCATCCCGGCCTTCTCCCGCCCCATGCACCTGTCGCTCCTCGACAGGCTGGAGGCCCTGCGCGAAGAGGCCGAGCACTCGCCCTACAACACCATCTCCGGCGAGGGCAAACTCGGCATCGTCTGTTCCGGCATCAGCCGGGCCTATGTCTCCGACGCCCTGGCCGCTTCCGGTCTGGCCGACAAATGTTCGGTCCTGGAACTCGGCTTCTCCCACCCCCTGCCCGAAAACCTCTGCCTCGACTTCATGAAGAGCGTGGACGAGGTCATGGTGGTCGAGGAACTGGAGCCGGTCCTGGAGAACGACCTGCGCGTCCTGGCCCAGAAGAACAAGCTTTCCGTCGAGATCTACGGCAAGGACATCCTGCCCCGCTACGGCGAGTTCAACGTCACCATGGTGGAGAACGCCATTCGCGCCCGCCTGGGCGTGGCCGAGACTCCGGCCAGCGACTTTGAGGGCGCGGAGCTGCCCGGCCGTCCGCCGAACCTCTGCGCGGGCTGTCCGCACCGCGGCACCTACTATGCCGCGCGCAAGGTATTTGGCGACGACGCCATCTACTCGTCCGACATCGGCTGCTACACCCTGGGCATTCTGCCGCCGCTCCAGGCCGCCGACTTCCTGGTGTGCATGGGCTCGTCCGTGTCCGCAGGCAGCGGCATGGCCAAGGCCACCGGCAAGACCGTGCTCGCCTTCATCGGCGATTCCACGTTCTTCCACTCCGGCCTGACCGGCGTTGCCAACGCGGTCTTCAACAAGCACAACCTGCTGCTCGTTGTTCTGGACAACCGGACAACGGCCATGACCGGTCATCAGCCCAACCCGGGCGTGGACAAAACCGTCATCGGCGAGAACGACAATCCGCTCTCCATTGAGGCCGCCATCCGTGGCCTGGGCGTCAACGATATCCGCACGGTCAACCCCTTCAACCAGAAGAAGACCGTCGAAGCCTTCGAGGAATTGAAGGAACTCTCCGGCGTGCGCGTGCTCATCGCCAAGGAGCCGTGTCCGCTCTACGCTCGCCGCGTGTACAAGAAGGTCGCCCCGCAGATCGCCTACGTGGCGGATTCCTGCACCGGACGGCACGACTGTCTGGAGAAGCTTGCCTGCCCCGCCATGTACAGGGACGGCGACAAGGCCGCGATCAACCCGATCCTGTGCAACGGCTGTATGCTCTGCCTACAGGTCTGCGGCCACATCAAAGCCAAGAAGAGGGGCAACTAAATGAGCGACATCACCCCTATCAAGATATTCATGACTGGCGTGGGCGGACAGGGCACCCTGACCGCCACCACCCTGCTTGCCAAGACCGTTCTGTCCCAGGGCATTCCCGTGACCTCCGGCGAGATTCACGGCATGGCCCAACGCGGCGGCGTGGTCGAGTCCACCGTGCTCATCGGGTGCAAGTCGCCCAAGATCGGGCATGGCGAGGCGGACATCCTCCTCGGCTTCGAGCCCATGGAGACCTTGCGTGCCCTGCCCTACCTCAAGGAAGGAGGCCTGGTCCTCTCCGCTACCGAGTTCATGCCGCCGCTTGCCGTGGCCATGGGCAAGCAAAGCTGTCCGACCATCGACGAAGTGAAGGCCCGCGTGGCCGAACATACGTCCGAGGCCTTCTTCATGGATAGCCAGACCATCGGCATGGAAGCCGGTGCCGTCCAGTCAGGCAATGTGGCCCTGCTGGCCGCACTGTGCGCCTCCGGCAAGCTGCCCTTCGGCCCCGAGGCCCTGGAAGCAGCCATCAAGGAAAACCTCCCGGCCAAGATTCAGCCCGTCAACCTCAAAGCTCTGGAGCTGGGCGTCAAAGCGCTCACCTCCTAATACAAGAAGAATATGGTATCGAACAACCAGGACGCGTCCGATCTCAGTTACCTGGTCACATTAAAGACCGTTCAGAAGACCCTCAAGCGGGATATCCCGCTTGAGGAGTCCCTCAATGCCCTGCTCCGCATCCTGGCCAAGGATATGGAATACGTCCGGGCATTCATGGTCATCATGGACCCCAAGACCGAGAACCTGAAGCTCTCACTGACCTACTCTCCGGCCCAGTCCGAAGACATCACCTACGCGCCCGGCCGAGGCATCATCGGCCGCGTGTTCGATTCCGGTCAGTCAATCTCCGTGACCCGGATGTCCGACGACCCGGAATTCCTGAACAAAGCATTCGGACGCAGTGAGGAGGAGCTGAGAAAACTCGGCTTCATCTGCGTACCGGTCATCAACCGCGGGGCCGAGGAAGAAGAAGTCATCGGCGCGCTGTCCGTGGACGTCCCACTCATTCCGGCGGACGACATGGCCGCGCACTGCCAGTTTCTCGAAGTCGTGGCAGGCATCATCGCCGGGCACGTCGCCCAGTTGCAGGAAGAGATGGCCACCCAGAATCACCTGCTGTCCCAAGGACTCATCGGCACCGGCGACGTTACGCCGCCTCAGGACTTCGTTGCCGCCTCAAAGGCCATGCGTCTTGTGTTGCGGCAGTCCCGTCAGGTGGCTCCCAGCCGGGCAACGGCCCTGCTGCGCGGCGAATCCGGCACCGGTAAGGAACTGCTGGCCGAGGCCATTCACCAGGCCAGCCCCCGTGCGGACAAGCCGCTCATCAAGCTCAACTGCGCGGCCCTGCCGAGCGAGTTGATCGAGTCTGAACTCTTCGGCCACCAGAAAGGTGCCTTCACCGGCGCGTTCCAGACCAAACGCGGCCTCTTCGAGGTGGCGGACCAGGGCACCCTGTTCCTCGATGAAATCGGCGAACTCTCCATGGATGCCCAGGCAAAGGTGCTGCGCGCCATACAGGAGAAGGAAATCCAGCGCGTTGGCAGCGAACAGACCATCACCGTTGATGTCCGCCTCATCTGCGCCACCCACCAGCCCCTGGAAGAACTGCTGGAAAAGAACAAGTTCCGCGAAGACCTCTATTACCGCATCAACGTCTTCCCCATCTTCATTCCGCCCCTCAAGGAGCGGCGTGAGGACATCCTGCCCTTGGCCGAGCACTTTCTCCAAGATTTCTCGGACGAGTACGGCAAGGAAGTAAAACGTATCTCCACCCCGGCCATCGAACTGCTTGTCATGTACCACTGGCCAGGAAACGTGCGTGAACTGAAGAACTGCATGGAACGCGCGGTGCTGCTGTGCGAGGAAGCGGTTATCCGCACCTATCACCTGCCGCCCACCCTCCAGTCGGCCGAAAGCTCGGCCACCGGCACCAACCTCTCCTTTGGCGAGGCCGTGGCCAAATTCGAGCAGGAGCTGCTGGTGGATTCACTCAAGAAGACCGGCGGCAACATGCTTCAGTCCGCCAGGGACCTGCGCGTCTCCTACCGCATCGTCAACTACAAGGTGAAGAAGTACAACATTGATGTGAAGAAGTTCTCGCAGACACGCAAGAAACCGAAAAAGAAACTCGAAAATTAGCCAAAGGGCGGGGTCTGCAAACCCCGCCTTTTTTGTTAGGGTCGGACCATGAACAACGCCTCGCTCCTCGCAGCCCGCATCCTTTCACTGGTACGTGACGCGGGTTATCTGCCTCCCGACCACGCCGTTTCCGTTGCCGGAAACCTGCTTGAGGCCCGGCCTATGACGGACGCCTTTGCCCTGCTGGCCCCAGCCTTGATCCGCCATGCTGCGCTCTTCGATCCCTTTGATCGCGACAAACTGCGGCTGGCCCGTGACGTGAACGAGCGCGTTCCCCATCCCCCCTTTTCCGCCTGGCTAGAAACCGCCGACCGCCTGACCGCTCAAGACCCGCTGCCGGAGAATCTGCCGCAGCCCACTCCCGGCGCGGACAGCCCCAAGGCGTTCGTCGCCTACATGCGGGCCCAACCGGCCAACCAACACCGTTTTCCGGTGCTCCTGCATCTGTGGCAATCCGGCGCTCGCGAACCGCTTGTCGCGGCGATCCGCATAATGGCCGAGTCGCCGTCGGGCCTGTTGGCCGGTCCGCTCATGGCCTGGGGAGCCTACGCAGCAGGAGAGCCGCTCCTGGCCGAAATGCTCCTTGAGGAAGGCGTGGAAAACTTCATGGCCCACAATCTGCGGGCCCGCATGGCCCTGGACAAGGGGGACGGTACGGAAGCGCGCTCCCACATGGCCGCATCCCTTGCCGCCGAACCTTTCCAGCCATCCCTCATCGAGCAGATGGCCATACCGGATGTACCGTTGCCCCTGCCCGGCCCGGACACCGTCGTCTGCCTCTACACCTGGAACAAGCCGGATTTGCTGGCCACCACGCTGGAAAGTCTTGCCGGTACGGAGCTGGGAGAGGCCCGCGTCATCATCCTGAACAACGGAACAACGACGTGCCCGGCAGAGGAACTGGAAGCGCGCATACACAATGCAGCCCCATCCCTCTCCCCGCAATGGGTGCATCTGCCTGTCAATGTGGGCGCTCCCGCCGCACGCAACTGGCTGCTCGCGCTGGATGAAGTCCGCGCGGCCCGCTACGTGGCCTTTCTGGACGATGATGTGCTCCTGCCCCGCCAGTGGCTGGGCCGCTACCTCGCCACCCTCAAGCAATTCAATGCCGTGGCCGTGGGGCCCAAATGCGTCAACAGGGACGTGCGTACCCTGCAATACGTCTTCCGCCGCTTTCAGGAAGTGGGCGAGACCAAAATTCGCTTCACGCCCAACGCGCCCAATCTCATGGACATGGGCCAGTTTGACGGCGCGCGCCCCAGCCTGACGGTCATGGGCTGCTGCCATATGCTGGACCGCGAAAGGCTGGACCGCCTTGGCGTGCCCGGGTTCGACGTTCGCTTCTCACCATCGCAGGTGGACGACATCGAACACGACCTGCAAATCTGGAAGGCGGGCGGCCGGGTGATGTATGACGGCGCGGTGGAAGTGGTGCACATGCAGGACACAGGCAAGGGACGCACACGAGCCGCCGCAGGCCACGCCTTTGCCAACCACTCCAAGATGGAAAACAAATTCTCGGCCCAGGAATTGGAAGCCATGAACCAAGCCGAACGAACCGCCGAAGCCGCCAGCTTTAGCAAGGCCGTTACAAAAGTCCTCCCCCAACTCCACGGACCAGCCAAGACCTTCTGGACCATCATGGCCCACACACTAACTAAATAAATTCCCCTGCGCGAAGCGAACCAAAAAGTTTTGGAGATCCTCAAGAACCTTTCTCAAAAGGTTCTTAAGCCGCCGGAGGCATTAAAAAAGCCCCGTCTCGACCGAGACGGGACTTTTTTTCAATCTGTGCTCATCCGCTATTTCACGCATTCAAAAATACGGTCGAACACCTGGAGCACCTGGAGGCCGTCCTCGCCGGTGATGGGGACTTCGGTGTTGTTACGAACGGCTCCGAGGAACTGGGTCAGTTCCTCTTTGATGGTCTCTCGGGCCATGACGGGCCATTCGCGCACGGTGTAGGCATTGTCATCGGGAGCCGCCGAGTATTCGCAGATTTCCTGGGCCATGAGGTTGACGACGAACTGCTTTGATTTGCAGGTCGCGATGATGCTGCGCTCCCGATACGGGGTCACCCAGTTGGTGGTGATGTTCGCCAGCACGCCGTTTTCCATCTCGGCATTGATCAGAGCGCTGTCCTCATGCTCGCCCATGGTGGCGGAGCAGACGGCATACACGGACTTGATATCCGAGCCGGAGAGGAAACGAAGCAGGTCGATATCATGGGACCCGAGGTCCTTGATGACGCCCACGTCCTGGATGCGGGCCGGGTAAGGGCTCACGCGTTTGATCTGGATGGAGATGACATCGTCGCCCAGCAGTTCCTTGAGCCGGACGATGGCCGGATTGAACCGCTCCACGTGGCCGACCATGAGCTTGACGTCCTTATCGGCAGCCAGCTTGACCAGTTCCGCGCCTTGGGCGGAGGTGGCGGCCAAGGGTTTTTCGATGATGACGTTGACCTTTCCGTCGATGAGTTCCATCCCGGCTTCGTGGTGCAGGCTCGTCGGCACGCAGATGCTTACCGCATCCGGTTTTTGCGCCAGCAGTTCCTTCACCGTGGCAAAGGCGGGTACGCCAAACTGTTCCTCAACCTGCTTGCGGGCCTCGGCAACGACGTCCACGACGCCCACAACCTCTACCCCGTCCATCTCGGTATAGTTGCGCAGATGAATGCGCCCCATCTTGCCAAGACCGACCACTCCTACTTTCAACATATGTGCCTCCAGTGTGGCTCAGGTTCGTCTTTCGCGCCCGGTTCTACCCGCTCAAAGTCCGGTTGGCAACCTCGTTAGGCAGGAGCACCATGGACGCAGACACTCCCGACGGCAGGGGCAAAGGCTTGCCGAATCAGGCCAAAGCAGTTTACACCCTGCATATGAAGGAAAAACGTCCCATCTGGTTCAGCGTTGGCGAGGCCTCCGGCGACCTGCACGGAGCGGAGCTGATGAAACACCTGCGTGCCCTGGACCCGGAAGTCACCTTTACCGGCATGGGTGGTCCCGCCATGCGCGCTGAAGGGTTCGAGGAACGCCATGATATGCGCCTCATTTCCCTGGTTGGCGTCACGGAGATACTGGGAGGCCTGCCGCGCATCCTCAGGCTGCTGCGGACCATCAAGAAGGAACTCGCGGAAATCCGCCCCCGGGCCGTTGTTCTGGTGGACTGCCCGGAGTTCAACTTCCGCATTGCCAAGGCGGCAAAGAAACTTGGAATTCCGGTCTATTACTACATCAGTCCCCAGATATGGGCCTGGCGCTCGGGCCGGGTAAAATTTTTGCGCGAGCACGTCCGCCGCGTCATCTGCATCCTGCCCTTTGAAAAAGACTTTTACGCCAAGGCGGGCATGGACGTGGATTACGTCGGCCATCCGCTCATGGACGTGCTGCCGCTGGAGCGACTCGACATGCAGCCGGTGGACGACAACCTCATCGGCATCCTGCCCGGCAGCCGGTCCCGCGAGATATCCACCCTGCTGCCGCTCTTTGCCCAGACGGCAAAGTTGCTGCGCAAGCGCCACCCCGACCTGCGCTGTGTCATGGTCTGCGCCCCGGGACGTGACGTGGGAAAATTGGAAGCAATGTGGCCGGACGATGTACCTGTGGAATGCATCGAGCCGACCACCCGGTACGAGACCTTCCACGCCTGCAAGCTCATCCTGGCCGCATCCGGCACCGTCACGTTGGAAACCGCGCTCATCGGCACCCCGGCACTGGTGGCCTACAAGGTCTCCAAGCTTTCGGAGTTCATAGGGCGGCTGCTCATCAAGGTAAAATTCATCTCCCTGCCCAATCTCATTGCGGGACGGGAGGTCTATCCCGAATTCGTCCAGGAACGGGCGACTCCCGAAGTCCTGGCCGAAACCGCGGCCGCATGGCTCGACGATCCCGCGCGTGACAAGGCCATCCGAGGCGATCTGGCGGGACTGCGTTCCCAGGTGGGCGCTCCCGGAGCGGCGCGACGGGCAGCCTCCATCATCCTGGACGATCTGGCCCGGCTGGGAGCCTGATCCCTGCCGGCCGCCATCAGCAACAAGCAACACATGGAGATTTCAATGCAGAACCCCTCACCCTCGGAATCCATCTTCATCGTATGGAGCAGCGGCGACCCGGAAGTGGCCCGCAACATAGCCTTCATGTATGCCAAAAACGCCTATGGCCACGGCTGGTGGCAGCGAGTCCGGCTGATCATCTGGGGCCCCTCGGCCCGGCTTGCCTGCGAAGACGAATCTCTGCGCAAGGAAATCCTGGGAATGCTGAAGGACGGCGTCGAGGTCTGGGCCTGCCGCGCCTGTGCCGAAAACTACGGCCTCGTGGCGGAGCTTGAATCCATGGGCGTGGACGTCCGCTACATGGGCGAGCCCATAACGCAAATGATCCGAGACGGCTGGAGACAACTGACGTTCTGATCCTGCCGGGATGCAGGCGACTGATATTTAATGATGGATATGCGGTCCATGGCGTGGCATACTGTCAGAACACAACGCCGTGGAGGGTTCATGCATTTTGTTTGCCGCCTGCTCCTCATCCTGCTGCTCCTGACGGCGGCCTCGCCTGCCGGAGCTGCCGAAAGTCTCCGCATCGCGACCGAGGGGGCCTATCCTCCCTTCAACTACACCGACGAACAGGGCCTCCCCGCCGGGTTCGACGTGGATATAGCCAGAGCGCTTTGCCGCGCCATGGGCAAATCGTGTTCCATCGCCATCTTCCCATGGGAACATCTTATTCCGGGGCTGGAATCAGGAGAATACGACATGATCGTGGCCAGCATGGCCGAGACTCCCGAGCGCAGTGAACGGATCGCCTTCAGCAACTACTACTACAGGTCGCGCACCTCATTCATAGCCGATCCGCACCAGGAATTTCTCCAGACCCCGGACGGCCTGGCCGGAAAAACGTTGGCCGCACAAAGGGAGACGGCTCAGGCGGAGTATCTTGAGCAGACATATGGTGCCAAATCAAAAATTGTCCTCACAGCCACATTGAATGATTCGTTCGACAGACTCGTAAAAGGCGAAGTCTTCGCCGTGCTGGTGGACTCGCTGGCGGCTTTCACTTTTCTTCAGACAAAACAAGGCACGCCCTTTGACTTCGTGGGGATACCGTTGTCCGCAGATTCCACATCCTCGCTGGCGCGCATAGCGGTGCGCAAGGGGGACATGGAACTCCTCAATGCGGTCAACGCCGCCATCAAGACCATCCGCCAAAACGGCACCTACGATAGAATCAATAGAAAATACTTTCCCTTCTCCATCTATTAAACAACACATCCGCCAGCCATGAACAGTGAGAGACGACCACAATATGCCAGGGAGGCAAACAGCAGCAAGCCGAGCCTGCTCCCCACCATGGCGGCCTTCCACATCATCGCCCTCATCATCATTGTCGTCATAGGCGTGGTTATCTTCCGGTCGCTGAACAGTATATCGGTGCTGGCAACGGATACCCGGGACACGGTCCTGCCCGAGGTGCTGGCCAAGCAGCGCACAGCGGTAAATCTGGAGCGTCTGGGCCGGTTCGCCGGTATTGTCTACCGGACGCATGATCCGGCCGAACGGCGCAAGTACCGTCTGGCAGCCCGTGTTCTCACCCAGGATTCGGCCTTTGAAGCAGCGGAGATCAATCGCAAGGTGGTCGATGCCTACCGGGACATCAGCGGCATCGCCGAACTGCGGGATCAGCAGGCGCAGATACGGGCCCGGGAGAATACGCTCCTTCTCGATTTTGCCCCGGATTCCCAGCTCGCCAAGGGGTTGCAGGAACTGCCGGAAGGCAACATATTGGTACACAATATTTTTCTGGTTTCAAGGGCGCAGTCTCTGGAAACCCTGACCGCCTTCAAGGGGGAATTTAAGAAGAATGCCAATGCCACGGCCAATGTATCCGGCATGATAGCCAGGGCGTTGCAACGCGGCGAAGAATATCTGGAACTCAGGGAGCAGAACCTGCGCATCGACAAACGGTGCGAAATGCTCTGGCGCCGGGTCAACACCTATCTGGAACAGGTATCGGGCAACCTGTCGGTTGAAGCCGCGACAACTGCGGACAAACGGTTCACGGCCATTGCAGGCAATGCGGAAGGCGTTATCCGCACGGGACTTTTGGCCGTAGTGCTTCTCACCCTCGCCATCGGTTTCCTCCTCTACTTTTTGCACAGGGATATCGTGGTCCCCATTCTCAGCTGTGTCCGGGGTCTGAATCGCATCGGCCGGGGAGAACGGGACATATCCCTGCCCGATGCCCGGTTGCGGGAACTGCACGACATCAGTTCCGCCGTGGAGAGGTCCGACACACTGATGGCGGAACTGGCCGACCGCACCATTGCCATGCGCAGGGCCAACGACGCCCTGGCCGAAGAAATCGAGATGCGCAAGCAGATCCAGAACGATCTGGCCATGGCAAAAGAGCAAGCCGAGGCCGCCGACCGGGCCAAAAGCGACTTTCTGGCAGGCATGAGCCACGAAATCCGCACGCCCATGAACACCATCCTGGGCATGGCGGAACTGATGATGGAGACGGACCCCAGCCCCCAGCAACAGCAGTACATAGAAATATTCCACTCCTCAGGCGAAATGCTGCTCGGCATCATCAACGACGTTCTCGACCTCTCCAAGATCGAGGCAGGCGAGGTGGTGCTGGAAAACGCGCCCATTGAAACCGGCCGATTTGTGGAGCGCACCCGCGAAGTGGTAGCCGGGCGGGTTCACAAGAAAGGACTCACATTTTCCGTGGATATCGGTTCCCGTGTCCCACCTCATTTCAAGGGAGATCAGGTTCGGTTGCGTCAGGTCCTGGTAAACCTCATCGACAACGGGGTGAAATTCACGGACTCGGGGGAAGTGCGCCTGGGCATCGACCGGGCCGAGGAAGATCCGCCGGGCCGGTTGGCCTTCACGGTATCCGATACAGGCATCGGCATCCCAAGGGAGGTACAGGACGTCATCTTCAACCGTTTCACGCAGGCCGATGCATCCACTACCCGAGAATATGGCGGCACCGGACTCGGCCTCGCCATCTGCGACAGGTTGGTCCGACTCATGGGCGGCGTCATCCGCCTCAAGAGTATACCGGGCCAAGGTTCGACATTCTCCTTTACCCTGGATTTCGAAATCAACGAACAGATGACTGAAGCTCCAAAAACTGAACAGTTTTCCCAGGAAGATTTGACGGAAAGGCTCTCGCGAGTGCCCACACGGTTGCTGGTGGCCGAGGACTCGGACTCCAACCAGGCCCTCATGGAGCTCTACTTCAACCACACCGCCTGCACTCTCGATTTCGCATCGGACGGCAAGGAGGCCGTGGAGAAATTCTCCCGCAACAGCTATGACATGGTGCTCATGGATATCCAGATGCCGGGCATGGACGGGCACGAGGCCACCAGGGCCATACGCGATATCGAACGGGCAAGAGGCCTCGCCCCTACTCCTATCATCGCTGTAACGGCCAATGCGTTCAAGGAAGACCGGGAACTGTGCGAGGCAGCGGGCTGCACCGATTATCTGGCCAAACCGGTAAGCAAGATCAAGCTGCTGGCCTGTGTGGCTCACCACACTGCCCAAAAGGCGGATATGGGAAGTGAATAATTGCTCCTTGCCCCCTGGCATATAAGCGGGCTTACCGACGGGAACAAGCATGGGTAACGAGAACAGCATGACCAAGGCGGAGTTACGCCATCAAGTGGAAAGCCTCCGCTCGCGTATACGCGAACTGGAAAACCGTCCCGATCCATATCGGGTTATGGTCGAATCCCTGCCGCAAATGATTTTCGAGACCGACCTGGACGGAAAGTTTACCTATGTCAACGACTTTGCCCTCAAGACACATGGTTTTTCCCGAGAGGATTTCAATAACGGTCTCAGCATCACCGACACCATCCATCCCGACTATCTTGCGCATAGTATGCGTTCGATCAAGGAAGCCTTGGCCGACCATCCTTCGCACGGAATCGAAACCATGGGCCTCCGCAAAGATGGCTCTTCCATCCCGGTCAAGATATTCTTCCAACCCCTTTTCCGCGACGGTAAAAGGGTGGGGCTACGCGGTGTGGTCATGGACATTTCCGACATCCGGCAAGCTGAAGCCGCGCTTGTGGAAAGCGAGAAATTTCACCGCACGCTGTTTGAAACAACCGGGACGGCCATGGTCACCTTCAACAACGACGGTGTGATCCGCAGATGCAACTCCCAGTTCGAAATTCTCTCCGGCTACCCCATGTCGAGCATCCTCGGAGAAATGCAGTGGACGCGGTTCGTCGCCCCTGAGGACCTCAAACGACTGCATTCCTATCACGACGCACGCGCTGTCGGAGATCAGGCCCCAACCCGCTACGACTTCACTTTTCTAGCCCGCGGCAACGTAAGCAAGCGCGTGCACATGGTCATCGCGCTCACGCAGGACACGGGAGACCGGGTCTGCTCCCTTATCGACATCACGGAAAGCGAGAACGCCCGTGAAGCCTTGCGTAAAAGCGAAGAACGCTACGAACTGGTTGTCCGGGGAGCGTACGACGGTATTTGGGACTGGGACCTCGGCTCGGACATGATTTATTTCTCCCCCCGCTACAAGGCGATCCTCGGCTACCGGGATGATGAAATGCAAAACAGCCTGGACAGCCTGCGCAGGGCCCTCCACCCGGAGGACAGGGAACGGGTCCTGGCCATCCACAAGCAATGCATAGACGGCGAGCAGGATCATTTCGAAATCGAATTCCGTATGCGGCACAAGGACGGCTCCTATAGGCTTATCCTGGCCCGCAGCACCTCGGGCATGGACAAGGACGGCAATTGCAGCCGACTGGCAGGCACCATCACCGACATCACGGAATGGAAGAAAACGGACCAGGCGCTCAAGCGGTCCGAGCAGCAATACCGCGATATTTTTACCTATGCGAGCAACGGCATATTTCAATCCACCCCCGCAGGCAGGCTCATCACGGCCAATGCCGCCGCGGCCCGATTGATGGGATACGATTCGCCGAAGCAGCTACTGGAGGAAATGAAGGATGTCGGTACGCAATGCTATGATTCCGTAGAAGATCGCTACCGTTTACTCGAGCTTATCAAGCAAAAAGGCCACATTGAAGGGTATGAGATGCCTTTCCGCCAACGGGACGGCACGCCCATCTGGGTATCGTGCAACGTGCGCGCCATCATGAATGAAAACGGTGAGATAGCCTGTTTTGAAGGGTTCCTCCAGGATATTACGGAACGCAAGATAAACGAGCGCACCACGCAGGCCATGTATGCCATCTCCAAGGCCATTTCGACTACAGGAGACCTTCAGGACCTCTACGCAACCATCCATACCATTCTTGACGAAGGCATTGACGCCACCAATTTTTACATTGGCCTGCTGGACTCGGACAAGGACCGCATCGTCCTCCCCTATTTCGAAGACGAGCGGGACTCACAGTATGAGATCACAAATGTCAGTGATCCATCCAGCCCCAGCCTGACGGCCCATGTGGTCCGAACAGGCAAACCGCTGCTCGTCACGCGCGATGACATCCGCTCCCCAGCCCATATGGAGCGTATCGGCTGCATCGGTTCCATACCCGCCGTCTGGCTCGGCGTGCCGCTCAAAACCAGAAGCGTCGTCCTCGGCGCCATGGCAGTACAGCATTACACCAATCCAACCCACTATTCGAACGCGGACGTATCCTTTCTGGAAGCGGTTTCCGAACAGGTGGCAATGGCTATCGAACGCAAGGCAAATGAGGAAGAGCTCACCCGGCTCAACGAGGAGCTGGAGAGCAAGGTACGGGAGCGGACAGTGGAACTGGAGACCAAGGCAACCCAGCTGGTTGCCGCCAACAACCGGCTCAAGGAACTGGACGAAATCAAATCCAATCTGGTCTCATCGGTCTCGCATGAACTGCGCACACCGCTGACCTCCATCCGGGGATTCGCCAAGCTTACGGGTAAGGAATTTCACCGTCATTTCATGCCCCTCGCCATTTCGCAACAGCTGAAGAGCAAGGGAGACCGCATCCGGCGCAACCTGGATATAATCAATACGGAAGGCAAGCGGCTGACCCGGTTGATCAATGACTTTCTCGACCTGAACCGCATCGAATCCGGCAACGCCAAATGGAATGACTCACTCATCAATCTCTGCGACGTGGCCCGGCAGTCGGTGGAAAGCGTCGTCGGCACCTTTGCCGAGAACCCCAAGGTTCGTCTGATTACGGAGTTTCCCCCAACAGCCCCCTCTATCTATGCCGATCCGGACAAGATAAAACAGGTACTCATCAATCTGCTCAACAACGCGTTCAAGTTCACCAATGCCGGAGAAATAAGGGTCAGCCTTACTGCGGAGAATTCAGCTCTCCACGTAGCCGTTGCCGATACCGGCATAGGAATTGCCCCCCTGGAGCAACCGCTCATCTTCGATAAATTCCACAAGATCGGCCTTGGCGACACCATGATCGGGGATGCGCGGGGGACCGGGCTGGGACTTGCCATCTGCAAAGAGATCGTAGAGCATTATCAGGGATCTATCTGGGTTGAATCCGAATATGGCGCTGGCAGCGTCTTTCACTTCACCCTGCCTGCCGTTTCCGGAGAGGAACACGACTGCACCGCATCGGATATTGGCTTGCGCTAAAATAGCAAGCTGGCTAAATTCATAATCGGTTTTCTTCAATCGCACAGCAATCGCCGGCGAGGCCTCATTGAAAGTACGACATATATCCATTTTGGGAGGACTGCTCCTGTCGACAGTCATCTTTACCGGGCATCTGCTCTTCTCGACCCATGTCCTGGAAAATGGATTTTCCGAGCTTGAACATCGCTATGTCATCAATGCGCTGGAATCTGCACGACATCAGTTGCAACACAACCTGATACAGCTCGACAACACCGTAATAGATTGGGCGTCATGGGACGATACCTACGTTTACGTACAAGATAAAAATGCGGAGTTTGAAAAATCAAACATCCCCACCGAGACCTTTGAGTCCCAGGATCTGAGCGCCATCATCATCCGCGACGCAAACGGCAATACCGTTTTTGCCCGTGCCGTCATACCGGACAAACGCGACAGCGAAGATATACTGGCCGCCCTGCTACAGATTTCTTCCAGGCCCCTTCCGGCCATTCCGGACAGCCTTGGAGGGACTGGTGGCATTGCCTTGATCGATGGGGACTACTATCTGCTTGCCCAACGCCCCATATTGAGCAGCGAGGGATTCGGCCCGTCGATGGGAAGACTGACGATGGTTCGTTCCATATCCGATGCCATGATGCAGGGGCTCAACCGGGGGACTGGGCATGATGTTTCCCTGGAACGGTCGGAAGATGCTGTTCCAAGCCCGGCCAAATCAAAGGACGCCTCTACATATGTGGTGAACATAGACAAGCATACCGCTGTTGGAGTCTGTCGGCTCAGTACGTTGACCGGGACGGACGCGAGGCTTCTGGTCAGAATTAATCGTGAAATGACGGCATATGGCAGGAAGGTGACCGACTACAACAGCATCGGCATCGCCCTGGCCATGATTCTGCTTTTTCTCGGTTTTTATATCTTCCTGCATTTCAAGATTTTCAACAGACTGGAAGGACTGGATGCCCAGGTCTCGGCCATACGGGCTGATCCGGGCAGTCAAGGCTTTGTGGAAGCAAAAGGCAACGATGAGATCGCAACTCTTTCCGCCAACTTCAAGGCCCTGCTGGGAGAGATTGAAAATGCGCATCAAAACCAGCTGGCTCAGGCGGAACGGATTGTTGAGAATGAAAAATTCCTGAACCAGGTCATGAACTCCATCAACGTGGGCATCCTGCTCATTGATCCCGAGACCCGAATCATTCTTTCCATCAACGACCATGCCCTGAAGCTGGCGGGGCGCACGCGGGACGAGGTTGTCGGCCACATCTGCCATCAGCTGACATGCCCTGCGGAAAAGGACCAGTGCCCGATACTCGACCAGCACCAGCCGCAGGACATCTCTCAAAGAAAACTGCTGACCAGTTCCGGCGACACCATCCCGATCATGAAGTCGGCCTCCGTGGTAATACGGGAAGGGAAAAGGATTCTGCTTGAAACCATCGTGGACATGACAGAAATCGAGCAGTCTCGCCGAGAGCTGGAAAAGGTCAAAGAAGGATTGGAGGTTACCGTGGCCGAACGCACCAGGGAACTGGCCAAGGCAAATAAGGACCTCATAGCCCTGGACAAGGCCAAGACCCTGTTCCTCTCCTCCGCATCGCACGAGCTGCGGACCCCGCTGACGGCCATTCTCGGATTCGTCATTCTCATGCAAAAGCAATTTAAGGACTTTTTCGTCCCTCGCCTGGAGCAGGACACGTCCATCCAACCCAGGGTACAGCGGTTTGCCGAAAACCTGAGCGTGGTGCGCAGCGAAGCGGAACGGCTGGGACGGTTGGTCAACGATCTGCTGGACCTGAACAAAATCGAATCGGGCAGCATGGAGTGGCGGGACGAGCCGCTTGAACTGGAAACGCTGCTGCACGCCGCCGCCGAGGTCTTTACCGGACAGGCAGCGGAAATTGAGGGATTGGATTTCAAAGTGGACCCCATCCCTGAGGCCATGGCCATCAAGGCTGATCCGGACCGCATTCAGCAGGTACTGATAAACCTGCTCAACAACGCCTTCAAATTCACCCCTCAGGGGGAAATCCGACTTACAGTGGACAGGGACGGGGATTTCGTCCGGTTCCGGGTTATCGATACGGGGCCGGGCATTCCTGAGGAGGATCTGGAGCATGTCTTTGACCTTTTCTACCAGGTCAGCGAAGGCGTTTACCAAGCCGGGCGGCCGTTCGGCACCGGGCTTGGACTGGCCATCTGCCGCCAGATAGTCACGCACTACGGCGGCGTCATCTCCGTTGAATCCCGATTGGGCGTGGGGAGCACCTTTTTCTTCACCATTCCGTTGATGAAGCGGGAAGACGCATAACTTTCGCTTCCATTCCACACCATTAACGAAAATAACGGCACGAAACAGACAAACCTCCCGCTTGGACGAACGAACGACTTGGCGGGAAGTTGGAACTCGCAATAAAAGGAATTGGCGTGAATCCCCCGGACAAAGAACAAATCATCGGCATCCTTTGCGAAGATGCCAACCTCGGCCTTGCCGAACATGAAGTGCTGGGACGACTGGCCGAAAGGACGGAACGCGTCCATTACGAAAAAGGGCAGTACGTTTTCAGAGCCGGAGATCCTTCCACCCATTACTACATGGTCGAAAGCGGCCGCGTCATCCTCTCCAAGGAAGCGCCGTCGGGAAAGGTTTTTACCTACCTCATCGCCGTCCGGGGCATGACGCTCAACGCGGTGACCTGCTTTCGCCCCAGGCCCCGCCTGTTTTCCGCCCGCGTGCAGGAAAGCGCCACGCTCCTCGCCATTCCCAGCGAAGTCTTCAGCCAATGGGTTCTGGACTGTCCTGCCGTTGCATCCGGCATCCTCGACACCATGGGAGAGCTGCTCGACGGGGCCTACACCCGTATTCTGGACATCATCGACGAAAGCGCGGAACGACGCATCCTCAATGCCCTGAACATGCTCACCGCGCGCATCGGCCCGGATCTGCCCCTGACCAATGCGGACGTGGCGGAAATGACGGGTGTTTCCCGGGAGACGGCGGCCCGGGTGGTTTCACGCCTCCAGGAGGTGGGACTGATAGCCAAGTCGCGCGGGGCCATCCGCATCCTGAACCGCGATCAGCTCGATGAGCTGTCGACCAGCCCGTTTTTTATTCTTTAGCCTGTTTTTTTCGTCTCAGTGACGCAGGTCATTGTTCCGCTTCCTGCCGGGATGTAGGCACCCTCATGCCGAGTTGGGTGGTCTCCCTGCCGGTTCACCAATATAATAGGAAGAGAGTATGAAAGGCTATCTTGTGATTTTCTTTACCCAACGCAGCCGCACCCATGAGGGCATTCCGGTATCGCGATGGATCATAGAAGCAGCCAAGGAGCTGGGTGCGCGCGGTGCCACCCTGCTGACGGGCAGTGAAGGACTGGGACATGACGGACGCTTGCATATGGATAACTACTTCGACCTCGAAGATGCGCCGGAACAGATCACCATGGCCTTGACCGCTGAGGAGTGCAACAAGCTGCTGCACCTGCTGAAGGACAGCAACCTGCGTGTTTTCTACACCCGTTCCGAAATTGAATTCGGCTTTACCATAGAGAATTAACACCTCCGCATTAATTCCCTGCGCTCGCAATCAGCGCCCCCAGGCGGTTTGGCCCTGCCAACCGTCCATAATACTTTACTCTGAAAAAAATCCGGGGATGACACCCATTCCCCTTAAGGAAAACAATATGATAGGTCCTTACGTAAACGGAGCGGCCCTGCTCGTCGGCAGTGTCGCAGGGGCTCTTCTCGGCCCTCGGCTCAACGCCAACCTGCGCATCAAAATGCCGATGGTTTTCGGCTGTGCCTCCATGGGACTGGGCGTGGCCATGATCGTAAAAGTGAAATTCCTGGCCCCGGTTGTCCTGGCACTGGTCGTCGGCTCTCTCCTTGGCGAAATCATGAAGCTGGAAACCGGCATTCAGGCCTTGGCAGGCAAAAGCCGCACCCTGGTTGAAAAAATCACCCGCCCCGCCGAAGGTATGAGCAGCGAGGAATTCCTGGACAAGTTCGTGGCCCTGCTGGTCCTCTTCTGCATCAGTGCCACCGGCGTATACGGCTCCATGACCGAAGGTATGACCGGCGACCCAACCCTGCTCATCGCCAAGTCCATTCTGGATTTCTTCACCGCACCCATTTTCGCCTCGGCCATGGGATTTACGGTCGGCATCCTCGTCATTCCGCAATTCCTGGTCCAGTCGACACTCTTTCTATGTGCAGCGTTGATCATGCCTCTGACCACGCCGGACATGCTCGCCGACTTCTCGGCATGTGGCGGCATCATCATGCTGGCCACCGGCTTCCGCATCTGCGGCGTCAAACAGTTCCCGGTGGGCAACATGATCCCGGCCCTTATCCTGATCATGCCGCTCTCCTGGCTCTGGGCCACCTACATGTCCTTCTAGATCAACCCTTGGGTGCCGACAACACCCCCGAAGTCGGCCCCGGAAGGCACAAAACAAGACAAGGGATTTCGATGCCGTAACATCGAAATCCCTTGTCCAATTTCATCTTGAACAAAAATCCCTCCAGGTCACACGGCAAGCATGTGCGCAACGGCCTCGGCCTGCTCCGACAACCCAAGACGGCGATATGCCTGAGTGAGTTCCTGCAGCACGGCATCAAAGGCAACGGCATTGTCCTTGTGCCGAAGCAGAAGCAGGCGGACTGCACGCAAGGTCTCCTCGCGCGCTCCGGAAGCGGCGAGGATTCTCACCCGGGCCAGCCCGAAAGAGACGGGATTCACATACCGCTCCTTCTCCCGCAGATAGGCCAACGCAGCTTTAGTGCCGGACTCCAGCAGTAGCCGACCGGCCTCGGCCAGCACGGCCGGTTCGTCAAAGCTGCACGCCTCGGCCAGACGGCAGGCCGCAAGCCGCGCTCCGTCCCGCCGGAAACTGCGCAACGCGGACGCGAACCGTTTAATAGCCGTGTCCAACTCGCCTTTCCGCTCTGCCTGACGGTAAAACCGGGCCATGTCATACCCTTCGCAGTGGAGCAGCGGCGTGGCAAATCCTCGGGCGGACTTGCACTCGTAGTCCTGCTGCGACTTATAGTAGTAGTGATTGACCTGCACGGTCTCCGAGGTGTGGTAGGACTCCGGCCCAAGGACCGGTACACCGTGCTCGTTTACGCAACAACGGTCCCCCTTGAACTCGAAATGATGGGGGGAGCAGACCTTTGCCACATCGCGCAGTCTGACAATGGTCTTGATGTGCGTGTCGCGGGAAAGCACACGGTCGTAGGCCTCGGTCACCGGCCTGTCCGGCCGTGAAACATAGCCGCAGGAGCCGAACACCTTCCAGCTGATGCCGAGTCCGCCGAACTCGTCGTATCGATCCAGCAGATCGGCTATTCGGCCGCAATCCTTCGGCACAATGAATTCATCAACATCAATGAAGGCGGCCCATTCGGCCGTTTCCCGAAACTGTGCCACAAACGAGGCATAGGCGGAAAGCTGAACACCGTGCCCGGCAATATCGGACACGGCCACGACGCCCGCATCGACATAGTCGCGCAGGATATCCCGAACCGGGGTACGGCTTTCGTTATCGAACAGGAAGATTTTATCGAAGCCGATCATCAGATGATAATCGACCCATTCCCTCAAACCGAAATCCTCATCCTTGGCAATGGCGCAAACAACCGCAAAAAGCACAACATTTCCTCAAAAGACAACGGACAAATCCAGTTGCCGTTTTCATCCAAAGCATAAAAACAATATGCAAACCAAACAGAGCTTCCGCCCCCTGTATGCTGCGGAGAGTTCTCTTTGTTCCTGCTCGTAACAGCGTCTCTAGTCGAACAGCTTCTTGGCTTTGTCCGCCGTATCATGCGCAATGTCGGAAGCATCCTGAGTCGCCTTGCCCAACTTCTTTCCAGCCTTTTCCATGGGGCCTTCCTCGCTGCACCCGAAAACCGGGATGACCAGCGCAAGCAAGCAGACGACAACGATACACTTTTTCCACAATTTCATATGGGTCTCCTGACTTGTATGCTCTATTCCATGGGCGGTCGAGCCCATGCCACATTCAAGGCCGTGGCATATAGGAGACGGAACTGACAAACGCAAGCTTCCCAGTCCGAAGGAAGACACGACGCTCAACGCGACCACCACAACGGATATGGAATGGGAAGCATTTCCATTACCCGTATAAGCTTTCGTAACAACTAATTATCCGGAATACAAATGCGCCCCTTGCATTACAGGAATATAGATGAAGGAATACATCTGCAGGCCAAAACAAAAATCGTATAAAAAGGGAGAGTAAAAAACACACTGAAACAAACCAATTCAGTAACAAATGTGGGATTCTTACAAAACAACCGCTTGTGGGGCAAAATGCAGACATAATGTACGGGAAACTATAAACTATCAGTTGAAGTCGCCGCGTAAACGAGCTACCTCTCACACATGAAACGTTATTTACTCACATATGCCGTTACAATTGTGATGATGTTGATCGCTTTACCGGCTTTTGGCGCCGAAGCTGATGAGCAAGACTACAGTTCTGATATGATGAATTACTATCTTAACCCAAAGCCAAAAAAGCTCGCAGAGTGGCTCCAAGCGGTTGCCATAGAGCCCACGCCGGAGGGGCAGGACGATACCATCCCCGCTTTCTTTTTCGGTGAAGCGCTCCGCCGCAATCCGGAGCAGTGTGCGAATATCAAGAAGGTAATACTTGAAACCGATGCCGAGGCGATCCAGCGCCTTGGCATCCTTTCCCTTTGGGTTGCGAATGTCGAAGCTTCCCGTGAAGCCCTTACCGCGATCTGCAAACAAACGAATGATACGGCACTCGTTGATGCCGTGAATTCGCTGCTCCAGCAGGAACCACGGGAGGCCATTCGCACCCCCATCGTGAATGCAGCCGACCTTGACCGCTTATGGATGGTATTCGCCGCAACCGGGGATATTCAAACCGTGCAGCGAATAATGTCCATAGGCAGATATAACCCGGATAAGGTACTGGGCAAAGTGAGCATGGACAACTTCCTGCTCATTAAAGTTGCGCGGTGGTCCCTCTTCTCAGTAGCCAAAAACAATGCGTTAGTGGATGAAGCCTTACAGCGAGAAGAAACCCTGCGCCTCCCCGGAGACTTCGGCAACCCGGACGGTTTGCCTCATTAACGGGCATATCCCCAGACAGGACACCCGGTTCCAAAGTAATTGGTCAAAACCGACGAAAACCCCGCTCTCCGAAGAAAGCGGGGTTGTTTTCATGATGGTGCCCCCAGCGCGATTCGAACACGCGGCACCAAGATTAGGAATCTTGTGCTCTATCCACCTGAGCTATGGGGGCACGTGGAGGATTCCCTAGCCGACCAAGGATCAAAAGGCAAGTATTTCGTCTCTGCACGGAGGGGTTGAGCTATTTTCCTGGTGCAATTTCGTGCACCCTATTTACATGTGAAAAAAAAACCCTATAGTTCTGAATGCGGCGTAAGCCGACATCCTGTTTTCCGCATCCGCCTAGGAGGCTTGTTGCATGATTCGTCATCTCAAAACCCCAATCCTGTTTCTGGTACTGCTGCTCGCCGTACCGAACATGGCCCTGGCCGACAACGGCCTGCCCGTGTTCACCGAGCTGGCAGCCAGGGCAGGCAAGTCCGTGGTCTTCATCTCCACAGAGATGACCGCCAAGGAAACCCCCGGCTCCATGGGATTCCAGGGACAGATCCCCGACAATCACCCGTTCAAGGAATTCTTCGAGCAGTTCAACCAGTTCTTCGGGCCGCGCGGCTTTCCGGGACAGCCCCGGCAGCCTCAGCGCCCCCGCAAGCGTATGGCCCAGGGGTCCGGTTTCGTCATCACTGCCGATGGGCAGATCGTCACCAACAATCACGTCATTGACGGTGCGGACAAGATTTCCGTCCGTTTCCAGGACGACCCGACCGAGTACCCGGCCAAGGTCGTGGGACGTGACGAGGAGACCGACTTGGCCGTCATCAAGATTGATGCGCCCCACCCGCTGGAAGTGCTGAACTTCGGTGATTCCGACGCTATCAAGGTCGGTGAGTGGGTTCTTGCCATCGGCAACCCATACGGTCTGGACAACACGGTCACCGCAGGCATCATCTCGGCCAAGCACCGGATCATCGGTGCCGGACCGTTCGACAACTTCCTGCAAACCGACGCGTCCATCAACCCCGGCAACTCCGGCGGCCCCCTGCTGAACATGAAGGGCGAGGTCATCGGCATCAATACCGCCATCAACGCGGCCGCCGAGAATATCGGCTTTGCCATCCCGTCCACCGAGGCCAGAAAGATCGTCGACCAGTTGCGCGAGGGCAAGCCCATCAAGCGCGGCTGGCTGGGCGTGACCATTCAGGCCGTGAGTGAAAACGACGCCAAGGCCCTGGGGCTCGACAAGCCCACGGGCGCGCTCATCGCCCAGGTCGGCGCGGGACATCCCGCGGACAAGGCGGGCGTCAAGCAGGGCGACGTGATCCTGGAGATCAACGGGCAGGCCGTGGACAACAACAACGACCTGTTGCGCAAGATCGCCGACCTCAAGCCGGGCGAAAAGGCGCACCTCTCGCTGTGGCGCGACGGCAAGGTGATCCACCGCACCGTGACGCTGGGCGAACGCGATGAAAAGAACATGGCGTCCATGGCCCCGCACCCGCAGCAGGGTCCGCAGGAAGCGGCCACCGTACTGGGCATGAGCCTGCGCGCAATGACGGGTAAGGACGCCCAGGCCCTTGGGTTGAAGCAGCCCACCGGACTGGTCATCCTCCAGGTCGATCCGGATTCCGTTGCCGCCGAAGGCGGGTTGCGTCCCGGTGATGTCATTCTCCAGGCCAACCAGCAGAACGTGAACAGTGCCGAGAGCCTGATGTCGATCATCAAGCGCGACAAGACCCGCGGTGCCGTCATGCTGCTCATCAAGCGGCAGGGCCAGAACGCCATCGTCTCTCTGCCCCTGGATAAGAAGTAACCGATTACAAAGGGGGCCCCAAACGGGGTCCCCTTCATTTTTCCGCCATGCAAACGTCCCTTTCGGAATCCGTGCTGGCCGCACCGGCCAAGATCAATCTCCACCTCTCCATCCTCGGCAGACGCGAGGACGGGTATCATGAGCTGCGCACCCTCTTCTACCCGGTGCACGGCCTGGCCGACACCCTGCGCATCGAGCCTGTCCAGGACGAGCACATGTACATGCGCTGCCCGGAGAATCCGGATCTCGAATCCACGTCCAATCTCATATATAAGGCATGGAAGGCCTACCGCGAGGCAACCGGGTTCGGCCCCGGCCTGTTCGTCACGCTGCACAAGCGCATCCCCATGGGCGGCGGCCTGGGCGGCGGCAGCTCGGATGGCGCGGCCATGCTCCGCTGGTTGAACGACAACGCCGGGTCACAGGCCCTCCCCCTGCAATCCCTCGTGGACCTCGCGGCCGGACTCGGTGCGGACGTGCCCTTTTTCCTGATGGACGGTCCGGCCTGGGCATCCGGCATCGGCGAGCAGCTCACCCCGACCGATATCGACCTCTCCGGCCTGACCCTGATCGTTGCCTGCCCTCCCGTGCATGTGGACACGCCATGGGCATTCAAAGCATGGGACAAAGCCCAGAATCACCCTACCGCCAGCCAATCCTTGACATCCCTATATTTGAAGTCTAAGAATCCAGCTTTCGTTTCGCCCCTTGTCGTCTCGAACGACTTTGAGGCCGTGGTTTTTCCGGAATATCCAATTCTGCGAAAAGCCAAGGAAACCCTCATAGAAAGCGGAGCGATTTGCGCCGCCATGAGTGGCTCGGGAGCATCTCTGTTCGGCCTGTTTCGCAACAGGGAATCAGCGGCAACCGTTGCCCAGGTGCTGAAAAAAGACGGCATTGAAAACGTAATGATGGATTGTCAGTAGCCAATTCATCGAAAGATGGACTGGACGCAAGGCGCGAACATCGGCCTGGATTGAAGCGTATATTGATACGCGGAAGCCGGGTTGCACGCAGCGACCAGCCACATCTCGTCAATTTTTTTGCTGGGGCGTCGTCAAGTGGTAAGACATCAGGTTTTGGTCCTGACATTCGGGGGTTCAAATCCTCCCGCCCCAGCCATTTGAATCATCAACCCGTGAAGCAGGGAGCGATGCATGCACGGAGAACTTAAAATCATCAGCGGTTCGGCCAGCCCGAAACTGGCCGAGGCCATCTGCGAACACCTGGGCACCAAGCCCTCTCCGGTGCTGCGCGAACGGTTCTCGGACGGAGAAATTCGTATTGAGATCGGCGAGAACGTCCGTGGCGACGATGTCTTCATCGTGCAGCCGACCTGCTCGCCGGTGAACTATCACCTCATGGAACTGTGTCTGATGCTGGATGCGCTGAAGCGCGCCAGCGCCTCCCGCGTGACCGCCGTGGTGCCCTACTTCGGCTACGCCCGCCAGGACCGCAAGGTGGTTCCCAGAGCCCCCATCTCCGCCAAGCTGGTGGCAGACCTGCTCTCCACTGCTGGAATGCAGCGCCTGGTGACCTGCGACCTGCATGCAGGCCAGATCCAGGGCTTCTTCAACTGTCCGGTGGACAACCTCTTTGCCGCCCCGGTCCTGCTGGAGCATCTGCGCAACCGCGACGATGATTTCGTCATCATCTCGCCCGATGCTGGCGGCGTGGAGCGCGCCCGTGCCTATGCCAAGCGCCTCGGTGCCACCCTGGCCATTGTGGACAAGCGTCGCGACGCCCCCAATCAGGCCAAGGCCATGCACATCATCGGCGATGTCAAAGACAAGGTCGCCGTGGTTGTTGACGACATGATCGACACCGCAGGCACCATGTGCGCCGCCGCCGATGTCATCATGGAAAACGGGGCCAAGGAAGTCATGGCTTCCGCCACCCACCCCGTCCTCTCCGGTCCGGCCATCGAGCGTCTGGAGAATTCCGCCTTCAGCGAGATTATCGTCACCGATACCATCCCGCTGGGACCGAACAAAAAATCTTCCAAGATCAAGCAGTGCTCCATTGCGTCACTGCTTGCCAAGGCTATCAATAACGTACACACGGAATCGTCCGTCAGCGTACTGTTCGTCTAGGGATATCATCCCTGCAACCTGTTAAAGCGCGGGCGTCCGTCCAAAGTGGACGGCCAGGGCGCAAAAGGAGCAACAATCATGGCTGAACTGATCAAACTGAATGTGCAGAAGCGCGAGAAGATGGGCAAGGGCCCGAACCGCCGTCTGCGCTTGGAAGGCAAAGTCCCCGGCATCTACTACGATTCCGAGGGCAACAACATCACCGTCAAGATGGACATGGTTCCGCTGCAGAAGGCCTACTCGGCCCTGGGCAGCGCCAAGGTATTCGAACTGGTCATTGAGGACAACGGCCAGACCCGCACCCATCCCGCCCTGTTCTGGCGCGTGCGCAACGAGCCGGTCCGCGGCGTGCCTGAGCATGTTGATTTCTTCGGCGTGGACCTGACCAAGGAACTGAAGGTCGCCGTTCACTTCGAGTTGCAGGGCAAGGCCAAGGGCCTCAAGCTGGGCGGTATCGTCGAGCTCTTCCGCGACAGCATCGAAGTGGTCTGCAAGCCTATGGACATCCCTGATTCCATCGTTCTGGATGTCACCGATCTGGACGTTTCCGACTCCATCCACATTGAAGACGTCGCCTTCCCCGAAGGTGTGACCCCTGTCTTCGATGAAAACTACGCTGTTGTCAGCGTCGTTGCCCCCCGTGACGAGGATGAGGAAGAAGGCGAAGGGGCTGAAGCCGCCACCGAGGAAGCCGCTGAATAACGGTCTTCCGACCATTCATGAAACCATCTCCCGGAGCGCGATTTCCGCGCTTCGGGAGTTTTTGCGTCCTGAGCCAGGTGCTGTTATACTCGCATCGACGCTACCGCATCAACGCAATGGGGGACAATACAACCAATGGACTACAAAGGCGTTATCGTCGGCCTGGGCAACCCGGGTAGTGAATACGCGGGAACCCGCCACAATATAGGATTCATGCTTGTGGACGTCATTCTGGCCATGGCTGAAGGACGAAAGAACATGCAGCTGAAACGCCTGGAGGAGTCCGGCGATTACGAATTATGGCAGGCCAAATTTGCGGGTGCATACAGGCTGCTGGCCAAGCCCATGACCTTCATGAACCTGAGCGGCCGGGCTGTTGCCAAAATATGTGGCCGACACAGTATTGCCCCTTCCCAAGTCCTGATGGCGCACGATGAACTGGACCTGCCTGTCGGGCGCATGAAGCTCAAGCAGGGTGGTGGCGACAACGGGCACAACGGCCTGAAATCCATTCAGGAATGTCTGAACAGCGCGGATTTTTACCGACTCCGGCTGGGGATAGGCCGCCCGGAACGGCAAGGGGACGTCATCCGCTGGGTACTGGAACGGTTTTCAGATGACGATGCCGCTCATCTGCCCGAGATTCTTGAACATGCCGTGAAGGGGTTGGACATATTCTACCGCCGCGGCAACGGGTTTGCCACCCAGCATATTAACGGTTTTTCACTCGCTACAGAGCAGCAAAAACCGCTGAACGACGGGGAGGGCTCAATAGAAAAGGGGCCCGAAGAGAACAATACCTCAAGGTAACATTGGACTCTTACCCGCGTTTTGGCTATACTACTTTTCTGCGCTACTTTTCCGCGCAAGATCAAGGAGTTTTTTCCCGGTGTTCAACGTCAATGAGTTGGTGGTGTATCCTTCCCAGGGGGTCGGTCGCGTCGAGCGTGTCGAGTCTCAGGAAATTGGAGGCGTGAAAGCCGACTTTTACATTGTGCGCATCCTGAGCAACAACGTTACGCTGATGGTCCCTGTGGCCAATGCGGAAAACGTTGGTTTACGCCCGGTATGCAAGGCTACGGAAGGCAAGGATATCTTTGCCTCTCTTGATGACCGTTCCGGCTTTACCGGATACACAGGTCAAAACTGGAACCGCAGATATCGCGAATATTCGGAAAAGCTCAAGAGCGGCGACCTCTCCGATGTGGCCTACGTGCTCAAGGAACTTTTCCTCATCGGCAAGGACAAGGAATTGTCCTTTGGCGAACGGCGCCTGCTGGAACAGGCCATGGGTCTGGTTTCCATGGAACTGGCTTACTCTCTCGACCGTTCTCAGGATGAAATTAAGGATGACATCAACGAAATGTTCGCCGATGTCATTGCGGCCCAGGAAGAAAAGGCCTAGCCCTCTTGTCAAGACCGCCGGTTTGGTATACGCCGGGTGAGTCGTCTTTGATGACAGACACCATCCGCTTCATCATTTGAACCGAATTGTCTGCGGCCCCAAGCCGTGAAACCCTAGCATGAGGTAATTAATTTTACCGCCCGGCCGCCCGATCCGTGGTCGTCCTCTTTTCCGCATACCCCTTCCATATGGGATATTTCGCCCCCGTGCACCGTGCCGAGGCGGCGATGGATATATAATCCAAAACCCTATAACCACACAATTCTTCACATATGCCCGATACCAAGACTGGTAAAGAGACCCCCAAAGGCAAAGCCACCGGCAAAGGCCGTAAAAAGACCGTTGCCGCCACTGTTGCCCAAAACGGGGCTGAAAACGCCAACGGCAACGGTGTGGACCGGCTCAATCTCGCTGAGCTCAAGCTGAAATCCATGCAGGAGCTGACCGATTTGGCGGTACAGCTTGACGTCGAAAATCCGAGCAGCCTGCTCAAGCAGGAACTTATCTTCCAACTCTTGCAGCAGTGTGCCTCCCAAAACGGACAAATTTTTGCCGAAGGCGTCCTGGAAATCCTGCCCGACGGCTTCGGTTTTCTGCGCTCGCCGATGTACAGCTACATGCCGGGTCCGGACGATATCTATGTTTCGCCCTCACAGATCCGACGCTTCGGCCTGCGCAAGGGTGATGTCGTCTCGGGCCAGATTCGCCCCCCCAAGGAGGGCGAGCGCTACTTCGCCCTGCTGCGGGTCAGCGAGATCGGCTATGAAAAACCTGAACACTCCAAGAATCTCGTTCTCTTCGACAACCTGACGCCCCTCTACCCCGAGGAGCAGCTCAAGCTCGAAAACGGCGACAAGAACTATTCCGCCCGCATCATCGACCTGCTCGCCCCCATCGGCAAGGGCCAGCGCGGCGTCATCGTGGCCCCTCCCCGCACGGGTAAGACCATCATGCTGCAGACCATTGCCAACTCCATCAACGCCAACCACCCCGAGGTGGACCTCATCGTCCTGCTCATCGACGAGCGGCCCGAGGAAGTGACGGACATGCAGCGCACGGTCAAGGCCGAGGTGGTCAGCTCCACCTTCGATGAGCCGCCGACCCGGCACGTCCAGGTTGCGGACATGGTCATCGAAAAGGCCAAGCGCCTTGTCGAACGCAAACGCGACGTGGTCATCCTGCTCGACTCCATCACCCGCCTCGGCCGGGCCTACAACGCGGTAACCCCGTCTTCGGGCCGTGTCCTTTCCGGCGGTATCGATGCCAACGCCCTGCAACGCCCCAAGCGGTTCTTCGGCGCCGCCCGCAACATCGAGGAAGGCGGCTCCCTGACCATCATCTCCACTGCGCTTATCGATACCGGATCACGCATGGACGAGGTCATCTTCGAGGAATTCAAGGGCACCGGCAACATGGAGCTTTATCTGGACCGCCATCTGAGCGAAAAACGGGTCTACCCCGCCATCGACATCAACCGCTCCGGCACCCGCAAGGAAGAGCTGCTGCTCGACGACGACGTGCTCAACCGGGTCTGGATCCTGCGCAAGCTGCTCTCGCCCATGAGCTCCATCGACTCCATGGAATTCTTGCGCGGCAAGATGAAGGGAACGAAGAACAATCAAGAGTTCCTGGATTCAATGAGCAAGTAACGACTGTAGAATCAAAGAGTTGCGAAGCGGCCATCTTGGCCGCTTCGCCTTTTGTGCACGCCTGCGTCGCCGGTTGCCTACACCGGATAAATGATTACAATGAAGGTACCCCGAAAATACGGAGTCCGCATGCGCAAAAGCCTTTTCACCATATTCCCCGCCCTTGTCGCCGCCGTTACCATGGTACTGGCCCCGCTGCAGGTGGCCAAAGCCAGTCTTCTGGGTGCGGAGAAGCTGACCATCCGCGATGAAAATCGGCTGGGAGGCCAGTTTGACCGCATACTGCGCTCGCGCATGTCCATGGTGGGCGATACCTACATCACCTCCTATGTGGACTATGTGGTGCAGCGCATCGTCAAGGCCAAGCGCCCCATGCCATTCAGGGTCAAAAGCGCGGTCATTGCAAACCCCATCCTCAATGCCTTCGCTATCCCTGGCGGATACATCTATATTTTTACAGGACTGCTTCAGTCGGTTGATACAGAAAGCCAATTGGCCGGTATCATTAGCCATGAGCTCGGCCACGTTTCCCAACGCCATGTTGCCAAACGGCTGGAAAAACAAAGTAAAATTGGCCTGCTCACTATGGCCGGAGTGCTCGCCGGAGCATTCATCGGCGTGGCGGGAGGGTCCGGATCGGGCAAAGCGGCCCAGGCTCTGATCGTCGGTTCCCAGGGACTGGGCACCGCCGCCATGCTCGGCTACTCTCAGGACGACGAACGCGAGGCCGACCACGTGGGTATGAATGCCCTGGTCAAAGCTGGTTACAACCCGAACGGGATGCCTCAAACATTTAAAATACTTATGAAAAATCGCTGGTTTGATTCCGGCAACTCGCAAACCCCAAGCTATCTTTCCACTCACCCCGGTCTGTCTGACCGTATTGTCTACCTCCAGGATCGTATTGCACGCATGCCTCCCTCGTTTTCGGAACGGAAGGACGACAACACCATGCTGCGCAAGGTGCAGGTCCTGGTCCGCTCCAAAATGTCCGATGCCGCGGCAGCCAAAGCGTATTGGGAAAACAAACCCAAGGCCGAGTATTCGGCCATGGACTGGATCGGACTCGGCATCGTGGAACTGCGCCTCAAAGACCAGGACCAAGCCAAGGCCGCATTTGACAAGGCGCTGTCCATGGATGGCGAAGACGCGCTGGTCTGCCGAGAAGTCGGCATTTATTATTTCAAGATCGGTAATTATTCCGAGTCGTTCAAATACCTGCAAAAGGCGCTTATCAAGCACCGCGAAGATGCTCTCGGACTGTTTTACCTGGCCCGCATTCAAGGCGAAAGCAAAGACTACGGCCGGGCCATCGCCAATATGGAAAAGGTGCTGAAAATGGTGCCCGAGGACTCCGAGGTGCACTACCACCTCGGGATGTTGATGGGTTCCTCCGGCGACGTGTTCGGCGGCAACCTTCATCTGGCCTACTCGTCGGTCTACTCCGGCGACAACAACAAGGCCGGTTATTACAGGCGATTGGCATCACAAGCAGCCAAGACCGAGGAACAGAAGCAGGCCTTGTCCGAGCTTGACAGAGTGATACAGGTGCACAACCAGCGCCTGGGCTGATCCCAACCTTGTATACCGGGCATTTTTGGCGTAGTTTCCATTTTTTCACCCGTAACACCCCGACCATGATCACCGTCAGAACCATAGATGAAATAAAAGAGGCCGTTGCCGGGTCCTGCGTGACCATCGGCAACTTCGACGGTGTGCACAAGGGACACCAGAAGCTGATCCGGCTGGCCTGCGCCCGCGCAGAAGCCAGAGACCTGACCAGCGTGGTGGTAACCTTTGATCCACATCCGCTTCGTGTCCTGCGTCCAGATACCGGCCTGCCCTTCATTACGCTCACCGAACAAAAGCTGGAACTGATCTCTCAATACGGTCCTCAGGTATGCCTGCTGCTCCATTTCGACATGGAACTGGCCCGGCTCGATCCCGAGACCTTTGTCACCCGCTACCTGGTAGACGGGCTGGGTATGAAGGAGATGATCATCGGCTACGACTATCATCTTGGCAAGGGCCGCTCAGGCAACTTCGAGACCCTGGTCAGCCTTGGAGAGAAATACGGCTTCACCGTGGACCGGCTCGATCCCGTCTCCATTGACGGGGCCGTGGTTTCCTCCACCCGAATCCGGGATCTGGTTCAAGCCGGTTCGGTCTGGCAGGTGCGGCCGCTGCTCGGTCGCTTCTATCAGGTCCAGGGGGAGGTCGTGCACGGCATGAACCGTGGCGGCAGGCTGCTGGGTTTTCCCACCGCCAATATCAAGCTGGTCGACGAACTGTTCCCCAAGCCCGGCGTCTACGCCATCTGGGTGGAGGCCAACGGATCGGAATACAAGGGCGTGGCCAACATCGGCATCAACCCGACCTTCGGCAACGACGCGCTCTCCGTGGAGGCGCACCTGCTCGACTTCAAGGGTGACCTTTACGGCAGCAACATCCGTGTACACTTTGTTCAGCGCATCCGCGACGAACGCAAATTCTCGGGAATCGACGAGCTCAAGGCTCGCATAGCCAAGGATACCGACCTCGGCCGCCAGATTCTTTCCCAACCCGAGGCCGCCATCAAGGTGACCCGGTCGGTCGTCGGAGCGGCCTGAACACCATGCCACCAATCCAACACATCATCGACTATTGGCGAGATTTCGTAAAATCCTACACCACAGTGGCCTCGTTCCGCTGGCTGGTCATTGGCGTTCTGGTCGGATGCCTCTCCGGCCTGGTGGCCGTGGGATTCTTCTACCTTGTTGAAATCGGAAAATTCTTCATCCAACACAATCTGGCCGGAATCATCTCGCCGGAACCGGCAGGTGAAGGACTCTTCGAAGGCCCGGCAGGCCACTTCCGGCCCTGGGTAATCCCCATCTGTACTACCGGCGCAGGCCTGCTCACCGGCTGGCTCGTCAACCGCTTCATCCCGGAGACCATCAACGGCGGCACTGACGGCACAGACGCCACGATCAATTCCTTCCACAACCAGGGCGGCATCATCAAGCCCCGCGTGGCCATCATCAAGGGACTGTGTTCGGTCCTGACCATCGCTTCGGGCGGTTCCGCAGGACGTGAAGGGCCCATCACGCAGATGGGTGCCGGCGTCGGCTCCTGGCTGGCCAAAAAATTCCATTTTTCCGCCAAGGAACGCCGCTTGCTGTTGCTCTCCGGCGCGGCAGGCGGACTGGGCGCCATTTTCCGAGCCCCCCTGGGCGGCGCTCTCACCGCCGTGGAGGTCATCTACCGCGAAGATTTCGAGGCTGAGGCGCTGCTACCCTCGGTCATGAGCTCGGTGGTCTCCTATTCCATCTTCACCTTCTTTTACGGCACGGACCCCATCTTCGGCATCCCCCGCTTTTCCTTCAGCGATGCGCGCGAGCTGATCTTCTACGCCATACTCGCCCTTGTCTGCGCCGCAGTGGGCTGGATGTACGTAAAGACCTTCTACTTCATCAAATACCACATCTTCTTCCCGCTCAGGGAAAAGATCGGCCTGATGTGGGCCATGGGCCTGGGTGGTCTCGCCATGGGCATACTGGGCATCGCCTATCCCTACACGGCCACCGACGGCCTGGTGACCGGCGGCATCCTCTCCGGCGGCTACGGCTGGCTGGAGCTGGCCATCCTGGGGCAGATTCCGGCGCTGGGCATGTGCTACATCATCATCGGCAAGACCCTGGCCACCTCGGTGACCATCGGCTCCGGCATGTCCGGCGGCATGTTCGCCCCGGCCCTGTTTGTCGGCGGCATGTCCGGCGGTCTGGTCGGTACCATCGCCCACAAGTTTTTCCCGAATATCGTGACCCAGCCGGGAGCCTACATCCTGGTCGGCATGGCCGCCTTCTTCGCCGGTGTGGCCAATGCGCCCATCGGACCGCTGATCATGGTCACCGAGCTGACCCAAGGCTACGGCCTGCTGGCACCACTCATGCTCGCATCGGCCCTATGTCTGGTCCTCAGCCGCAACTTCTCGCTCTATGAGCATCAGGTGGAAAACAAGTTCGAATCCCCGGCCCACACCGAAGACTCGACCGTCAACATCCTGGAGCAGATGCACGTTTTGGACTTCTACAAGCCCGGCGAGGTCATCGTGCTGGAGGAATCCACCACCCTGAAGGCGCTCACAGACATCATAGCCAATACAAACCAGCTCTATTTCCCGGTCAAGAACGAGGGCGGCACATATACGGGCATGATCTCCATCAACAACGTGCGCAACTGGATGTTCGAGGAAGGGCTGCACGACCTCCTCGTGGTTGGCGACCTCATGTCCCGGCCCATCTATGTGCGCGAGGACTACGACCTCTACCAGGCCATGCTCCGGTTCGTGAACACGGACTATGGACAGATTCCGGTAGTGGCGCAGACCGATACCAATGAGATCATCGGCCTGATCAACCGCGACGACGTTTTCCAGGCATATGCCGAAGCCATAACTGAAATCCGACAGGGCGACGAAGCCCAGGAATAACGCAGGAGGCGACATGCCCGACCGCACCAAGTCCTCATTCTGGGACCAGAAGGCTGAAACCTTTCCCCGCTACGAACCGGGCGAAGACACCTACGAGGCGGGCATGTTGCGGCGGATTCGCGAGGCCGGTGTGGACTTTCGGGGCCGGACGGTTCTCGATGTCGGCAGCGGCAGTGGCATGTATACCCTGCGCATCGCGCGCGACGCCTCCCGCGTCACGGCCGTGGACATCTCCGCCCGGATGCTGGAAATCCTGAAGGAAGACGCCGAAAACCTCGGCATCCACAATATCGACTACGTCCACTCGACCTGGGACGACTTTCAGGACAACGGTCCCTACGACATCGTCTTTTGCTCCATGACCCCGGCCATAGAAAGCGAGGAATCCCGGCATAAGTTGCTCGGCATGTCCGGCGGCTGGACCGTATTCATGGGATTTGCCGGGATCATGCACTCCGACATGCTCGCAGGTGTCTTCGAGAAGTACGGCGCCACCCCGCGCATCTTCAACAACGGCCCGGAAATGCGCGACTGGCTAGATGCGCAGGGTGTGGAATATCAGGACATCCTGGTGGACGGCCAGTGGGTGGAAGAGCGCGGCAAGGAAGAGACCATCAAGGCCTGCACCTCCATGCTCATCCCGTATGAGGTCGAGGTGGAGCGCGAGTTCCTCGAAGAACACATCGAGGCATTCCGAAAAGGACCGGACGTCTATGTGGAGCGGACCGACTACAAGATCGAACTGCTCATCTGGCGCGCCGGTCCCAAGCCCGCCTAGCCGTTCTCCAGCATCATCCCAGCTATTTCCCGCACCAGCTTGGCCCCGACCATTGCGGTGACGCCGTTGAAGTCCCGCGTCGGGTTCAGCTCCACCACGTCCGCACCCACGATCGGCACATCCAGCGCCTGAATCACGTCGATAACCTCTCGCACCGACATGCCGCCCGGCTCATGGTGGGACACGCCGGGAGCAAAGGCCGGGTCCAGCACGTCCAGGTCCAGGGTAATGTAGACCGGGGTATCGAAAGCCAACCGGGGCCAGTTCTGCCGATCCCGCATCTCCAGCCATTCGATGCCGAACCGCTGCCGCTGTTCCCGCTGATGCCCGGAGGCCGTGCGGATGCCCACCGAAACCAGCCGGGAGCAAAGCTCCTCCTCCATTATCCGGGAAAAGGGGCAGGCGTGGGAAAAGCGGTTCCCTTCAAAGTCGTCATAGCAATCCGGGTGGGCATCAAAATGAAGGATGGCGAAATCCCCCACAGCCCGACGCATACCGCGCACCAGCGGCCACGTTACCGAATGATCGCCGCCGAGAAAAATCGGGAGACGGCCCGACCGGGCCGCAGCCTCCGCCGCATCCGCAATAACGTCGAGTGCGTCCTCCCCGCTTCCGGGATCAATGTCTCCCCTGTTTTCCAACACCTCCGCCAGATCGTGGCCGTTCTCGGTCCAGAGGTTGGCTGAGTCGCACCAGACCGCTTCGGCAAGCGCGGCCGGGCCTTGCGCCGAGCCGCGCAGGTAGGACGAATTTTCATCAAGAGGTATGCCGATCAGGTTGATTTGTTGCACGGTTCGATCCTCCAGAACGGATCAGGCAGATGGCTAAAAGAAAAAGCTCAAGCCCACGATGAGATCGGAGCTTGAGCTTTCATATCAGTATGCCGGTGCGCTGCCGCTTACAGAATGTAGCGGGACAGATCGCGGTCCTCGACCACGTCCTGCAACTTCTCTCGCACGTATTCGCGATCCACGGCCACGGTCTGGCCCGACTTGTCCGGGGCTTCGTAGGAGAGATCCGCCAGAATCTTTTCCATGATGGTGTAGAGTCGGCGCGCTCCGATGTTCTCGGTATCCTCGTTGATCTTTTCCGCATAGGCCGAAATCTCTTCCAGGGCCTCCTTGGTAAAGTCCACGGTAACGCCTTCGGTCGCAAGTAACGCCTTGTACTGCACGGTCAGGGCATTCTTGGGTTCGGTGAGAATCCGGTAGAAGTCCTCCTTGTGCAAGGAGGAAAGCTCCTCGCGCAAGGGGAACCGTCCCTGCAATTCAGGGATGAGGTCCGAAGGCTTGGAGAGGTGGAAAGCACCGGCGGCGATGAACAGGATATGGTCGGTCTTGACCATGCCGTACTTGGTATTGACCACACTGCCTTCCACCACGGGAAGCAGGTCTCGCTGCACGCCCTCGCGGGAGACATCCGCCCCGCTGGAAGAATCCTGGCGGGAGGCGATCTTGTCCATCTCGTCGATAAACAGGATGCCCTGCTGTTCCACACGCTCGCGGGCCAGTTCGTTGACCATATCCGGGTCAATGAGCTTGTCGGCTTCCTCGTCGATGAGCGCCTGATAGGCGTCCTTAACCGTCATCTTCCGCGACTTCTTGCGGCCGGGGAACATGTTGGAAAAGGCGCTTTGCAGGTTGGAACCCATCTCCTCCATACCGGGGATGGCCATGATCTCCACCTGGGCGCCGGACTGCACGGTCACTTCCAGCTCCACCTCGCGCTCGTCCAGGTCTCCTGCACGGAACATCTTACGGAACTTTTCACGCGTGGAATTTTCCGCCTCGGAGGCGGGCTTCTGCTCCACCTCGCCGCTGGAGGAACCCATGAAGAATCCGGCCTGCGCAGGTTTGGAATTGGCAGACGGCAGCAGCAGATCAAGGAGGCGCTCCTCGGCGTTTTTCTCGGCCTTGATGCGCACCTTCTCCGCCTCTTCCTTGTGGACCATGCTCACACCGATCTCCATGAGGTCACGGATCATGGATTCCACATCGCGCCCCACATAGCCCACTTCCGTGAACTTGGTGGCCTCGACCTTGAAGAACGGGCAGTTGGCCAGCCTGGCAAGCCGCCGGGCTATCTCAGTCTTGCCCACGCCGGTGGGGCCCATGAGGATGATGTTCTTGGGCGCGATTTCGTCGCGCAGTTCGGGTTCTATCTGCTGACGGCGCCAACGGTTGCGCATGGCGATGGCCACCATGCGTTTGGCCGCCTCCTGACCGATGATGTAGCGATCCAGTTCGGATACGATTTCTCGTGGGGTGAGGTTGCTCATTTATTTATCCTGAGTTTCCAAAATGATGTTGTTGTTCGTGTAGACGCAGATATCCGCTGCGATTTCCATGGCCTTGCGGGCGATCTCTCCTGCGGACAGGTCGGTATTCTGCTGCAGGGCGCGGGCAGCGGCCAGGGCGTAGGTCCCGCCGGAGCCGATGGCCGCCACGCCGTCGTCCGGCTCTATGACGTCGCCGGTGCCGGAGATGATGAGGATATGCTCGCCGTCTGCGGCCAGCAACATGGCTTCCAGCTTGCGCAGATACTTGTCCGTGCGCCAATCCTTAGCCAGCTCCACGGCCGCGCGGAGCAGATTGCCGGAGTAGGCCTCCAGCTTGGCCTCGAACCGCTCGCACAGGGTAAAGGCATCCGCCGTGGCCCCGGCAAATCCCACGGAGACCCTATCCTTGTAAATGCGACGAACCTTGCGCGCCGTGTGTTTCATGGCCACGGCCTGGCCCAAGGTCACCTGGCCGTCTCCGGCCACGGCGGTCCCGTTTTCGTCCTTGACCGCGATGATGGTCGTTCCCCTGATTTCCATATGGGTTTCTCCTTGCTTGATTACAAAAGTTTGTTTGCCGCTGCGGACCAGACGTCCCAGGCATTTTTGCCATGCAGGACCATCCCGGCCTCTTTCACAAAGCCGTCCTCCAGTCCTTGGCGGAGAGCTTCCAGCGCCACGCGCGCGGCCTGCGCCACGGGATAGCCGTAGACACCGCAGGAAATGGCCGGGAAAGCGACGGTATGCAGCCCATGCTCATGGGCCAGCTTCAGGCTGTTCAGATAGGCATTGCGCAACAGTTCCGGTTCGCGGCTGGTGCCGCCGTGCCAGACCGGACCAACGGTATGAATGATGAATCGCGCGGGCAGGTTGAATCCCGGCGTGATGACGGCCTCGCCCGCGGGGAGCGAGCCGATTTCGGCGATGGTGGCCGCACAGGCGCGTTGCAGTTCCTGGAGCCCTGCGGCGTGGTGAATGGCTCCGTCCACGCCCCCGCCCCCGGCCAGCCGGGAGTTGGCGGCGTTGACGATGGCGTCCGCCTCAAAAGTGGTGAGGTCTCCCTCATGGAGAAAGAGTTGGCCGGAGCCGGCGCGTGCGCGAAACATGACAGGAGGATACATAAGACAGCCTCGCCGAAAGGCAAGGGGGCACCGCCCCATTTCCACCTCCCGGATATCCGCTCCGGCTTTTGCCAAACAGGAATAAGTGGAGAGCAAGACGCAAGAAAAGCACTCAACCGAAGAGTGCACCCTACTCGCGAAAGTCTGTGCTTGCAGCAGCTATAACGCGGATCGCCGCTTTTCTACAGTCTGTCAGTCGTTGACGATTTGCAGGGCCATCCTCACGTCGGCGATGAGCACGCTTTCATGATTGACCAGCACGGGATTAAACGTGGCCTCCCAGACCTCGGGCAGGTCCATGGCCAACTGGGACACGGTGACAATGACCGACTCCAGGGCCGTAAGGTTGGCTGCGGGTTCGCCCTGCAATCCCTTGAGCAACATGTAGGACTTGATTTCGCGCACGATCTCGAAAGCGTCACGCATGGAGAGGGGACCCAGCTTAAAGGCGATGTCTCTCAATATCTCGGAATGGATGCCGCCCAGCCCGAACATGAGCATGGGGCCGAACTGCGCATCCCGCCGAAAGCCGATGACGACCTCGCTGGTTCCCTCGGGAGCCATTTTCTGGACCAGACATCCCACAATGTAGGCATCCGGCCGCTCACGCTGGCTGCGGGCCGTCATACGCCGAAAGGCTGCGGCCACGGATTCCCCATCCTGCAGATTGAGCGCCACGCCGCCCACATCAGATTTGTGCGGGATGTCGGGCGAATAAATTTTGAGCACAACGGGGTAACCGATATCCGCCGCCACGGCTACGGCCTCTTCGCTGGAACGAACGAGCTTGGTTTTGGGCGTGGAAAGACCGTAGGCGTTCAGTATCTCCCGGGCTTCATAGCCCACAATCTCCGGCTCATGGTGGCGCAGGTGGAGATCGAGAATCTTACGGGCGCGGTCCATATCCCGCTCCACCTCGGCATAGATGGGATTCGGCCGATTCTTCCACAGGAAGAAATCATACATGGCCTCGATGGATTTTACGGCCGGTTCCGGAAAGGCGTAGCACGGAATTCCGGCCTGCATCAGGCGCTCGCTGGCGGCTCGCACGCGGGTGCGTCCCATGAAGCAGGCAAAGACCGGCTTGCCGCAGCGTTCGGCCGTATGAATGACGGCCTCGGCCACTTCCTCGGGCTCGATACCGGCTGTCGGCGTCAGCAGAACCAGGAGGGAATGGACCATGGGATCATCGGCCACCACGTCCAGGGTCTGCCGGTAACGTTGCGCATCCGCGTCCCCAACGATGTCCACCGGGTTGTAGAACGCGGCGTAGCTAGGCAAAAATTCCTGTAACCGCTGTACGGTCCGGGACGAAAGCTCGGCCATGGCAAGATGCGAACGGTCCGTGGCATCGGCAGTGAGAATACCCGGTCCGCCGGAGTTGGTAACCACCGCCAGATTCGGTCCCTTGGGCAACGGCTGGCAGGAGAAGGCCCGCGCCAGATTGAAGAGCGAGGCCAAACCATCCACCCGAATGACACCGGCCTGATGAAAAGCGGCGGTATACGCCTGATCCACTCCCACAATGGCCCCGGTATGGGCCGACGCGGCCTTGGCACCAGCCGTCGTGGTACCGGACTTGATCATGATTACCGGCTTGCTCAGGCTGGCCGCACGCGCCTGGGCCAGAAACGCCTCGCCATCCTGCACATTCTCGATATAGCCGAGGATGACCTTGGTTTCCGGGTCCTCATTGAGATACCGGAGCATGTCCGTTTCATCCAGTCCGGCCTCGTTGCCCAAGGAAATAAATTTGGAAAAACCGACGTTGGCGGCAAGGGCCCAGTCCAGAACGGCCACGCACAGGGCGCCGGACTGGGAGAAAAAGGCGATGGAGCCCTTGGCGGGCCTTCCTGCGGCAAAGGAGGCGTTGATCCCCGCCGATGTGTTTATCATGCCAAGGCAATTGGGTCCGAGCAGCGCCATGCCCGACTGCTCGCAAAGTTCGGCTATCTCGATCTCCAGCCGATACCCTTCGCGCCCGGCCTCCTTGAAGCCGGAGGTGACCACTATGGCCGATTTGCAGCCGATAGTAAGAAGCTGGCGCAACACGTCCGGCACGCCTTCCCGCGGCACCGCGACCACGGCAAGGTCAAGGCTGTGCGGCAGCTCCGCCACGGAAGGGATAACCGGCAGCCCCTCTATGGTGCCGCCCTTGGGATTAACGGGGAAAAGCCTGCCCCGGTACCCGGCCTCGCGCATATTGGCGAGAACGGTGTGGCCAACCTTGCCCGGGGTGGCGGAGGCACCGACCACGGCCACGGTCTCGGGATGAAAAAAAGCGTGTAGTTTGTCCTTGTCGGTCAAAACGAGCGGCTCCTGCGGGGCAGAGGTTCACGGGCGTGGGGGAATCTACCCCGAAAGACCGACGGGGACAAGGAAATCCGGGCCATGGTTTCCGCCCGGAAAAACAGGAATGAATGACGCACTTGCCACTTGAGTCCGGCAGGTCAGTCCGAAGAGAATACCCCGGCCTGCAACTCCTTGCCGGGATCAAACTCTCCGCTGGGGATAAGCCGCCCCTCTCGGGTGGGATAAAAATAGATCCAGGCCTCCTGCTCCCCCTTGGACGTCTTAACCATCACCTGCTCGCGGTGGCAAAGGCTGGGGTGTCCCTCCAGGGCGTCCAGGCGGCGGAGATCCTCCGCGCTGACCTGAAACAGCTCTCCCCGAATGGGGGAAACAGCTTCGCTGGGGTACACTCCGGGGAACATGTCCACATACAGAGCATACCGCTCGACAGTGCTGGCAGGGCCGAGGTAGCGGGCACCGGCCAACAGCCGATGATTCGGGAAGCCACGTTTCATGGTCCCATAGACGAATATTGTATGTTGCCGGTTCCGGGTCGACCGTTGTCCCACGTTGTCTCCACGGGTTGACGTTTTCGCACACTACGCCCACAGCCTTGAACAATATTGTCTACGGCCATGGGCTGCATCCACAACGATCCGCCCGGTTACAACCTAAAAAACACCTGTATAATCAGGATATTGACACCATCAGGCTGCACGGATCGATCTTCCCGGCTGTCCTCATCCGATTCCCATCTTTCAAAGAGCGGGCCAACGCCGATTTACCCCTCTGCCGGGGAGTTGGCAAAGGACACGCCTTTGCGCTACCTTTTCGCCTTACCAATCTGTCAGGAGGCATGATGATCACCATCGGCGTGGACACGGGCGGCACCTTCACCGACTTCATATACAGAACCGCGGACGGGACCGTCGGCACCTACAAGACGCTCTCGACTCCGCACAATCCATCCGAAGCCGTGCTGAAGGGACTTGCCCACATTACAGGCCTGATTCCGGACACCAAGCCGGACGAGGTGTTCATCATCCACGGCTCCACCGTGGCAACCAACGCCATCCTGGAGCGAAAGGGCGTACCCACCGCCCTTGTGACCAACGAGGGGTTCACCGACGTCATCGAGATAGGCCGCCAAAACCGGACCAGGCTCTACGATCTTTCCTATGCGCGGGACCCGCACATCGTACCGCCCACCCTGCGCTTCGCCGTGCCCGGACGAGTGGACAGCGACGGCGCTGAAGTCGAACCGCTCGATATGAACGCCGCACGCCTGGTGGCCGAAGCCGTCCGCGCATCGGGCGCCAAGTCCGTGGCCGTATGTCTGCTCTTCTCCTTTTTGCGCCCCGACCATGAGCGTCTGCTGGGCGACGCCCTGCGCGCCACAGGTCTGCCCGTATCCCTGTCACACGAAATTCTGGCCGAATTCCGGGAGTTCGAGCGCACCTCCACCACTGTGGTCAATGCCTATGTCTCGCCCATCATGACCCGCTACCTGACGGACCTGCTAGCGGCCACCAAGGGCAGCATGCTCTCGATCATGCAGTCCAACGGTGGCTCCATTTCCGCCGAGACGGCCATGCGCGAATCGGTGCGGACCATCCTTTCCGGCCCGGCCGGAGGCGCGGTCGGCGGCCTGGAGATCGGCCAGCGGGCGGGATTCGACAAATTCATCGGATTCGATATGGGCGGCACCAGTTCGGATGTCTGCCTCATGGACGGGCAACTGCCCATGACCACGCAGTCGGCCATTGCCGGATACCCGGTAAAAGTGCCCATGATCGACATCCACACCGTGGGGGCTGGCGGTGGCTCCATCGCCCGGCGCGATGCGGGCGGCTCCCTAACCGTGGGGCCGGAGAGCGCAGGCGCCGCGCCGGGCCCGATATGCTATGGCCGGGGCGGTACAGGCGTCACCGTAACGGACGCCAATCTCTATCTGGGCCGCATCGTGCCCGACCATTTTCTGGGCGGCGGCATGGAGCTGGACGAAAGCAGGACGCGGCAAGCCGTTGAAGCCATGGCTGCCGAACTCGGCCTGCCGCCCGTGGAACTGGCCGAAGGCATCCTTGCCGTGGCCAATGCCAATATGGAACGGGCCATCCGGGTCATCTCCGTGGAAAAGGGATATGACCCGCGCGAATTCACCCTGCTCTCCTTTGGAGGCGCGGGCGGTATGCACTGCGCGGAGCTGGCCCGCCTGCTCGGCATGAAGCGGGTATTTGTGCCCGCCAATCCAGGCCTGCTCTCGGCTGTGGGCATGATCCTGGCCGACGTGGCCAAAGACGCATCCCAGACCGTCATGGTCGATGCGGCCACGGCCGACACTGCGGAATTGGAAAAACTGTTCACGGCGATGGAACAAAACGGGCTTGCGGAACTTCGGGCCGAAGGTGTCGAACCGCAAAACACCATCTTCGAGCGCGCCCTGGACATGCGCTACAAGGGCCAGTCCTTCGAACTCACGGTCCCTTGGGGCGGCGACATGACAGAGGCCTTCGAGAGGCTGCACGAACACCATTACGGCCACCGCAATCCCGGCACCCCGGTCGAGTTGGTCAATCTCCGCCTGCGCAGCCGGGGCCGCCAACACAAACCGGACTTCCCGTCCCAACAGCCGGGAGGCCCGACTCCGCCTGCGGCCGCCACCCTCGGCACCCGCCAAGCCGTCTTCAACAACATTCAGGCCACGGCAAAAATCCTGGACCGCGCCCAGCTCCTCCCCGGCAATACCTTCGCCGGCCCGGCCATCGTCACGGAATACAGCTCCACCATCGTCATCCCTCCAAACGTCACCGCCACAGTCCTCCCCGGCTCCGGCCTGCAACTCACCCTGGAGCACTAACCAAGCCCCCTATCCGCTCCAACCCCTCTCTTTTAGCTTGACCAACCATCGTCTCTAAGATAAATATCTTTTCCCGTTTCGCCAGGATAGCTCAGTTGGTAGAGCAACTGATTCGTAATCAGTAGGTCGTCAGTTCAATTCTGATTCCTGGCTCCAGCGAGAATCAAGGGCTGACAAGGGTTTTCCACCTTTGTCAGCCCTTTTCTGTACCTACGAAAACTACCGAAAATAGGGGCAGAGGGACCCCAACTGGGGTCCCTCGACCGATAGTCGGGGTCCCTATCGGGTCCCTCTGGGGTCCCTATTTTTTGTCGGAAAAGAGATCAACCGGCCCACCGAATCCGACCAGGTTCACGGCTTTCTGCAAGTGGGCGTCAGTCATATGGGCGTAGGTGTCGGATGTGGTCCTGAACTCTGAATGCCCGAGGAGTTCCTGCAGAGCTTTTATGTTTCCGCCCTTGTCGAGAAATTCAACAGCGAAAGTGTGGCGCAAATCGTGGGGCCGAAGGTGGCCGAGTCCTGCCGCGCGCATGGCCTCTTTGATCTTGTGGGAATAGGTATCGGGATGATCCCACCTGTTGAAAATCCGGCCCTTGCCCTTCGACATGGACCGCAGCACGACCTTGAAGGTTGCGCTCATCGGATAGGTTTTGCAGAGGTGCCGCTTCTCTTTGGCGATGAAGTATTTGTCCTCATCCCATAGAATGTCATCCCAGGTCAGCCGGAAGACTTCCGACCGGCGACGACCAGTGGCAAGACAGGCGGCGGCGAAGCGGCGGACGTCAACATCCTTGATGCTGTTCAGAAATTCGGCGGCCTTGCCCGGCTGCAGGTATTCAACCCGCTTGCCCTTCGGCAGTTCCTTTGCCCCCCTGAACGGGTTGGCTTTCAGGTAGCCCCACTCGACCGGCTTGTTGAACACCGCTTTCGCGTGACGGATGTAGTTGTTGATCGTGGAATTTTTCAGGGGCTTCCGCTTTTCGCCGTCCTTCTTCCGCTCCCTCTTGAGGCGCTTCAGCTCATCCATGGTTTTCATGGTCAGCCTATCAAGGCGCTGGCTTTCTCCCTCAATTTCTATGACCTTCTTCAACGCCAGCATGTTGGCTTTGAAGGTTTTGGTCGGCTGGGTTTCTTCGGCCCACGGTTCGTATTCCTTCTTGAACTCGCCCAGGGTCATGCCGCACTCGCCCAGGAGGTGGTCAAGCTTCCCGGTCATGTAGGCGTCTTTGATCCGTCCAAGCGCCTGGCAGGCTTTGGAGTAGTTGGACGTTCCCAACGACAGGCGGCGCTTATCCACTTTGTAATAGTAGCTGGCCTTTCCGCTGACCTTGAAGGGCTTTCTACTGATAGCCATGGCATCCACCAATGGCCCCGCCTTTTTCAAGAGAGCGAGGACTTCGATTTCAAAGGCGTTGGCAGGGGCATCCAGAGAGCGTTCAAGGACAACCCAATCCAGACGCTTCCCTGCAGGACGCTGCTCGGCTACGACATGCCCATCCCGGATCCACTTCAACATGGTATCCCGATGACAGTTCGCAGCCTTACACGCCGCACCCATTTTCAACCAACGATCCAAGGATCAATCCTCTGCTTTTGTTGCGAGGATCGATCGTTACCACGCGGTAACACTTTACGTCAAACAGATCGAACCGGTCGGGGAAATACTTAGATTATTCAGTATGTGAGAGAGCTTCGGCTCTGCTTAAAACGGCTTCAGGAGAAACGCCGATAGCCCTACAGATCCGCAAAAAATCGCTGACTTTCATAGCTTCTCTACCCTTCATCATGACCTGGATATCAGGCAAATCCAAGGATTCGAGAGTGCGGGCCACGTCTTGAATATCTTTGCCTACAGCCTTGGCAACAATGACCAAGGTATCGGCTATAGCTTTATCCAATTCCGTAGGGGCTCTGTCTGGAGAAGGAGGGGGCAGGGAGTCGTCGTCGATAGCGAACACATCCCGCAAAGGGATACGGAGCCGGTCAAGGTAATGAACCATATCCCGAAAGGGGGTCTTGTCCCCTCCGCGCCTATCAGCAAGCCAACGGCTAACGGTCGGTCGTTTCACGCCAAGCAACTGTGATATTGCCGACTGCGACATTCCTTCCGCAAGCTTCTGGTGAATCTTGCCCATAATCAATTCCCAGGCACGCTCATTGATTCGATAACTATCCATGGTCGCGTTCATAGCTCCTCCCGCGATACCGCTACGTAATTTGCGCTTGACTTTTCTTGTTACCACGCGGTAACGCTTCAAACATGACAAACGCACTCGAACAGTACCGGGAAAAACATGGGCTTACTTACGAAGCTCTGGGCAAGCTGGTCGGCTACGACCGTCCAGTGGTCTGGAGACATTGCAAGGCAAAAGCAATTCCTGCCTCTGCCGCTCCAACCTACAACGCAAAATTAAAGATCCCCATGAAGGATCTTCTACCCGATTTGTACGAGGGCGTGACCAAGTCCTAGCATAAGGGGGAATCCCCACAATCAAAGTATTTCCTGACGGAGGGGAACTACAATGGAACAGGATTTTTTCGAAACAAAAAGCCTTGCAGGAATGGATCCAGCAGACGCCTTCAAGCAGGCGTTTGCGCTTTCCGGACTCACAGAAAAACAGCTCATGGAAAAGATGGGCTGGAAGCAGGACAAAACCCGCCGCGTATTCTCTGCCGGGCGGTATTTCCCTTCATTCGATGAACTCCCCAAGTTCTGCATAGTCGTCGGCAATAACATCATCATTCAATGGATACAGATGAACGTGCTGCAGGGGGATCGCCCCATCGCCTACACGTCCATCAACTGCCAAAATCTCTTTGCCCGGATTGGCGAGCTCTTTGCCGAAGTAGGTGATGTCGGACAACGGGGGCAGGAGGTTGTCGCGGACGGCGAAATCGACCTGAAGGAAACCCGGCAACTGAAAAAAGAGGTTGGCGAAGTCGTCACCAAGGGAATCGAAATGATGGCCGATCTTGGCGCGTTGGAGCGCGAATTGGTCGCGGAACAAAGAAAGGAGGAAGCATGACCAAGCGTGAAGCTACCCGCACGGCCAGGTGCCAGCAGCTGGCTGAGTTCCTTCAAGAGGCCATAACCAAAGGGCGTTCGGATCTCGCTTTGGTCGAGATATTGCCAAAATTCTCGGGAGAAGCCGCCTTTACCCGCCTGTCCGGCCTTCACGTCTTTGTGGATGGTCAGTACGTCACCGCCCCACACCCAGGTCCAGGGGGGCACCATCCTCGCACTATCAGGCTTGATTCCATGGCGAAACGATATGTCGAAAGGATCCTTGGCCGCGAGGCCTATCTCGACATGATTCCTGACGGTGCGCCTCTTGGCGACTCCATTTTTTCCTCAGCGATAGAGAGGTAGGGCATGAGCGGGAACGTAAGGACTGAAGGGGTTACAGAGTGAACAACGCCCGTCACGATATCGGAGCCGAGGAAGTAGTACGCGCCCTCTTGAACGACGCCAGCTTCGGCTTTGAAAGAAAGGGAGACTACCTCCGCAAGGGCCGCTGCCCCAGCTGCGGAAAGCGAGAATTGTTCGTCAGTACGGACAAACCCTGGAATGTGAAATGCAGCCGCGAAAACAATTGCGGTTGGGAATCGACAACAAGGGAACTGCTGCCGGAGCTATTCGAGGAGTTCTCGGAACGCTACGCCGCTACAGAGCAGGAGCCGGACAAAACGGCATCAGCCTATATGCAGATGAACCGAGGCTTCGACTACTCTATCATAAAGGGGTGGTTCACGCAGGGAATGTACCCCCTGCCCGGTAGCAATCGCTATCTCAATACGGTTCGCTTTTCTCTCACCCCGGACGACTCCGTTACCTGGGAACGATTCATAGATAAGCGACCATCGGACGGACGAAAAGCCAATTTCAAAGGGAAGAACAAAGGACTGGCCTGGACTCCTCCGAAATTCTCCCTGGAGAAAGGCGAGAAATGTTTTCTGGTTGAGGGGATCTTCCATGCCATTGCCCTTGCTCATATCAAGATAAAAGCAGCAGCCTGTATGAGCAGCGTGAACTTCCCTTCCCAGCTGGTGGAGGAAAACAAGGGAAATGAAATAATATGGGTCCTCGCTCTCGATGGAGACGAAGCTGGGAGGAAATGGACGCGAAAACACGCCAAGACGCTGAAGGATATGGGCGAGAAGGTGGAGGTCCTGACCCTGCCGGACAATGGCATGGATTGGGACGATTACTTCCGGGCCAATAAGCTGACCAGCAGCTTCATTAGTGAACGCCTTTACCACGGCAAGCTCTTCATGGCCGAAAACGTCCATGAGAAGGCGTATCACATGTACCTGCGAAAGCAGTACGGCACCTTTACCCTGGACTTCGCCAACGCGCTTTACTCCATTGAGGTGGACCGCGCCAAGCTTGAAGTCGAACTGAACCCCAGCAAGAAGGACGACAACGAAGGAGAACCGAACCCAATCCGCCTTGATTCCAGCGAAGGCTGGAATATCTTCATGCGCAACCATGAAGTGGATCCGCTTTCCAACACCCTCCCCCGCTTCCTCTATATGGAAATCGACGAAATCATGGGAGAGCAATTCTACGTTTTCCAAATCCACTACGCCAACGGCAGTCCCTCGGACATCATCCGCATGGAAGGCACCAACCTCGCGTCACCGGAGGCCTTCCATAAAACCCTGCTCAACAAGACCAGAGGCGGCACTTTCGACGGTGATTTCAAGCAGCTTAAAATCTTGCGCGACAGGTGGCTGGGCAAACGTATGAAAATGGTGTCGTCCATCCCCTTCGTGGGATATGACGACAACACCAAGGCCTATGTCTTCCAGGACCATGCTTTTTATAAGGGGCGTGAACTAAAGCTTAATCGAGACGGCTATTTTCAGGTCGGACAAAACGGAATCAAATCCAGTCTGCTGGGAACGCACATAACCACCGACGGAGAGTTTTCTCCCGACTGGTTGGACAAATACATTACGGCCTTCCACTTCCAGGGAATGGTCCTGCTGGCCTTCTGGCTTGGCAGCCTGTTTGCCCAGCAAATCCGGGAAATGCACAAGTCCTATCCCTTCCTGGAATACACCGGCGAACCGGGCGCTGGAAAATCAACCTCACTTGAATTCCTCTGGGCCTGTTGTGGCCGGGACGACCATGAAGGCTTCGACATCATGAAGGCCACGGTTGCCGGTCGCCGCCGCGCAATGAACCAGGTTTCCAATATGCCGGTCGTCATCATTGAGTCCGACCGGGACGACGGGAACAAGGACGCCAAGGCCAAGCAGTTCGACTTCGACCTGTGCAAGCCGTTTTTCAACGGTCGAGGTACCGGAACCCTGGGCATATCCAAACGCGGTAACGACGTGGAGGAAAGCCCGTTCAGGGCCGCACTCATCATCAGCCAGAACGCCGAGGTCGACGGCTCCGAAGCGCTCCTGCAGCGTATCGTCCACGTCCATGTAGACAAACGCCACCACAAGCCAGGCTCCCGCGAGATAGCCCGATGGTTCGAGCGGCAGAACAGCAGCACCGTAGGAGGATTCCTGCGCAAAGCCCTGCAGAACGAACGGCAGATCCTCACGGTCTATGAGGAGGCCTTCCACAAATATGAGGCGGAGTTCGGCAAAAGCGACAAGATCCGCAACGAACGCATCGTCAAAAACCACGCCCAGGTCGCCGCCATGGGCGCGGCTCTGTCCGTTCTCTTCCCGGCATGGAGCGAAGACAGGCAAGCCAAACTGGCCGAGTACATCCTTGGGCGCGCAGAGGCCAGGGAGCAACGCTTGGCAGCGGATCACCCGATAATCGAACAGTTCTGGGAGACATACCAGTACATCAATAATTCCAGGACAGACGAAACGGATGAATTCCTGAACCATTCCAACAAAGAAGAGCAAATCGCCGTGAACCTGAATCAATACCGGGAAGCGTGCCTGAAACTTGGGCAGGAACTGCCGGACATGGCCCAACTGAAGAAGCTCCTCAAGAATGGCAAACGGCACAAACTCATAGACACCGGGAAAAACGTGTCCAGTCGGTGGATGAAAGTGAAAGGAGAGCCGTCGCCGGATGGCAAGAATAGGATGAAGCCGAAGATTCTAAACTGCTGGATATTTAAAAGGTAGAAGCTCTACTCATAGGGGCACATCCTCGCGTTCAAAGACGCCGGGCCTCCTTTTCCTTAATTGGCAATGGATATGCCCCGATCAGGGCAATATCTTCTCTATTCAAATTTTAGCCCCAATCACCATTCCCCTGGCCCCTGCCGCTGTCCCGGATCCTCCGTTCCTCCGGGCCAGCGGCTTTTCTTTGTTGATGGTCACGTCCTAACTCTTCGCGCGCACATGCGCAGGCGCGCGATACGCGCGAGGGGAAAATCAACAAACGTGAGGGGGGGTCGGAAAAGTCTAATTTTTCTAATTCTGTTTCTTAAACATGACTAACATCTCGTGTATCAAGGACTTTTTCCATATCTTTAATTATAATTATTTCATAATAAAGTAATAATATTATTAGGGTTGAATGATTAGATTTGTTCAAAAGTCAACCTACTGGAATTACAGCATATTATTTTTTTGATTATCACTTTTTAGAGAAATATTACATTTTGCTTCCTGTTGTGAAAACCAAGTATCATGCGGGTTAACGGCTGATTGATTGGTTTTGATTACAAATATTAGACTTTTCCGAAGCCCTCCCCCTCGTTGGGAGAAAGGATGCGGACCGTGGAAGCAGGCGACTACCTCTTGATAGAAGGAATTTCGGTAAAGATTAGAAGGTGTAGCGACCGTTTTGTTTACCTGGAGACAGGCGGACGACTTACCAGGGAACACGCCAAGCAGTATAAATGCAGTTCGGAACACATGCGTTCCATCGTCATCAAGTCGCGGCGCGTAGGGAAAAGCTTTAAATCCTGCCAGATAGGATTGCCACAGAACAATACTAGTAATTAGGTATCCAATTCGCATTCGGCGGGTTCCGATATGTTTGCGTCCATTCTTTTGACGCAATCCCCATGCATCAATGATTTACAACAGTTAGTTGTTACTGGAGAAAGAACATGACCAATCGGAATCAAAAAAAAGAAGATGCCTTGAACAAAATTTCTAGAGTAGCTGCGACGCTGTTCTATATTGCTGCAAACGAAGAAAATACCGATATCGGGGCGATACTCCACCTTTTGGGAACCAATCTTGAAGAATGCGTCTGGGTGCTGGAACCTCCGTCGAACCAGTAGCCCAAGAAAGCCCCGGCAGAGGTTCTCTGCCGGGGCTTTCTCTTTTCTGGTTACTTCGTCTTAACACGTACCGGAGGCCACACGTCGGGCGGCCATAGCCAGGAATTCCGATCTGTCCATATTGTTTTTTGCTGCAGCCTGGTCGATTATTTCCAGATCAACTTCCGTAAAACTGACGTTCTTACGAATCCGCGTCACCTTCTCCGGGATGACCACAAGGGTGACAGAATGGAAGTCTTCGCGCTCTGCCACCTCGTTATGGATCTCGGCAAAGCTTCGAGGGGCCGGGATGTCGTCCCCTTCCTCTTTGCTGGCGTCCAGCCAAACAAAAAGCGCGTCCTTCAGCATTGCGTCCAGCACTTCCAGGCTTTCCGCCTGGGTGAAGCATCCTTCCAGGTCCGGGAACTCGGCATAGAATCCGCCGCCTTCCTCATTAAATATGGCCGCATAGTAGGTTGCCATGGTGTTTCTCTCCTTGATTCGTTTCGTGCCTGCAAGGGCAGCACCGGGGTATATCAATGTCTGGGATGAGGCCGGGGGGCCTAGCCCCCCTTCCTCAGTTTGACCCCTGACACTCTTTCAATGTTTCTCAGGGTTCCGGTTTTGATTTCGCCTTTGGGGATGGTCACTTTCTTGAGGCTGTCCGGGTGCTTCATCATGGTGTGCGCCCCCTTTCCCCTCTTTTTCAGTTTGATCCATCCGGCCTTCACCAATTCCTTTATTACCTCCCTGTCGTTCATGTGTATAAGATACACACGACGAATAGTCAGGTCAACATTTTATGTGTATTTTATACACATAAAATCATTTTCGCCAAGGTAACAAAAAATATGATAGGCGGCCTCCTATAACCATATAACAAGAGGAGGATAAGCCCCATGGCCATGGCCCCCTGCCCTGAATGCAAAAAAAAGATTTCTACCAACGCCCAAGCCTGCCCCCACTGCGGCAATCCGGTTACCGAAGACGTCCACGCGCAGTGGAAAGCAGATGCTACCGCTAAACAGGCAGGCTGCGGCCTGCTCATTGTTGTACTCATCGCCTTCGGCCTCTACGGATGGATGCAGGATAGTATGACCGGGCCAAGAGGTGACGTTAAAGACGTCATCATGGAAAAACTCGCCGCGAATCATCCACATATTAAGTCTTGGGCCGGTGAGAACCTCTATGAAGGGACCGCCGTCCTTATCAATGATCAGGTCGGTTTCTGGGTTAAGGACGGTACCGTCTACGCTACAAATGGCCTCGCTCGCCAATGGGCACCGCTCGCAGCATATTCCCCGCCGTCTGTAAGCCAGTTCGCCATTGAGGAGGCAATCAAAGGTGACGGACCGAAAATGCCACCGAACCTGGGGATCAACTATATCGCATTTTATCAGGATGTTGCCGCGAAAGTGCCACAGGCACAAATTACAAAGGATTCCTACCTCAGCTATAAATTTGACCATAGGGTCCATGTGGAAGTGAAGGAAGCCGGTGGTCAGCTGACATACGCATATATCGGCTTTTACACCCACAAAGGACAAAACAAGCTCCCGCTGAATATTGTCCATGCGGCAATCATGGTTCTTCATCCGGATCTGACTGCCAAGCAGGCAGGCGAGATGCTCAACCAATTGATAAAAGCCGGGCTCAAGGATCCGGGCTCAACCTATACGAATACCTTCGACGGCGTGTGTTGGGATTTTTCCTATGGGGAAAAGAAGGATATGAATTTTACGTTCAGGCCTGAAAAGTAAGGATACAGGTATGTCAAAATTTTATGACCAAAATGGACAACCCGTCCGCAACATTCACGCTGCGCGTGTTTCGACAAGGACGGTAGATGAACTTATAGGCCTATCCAAAGGAATCATCGCAGATGGAACCGTGAGTGAAGCGGAAGCTCTGTTCTTGGTTCAATGGCTGCAAGAAAATTACGACATGGCTTCGGATGATTTCGTTGTCCAAACGCTAGGCAAGCGAGTTTCCGCCATGCTGGAGGACGGTGTTATCGACGCCGAGGAACGCAAGGAGCTGTTTGAAATCCTCAGTGCCGCAACAGGCTCCACAACAGGAAGTACCGCAGCCAGTACAGCCTTACCTCTGGACTCGCCCAAACCTGCGGTAAAATTCTATGAGCGTTCGTTTGTTCTGACAGGAAAGTTTGCTTCGGGCACCAGAACCTTTTGCCAGGATATCATCACCGACTTGGGGGGAGTCCCTCAAAAGAGCGTTACTCTCTCGACCAACTATGTTGTCATAGGGGAATTGGGAAGCAGGGACTGGAAGCATTCATCGCATGGAACCAAGATCATGAAGGCCGTCGAGTACCGGGAACGCCCAGATACAAAGATTTCTCTCATATCAGAGGAATACTGGGCAGAGTGCATTCGAATGTGCCTGAAGTGATGGGCTTGACACACCCCCACCCGGCATGGCTTACTGACTTTGGTGCTGAAAACACCATCTAGGCGGAAGCCACGCCCGTAAGAAGTGGTTTTTTTGCGCCCGACTGAGGGGGCAATCGGTATGTACTTCATGCCGGGTGGGGACTGAATACAATACCCTTCGGGGAAATACGTCCGCAGCCCCTAGAGCTGTTTTCACCACCCGGCATTTCGCTTTTGAGATGCCGACTGAAAACAATTCTAGGAGGTGCCTCATGGCACAAGCAACAACCCTTTTCTCTGTTAAGGCCGTCCTCAGCGATGCCGCCTTTGCGAAGTCCCAAACGTCATTGGCCGTTGCCAGCACGCTGAAAACAAGGGAGGCAGCATGACTCCCGCAGAAGCACGGCACCGGCTGTATCTCATTGCATACGCCCTGGAAGAACTCAGCCGCGTAACCGAGAACTCCACCGAAGCCGCGCTTTCCAACACCTTGGGCATTCTCTCAATAACAATGGACGAGGCAGTGGGCGTGGTCCACACATATATCCCCAACCCACCGGGCCACACGGATAAAGACGCAAGACCGTAAAACAAAAGCCCCGGTTCAAACCGGGGCTTTCTCGTTTCCGAACAGGGAGGCCTGTTCCATTGGGGCCGTGTCGCGTATCTTCTCGCGCAACCCTTCGGAAAGGGAGAGCGCCGAGGGACTGAGGGTGTGGGAGAACTCCACGTTCATGACAAAGGTGTGTCCGCACTCCGGGTTCGAGCAGGTGCAATAGGCTTGTTTGAACTGCGTATCCATGGAGTTGGAACTGGTGATGCGAGCCACTTGCTTACAGATTGGGCAGTAAACGCGAAAAGCCATTGTAGTTTCCCCCTCGATTCATGACAGTGGCCTGTTTCTATTTTCCGGGTCAAATTCTATGCGGACTTGCGGCAACAGCACGGCGTTGACGGCCTCGGCCAGGAGGTCCTGGACCGGCTTGATTTCGTTCTCCTGATACACCTCGTTCGCCTTCGTGATGTCGCCGAAGCCGCCGGTGTTCTGCGGGATGAGGCAGGCCAGCGCGGGCTGGATCCGGTGGGCCGCGATGATGTCGTCGCGCGACAGGTTCTTGATCTTCTCCAGGTCGTCCTTTGTCGAGAAGTCGCCCACCGGCTTGATCTGGACGGCGTCCTTGTCGCCATTGGGAATATGCACGAACATGGAACGGAAGTTGCCCAGCCCCTTGGAGCCTTCAATCGCTTCCCGGATGGCCTTCTTTGACTTGTCGTCCAGCTCGCCACCTGCATAAAAAACATACCCCATATGAGCGCCGTTTTTGTAATACTTGCGGCGAAAAAGCGTGGCATCCTCATTGAGCAGCATGGATTGCAGCGCGCCGAGGTAGCCGGGCAGGCCGTAAATTTCCTGGCTCACGTCATAGTTTTTGATGTGGAGGATCTCGCCGGGCTGGAAGGGAACCAGCTCGCCATGAATCTGCAACATGCAGTATTGGTCGGGGTCCTTCATCCGGCGCATATTGATGGCCGGGAGGTGCTTTAGCTGAATGACCTCCCCGAGGTAATTCCGAATCTTCTGAAAATAGGCGTTGGCGAACACGTTGAAGTCCGTAGCCGCCGCGTGCATGGCCGGGCGCGCCACCGCCCTGGATGCCTGGAACTTTCGCATGACCTGGTTGGTTTTGAATTCGATGGCCGGGCCGTGGTAGGCATTGGCCCGGAGTAGCCGGGCCAGGCCCTTCAGGGGAACGGGCGTGTCATAGTAGCGTCCGTTGTCTATAAGCCATGTACCGAGATAGTCATAAATGACACCGTCAAGAATCGGTTCGGGATCACCGAAAGACAACATCATAACTTCGTCGCTCATGGTCGCTCCTTATGCTGCTTTGCCGACAATTACCTCGGCGGTGGGCTTGTATTTGTTATTCAGCGGTTCCTGGGCCAAGGCGTGCATAATGGCCCAGGCCACGTCCGCATGGCCGGTGGATGCCGTGCGCGAGGCGGAATAGGTGACGAGGCCGGACTGGCTGGAGTCCTGCCGAATGGTGAGGAAGGCATGGGCTATGTCGTTATGGACGGCATCCCATTCGAGGCGTCCGCTTTCTATGACGTCCTTGGCCTTGAGTACCAGCTGGCTTTTGGTCAGCGGTGAATAGTAAATCGGCGTGGCCGGGAAGAAGCCCTTTACCATTTCATACACGCCGATACCGGGGCCGGTGTAATCGATGCCGATGTGGACGAAATTGTATCGTTCGGTCAGCTTCTTTATCTGTTCGGCCTGCCAGGGATAGGACTTGTCCACCCATTTGAACCGGGCAATGACCCGGTGCTTGCCCTTCTCGTCTTCAGCCGGGGCTATGATGACAAACGCGGCATCGTCCCGGCTTCGGCTGGGATCGTATCCGCCCCATACAGGCCGGTTGCCGAAGGGCCGCTCCACGTCGGGATCCACGTCGTCCCATTCGTCCGGGTCCGCCATGCAGGCTTCCAGGTGCTTCAGCCGGAAGACGGCCTGCAACTCGTCCACGAACTCGCACATGAACAGATTCTTGAATTCGTCGTCGCTGTACTGGATCTGCAAGTCCTCGATGTCGAACAGATCACAGCCGCCCTTCTCGGCATCCTTTAGCGTGATGATTTTGCGCCAGGTCCTGTCGGGACACACCACGCCCTTTTGCATCTCGCCAAAGCCGGGGAACTCCTGCCGCCGTCCCTTTTGCTTGAAGCGCCGGTTGAACCGGTCGCCGGTCCACAAGTCGTAAGCTTCGTGGGTCACTGCCGAAGGCGTGGAGAACAGGGTAATGCGCCATTTTTTGTGCGCGGCCATGGCCGAGGCGACTTTGTACAGTTCGTTGAACTTGGTGATCCAGAAATATTCGTCGATGTAAACGTGGCCGTGGTAGGACTGCGCAGACTTGGAATTGTTTGACAGGAAGTACAGCGTGGCTTCGCCATGGGCCGTATGCAGGACGATTTCATCCTTGCCCTTCAGTTCAATGTCGAACTTCTCTTTGACGATGGCTACGACATACCGTCGGAAGACGTCCGCCTGACGGCGCGTGGCGGAAAGAAAAATCTGATTGTCGCCGGTCAGCGTGGCGTCCTCGAACGCCTCCTGGGCAAAGTACCAGGTAGCGCCTATCTGCCGCGACTTGAGAATATTCCGGCTACGGTGGGTCCGCTTCGCCTCGCGCAGCTCATGCTGATACTCGAAATAGTCCTTGTGGAGTTTTTCCTCAAAGTCCTTTTCCGTGAGGTGCGACACGTCGTTTTTGACGATCTTGCCGTGCTTCTTCTTCGGCCTGCGGGTCCGGCCTCCGACGACCGGCCTGTCGGCGTCCTTTTCCTCGTTGGAGGCCTCCAGCTCGCGCAGCTTCATTTCCCGCTCACGCAGCAGGTAATCGTGCAGGCGGTCCATCTCCTTCATGTCGCCGTCCGTCTTGTTGTCCCGCTCCACCAGCAGGTTGAACCGACGGGCTATACACTGCCGCGCTTCCTCATTGATCTTGAGGTCGTCCCAGCTGTAGACGTCTCTCCAATGGTAGAGAGTCCTTTTTGAAATTTTCATCTCCTTATGTATCTCGGATATTTTATTACCCCTGAGATACAGAGACTTAGCTGCCGCTATTATTTCCGCTGAATGCTGCGCCATGCAGTACCAATACATTGCTACTGCATGGCGCGCGTCATATTCCATTCCGATATTGCATCAATCGGAATCGGTTTGATTGCATCCACTTTCCCGGCGCGCGTACTCTTGCGTCATGCCGAACACACTCATCACCGATTGGAAAAAGGTCGGGCAGTCCGGTCCGACTGCCGATGGCCGCTTCATCAAGCCAGAATGGCTGGAGCAGGCCGCGAGTAACTACGACGCCAAGACCGTCTACACCGCGTTGCTGTGGCCGGAGCATATGCGCTGGTTCGGCAATTTCGGTGCGGTTGCCGAAGTCAAATCGGAACGCGAGGGCGACATCGTCAGCCTGTATTGCCGACTTCGCCCCGGAGAGCAGGCCTTGCTGGCAAACAAAAACGGCCAGCGCCTGTTTACGTCCATGGAGCTGACCGACGACTTTGCCGAAACCGGCGAGTGCTACCTCACCGGCCTGGGCCTGACCGATAGCCCGGCCAGCCTGGGCACCCAGGAACTCAGCTTCTCCCACAAGGGCACGCGCCACACCTGCCACGTCACCGACGGCGTGGAAATTGATTTCTCCACCAACGAAAAGGACACCGAGCCGCCGTCCTGGTTTTTCAAAGCCGTACAGCGTCTCGGCCTGAATATTCCCCACAACCAGGGGGCAACCCCCGAACCCCAAGAGGAAGCCATGGATGCAACACAGTTCTCCGAATTGATGGGCGAGGTAAAGTCCATCGGTGAACGGCAAGAGAAGCTCGAAAAGCGCTTCGCCGCGCAGCTGCCTGCGCCGGACAAGGCCGCTACCGAAACCGGAGCGGATGCCGGAACCGAAGACGGCAAGCAGACCTTCTCTGCCGAGATCACCGCCGCCATCAAGCCCGTCACCGAGAAGCTGGACAAGATGGAAGCGGCGTTCGCCGCCAAGGTGGAAGCCCTGACCAATCGGTTTGAGCAGGTCAATCCCGGCACCCCCACCCCCGAAACCGCACAGCCCGCCGATCCCGGCGCGGATCTGCTCTAGGAGGTGGCCGCATGAATTTCAGCACCCAGCAGGCCTTCGCCGCCTTCCTTGTTCAGCTCGCCAAAAACTACGGCGTTACCGACGTCGGCAAGCAGTTCACGGTTGTCCCCGAACTGGAGCAGCGTTTCCAGGACAAGATCGTCGAGAAGGAAAACTTCCTCGGCAAAATCAACGTCGTGCCGGTCGAGGAACTCTCCGGCAAAAATGTTCTCGGATCCGCCAATAGCCCCGCTTCCGGCAGGACCGACACGTCCGACGGCACCAAGGAGCGCAAACCGCGTAACATCCTTGGCCTGGAAGAATGGGTCTACCAGCTCTACAAGACCAATTCCGACGTCTTCATCCCCTATGACATCCTGGACATGTGGGCGAAGAAAATCCCCAACCTCGGCGCGCACTACACCGCCTACGTTCAGCAGCAGATAGCCAACGACAGGGTAATGATCGGCTGGCACGGCGTAGACGCCGCAGCGGACACCGACATTACCACATACTCGCTGCTGCAAGACGTCAACAAAGGCTGGTTCCAGTACATGCGCGACAATCTGCCCGGCAACATCCTTACGGGTGGGGCCGTCGCTGGCGAGATCCGCATAGGAACCATGGACGGCGCCGACTACGCCAACCTGGACGACGTTGCCCACGATCTGCGCCAGGGCATCCCCAGCTATCTGCGCAAGGACCTGGTCGTCCTCGTCGGCGAGGACCTCATCGGCGCTCGCAACGGCATTCTCTACAAGAAATGGGCGGACACGCCTTCCGAAAAGGCCGGAATAGCCCAGGCCATGGCCTCCATCGGCGGAATGCCTTGGGATACGCCCAGCTTCTTCCCGGATTCCACCATGGTTGTGACCAGCTACAAGAATCTGTCCATCTACCATCAGTCCGGTTCCTGGCGGCGCAACCTCAAGGACAAGCCCGAACAGGACCAGGTCCAGGACTTCAACAGCCGCAACGAAGGCTACGTGGTCGAGGAACCCCGCGCCTTCGCCGGACTGGAATTCCTGGACGACAACGTCAAGGTGCCAAACGCCGCAGGCGATGCCTGGGTGTAGTCTTCCTTGTTTTTGCACAAGAGGGGGCGGTCCCTGCCGCCCCCTCGCATCCACCCCACTGGAGGAACCATGAGTTTGATGCGCGCCCACCAGGCCAAGTTTGAAAAAGGTCAGCCGGTCAAGGTTGGCAATGCCGGTCCCGGAGGCAAGGGAACCGTCAACAAAGGCCAGCTTATGCAGCTGTTGGATACCGGCCTGCAGGTCGCGTTGACGGCGCTCCATGCCCTGAAGTCCAAGTCGGACAAAAACAACCACAAGCGGGACCATCTCATCCCGGATTTTTCCGAATACGTAAACCGCCTCATGGACAAGGGCTGGGTGCACGATTTGCTGCCCTGGTACATGGTCTGGTGCCTTGACGCCGGTCAAATGGCTCCGGCGCTGAACGTCGCCCGGTACTGCATGAAAAAGGGTCTGGAGCTGGATAAGGACGCCTTTGTCCGCGACATCCCCTCCTTTGTTGCCGACGAGATCCACAAGTGGGCCGAAGACGCCTTCAAGGACGGCCACAGTGCCGAACCGTATTTCTCCGAAGTCTACGACCTGGTGATCCATTCCGGCGGCACAGATCCCTGGGCGCAACACGACGAAGTCCGCGCCAAGTTCTTCAAGCTGAAGGGCCTCATGGAATACCAAGCCGGAAACCTCGAAGCCGCGCGCGATAATTTTGAAAAAGGGCTCGCCCTGGGAGCCACCGTCAAGACCGTGCTGGCCGAAGTCACCAAGAAGCTCGAAGACGCCGGAGACACCCCCGACGACTTCGAAGACGACGCAAAGTAGATCCTCCACACCGCCGCTGCCCCCAAGGTCTGTTCGGGCAATAGCCCGGCAGCAGGCCGAAGGGGGCAGCGCAAAAAGGACACGACGACATGAGCTTTTCCGGCAAGGCCAACGCAGAATCAACCACCGTTGTTAAAAACGACGGCTGGTGGCCCGATTTCCCGGTAGCCGACTTCCAGGAGCGGTACAGAATGCCTGCCGAGTATGCGGAAAAACTCCTGGTGGACGGCCTGCAGACCGGCATGGCCTGGGCAAACAAGGAACTCAAATTCTGGAAAGCGCTTCATGCCGACAACGGTTGCGCGTCCCTGGAAGCCGTTCCCTGCGAGGAAAGGCTCGGCGATGAAACCGTCTTCCTCGTCCACTACCGCCGGGCCGTCTACAGCCATGCAAAGGGCTTTCTCCTGCAGCAATACCCCACCGTTGACCGCCGGGAATCCGCCAACAACGAAGCCAGGGAAAGCCAAAAGACGGAAAGCAAATTTTACGAGTTCGCCCAGCAGGCCGTGGCCGATATCCGGGGCGAAAACCGAATCACGGCGGTACTGATATGAGACTGCTCAAAGCCTTGACCAAGGCCCTGCAAGACGTCGGCGCATTCAAGGATTCCGACTACTCCGCCCTGGACCAGGGAGCATATATTTGCACCGGCAGAGACTTGGGACTCGGCATCGAGGTCGCGCGCCTCAAATATGATGCGCGAATCCTGATCGAGAATATGCCGGACAGGGACGCCGATAGCCTGTTGGCCTTCATCCCTGCATGGCTTTCCGAAAACGACCTGGACCGCTCGCGCCTTAACCTCAATGACCCGGATATCGACGTCGCCCTGAACGGCGACGGCACCGCCGACGTGGATATCACCATCGAATTCGACGAGGGGCTGTATCTGATCCCCGACGAAGACGGCCAGATCATTTATAACGGCAAGCCCTACGTTGTGGGGCAAGTCACCATCAATGTTGCCGAGGGCGTCTACGAAGTAGCCAAACGGCGGGAGGACGATGATGCCTAAATCTCCCCTCCGGCTCGATACGGATCCGCGCGGACGCCTCCGCCTGCGTGAGCAGCTCGACCTGTTGTCCCTGTCCCCGCGTACCCGGCGCAATGTCACCAAACGCATGGGCCGGGCGGTCATCAAGGAAGCCCGAACCAACCTGCGGCAACAACGCACGGTGTATGGCCGCTCCATGGAGGAACGCCAAGGCGTTCGAAAAAGGCGCAAGATGCTCCGCCGCCTGGGCAAGGGGCTGAAGCCGTTCATGCGCGGCACGGACCGGGTTGATCTGACCTGGGCCAATGGCATGACCGCAAAAATTGCCGACCGGCACCAGTATGGCATCCCCGAAGTGTGGACGGCGTCCAAGGCCCGAAAGGTCTACGGCGTCCCAGACTACAAGAAACCGGCCACCAGAACCCAGGCCAAGGCGCTGATAGCCGAAGGCTACCGCCTGCGCGTGCGCAAGCCCAAGGGCAAGGGGTGCACCCTTCGCCGAGTCCCCCTCCGGTGGATCATGGAAAATCTTTCGCGCGGACAGGCCGGAACCATCCTGCGGCAGATGCGCGACAACACCACGCACGGCAAGCAGCGCTGGGAAGTCAAACCGGCCGCGCGCCCCTTCCTCGGCCCACGCCCCGGAACCGAAAAACAATTCCTGAATGACCTCGCCAGGACGGCGTTGTCCGAAATTCGCAACCGTTAACGATAGGAGTCCGCCATGGCGCTCGGAACTGTTGATGTCAACAAAGAGAATTTACTGCAGGGAGATATTGCCGATGTCGAACGTTTCTTCGTCTACATCGGTCGTGGGGCCGGAACCAATGAAGGCGCGCTGCTGTCCGTGAATAACGATACCGACCTGGACGCGGCCCTGGGCGAAAGTGAAAGCAACCTGAAGAAGCAGGTCGCCGCCGCCGTCCTGAACGCCGGAGAGAATTTCTACTGCGGCGTATTCCCGATGGAAGCCGCCGGAACCTGGAGCGATGCCGCGGACTACATCATGACGCAGATGTCCTGCGAGGCGTTTGTCATCACCGACGCCGTAACCGCTGCCGCCGATATCGAGACCATGCAGGCCAAGGCAAAATCCATTCAAGGCGAATACGGACGCCCTGTCATCTTCATCCCCACCTGCAAACCCATTGACCCGGAAAACGAATCCTGGGCCGAGTTCGTGGCCGACCGCAACGCCATCCTGAACAGCCTCGCCGCCGACCAGGTCAACCCGGTGGCAACCATATGGGACGACGACCAGGGCGTCTATTGCGGACGGCTCTGCAACCGCTCCGTCACCATAGCCGATTCCCCCATGCGCGTAGCCACCGGCCCTGTTGTCGGCGTCCGCTCCGTCAAGCCGGTGGACAACGCCGACGTGGAAGTCTCCATGGCAGAACTCAAGGCCCTGGATACCGGCCGCTGGTCCGTTCCGCAGTGGTATCCCGACTATCCCGGCGTTTACTTTGGAGACGGCAACGTCCTGGACGTCCCCGGCGGCGACTTCCAGGTCATTGAGAACCTGCGCGTCGTCCACAAGGCCATGCGCAAAGTCCGCGCACTGGCCATAGCCAAAGTTGCCGACCGCAAATTGAATTCCACCCCCGGCTCCATCGGCTACCACGAGAGCTATTTCATGCGCCCCCTGCGCGAGATGAGCAAATCCGTGGAGATCATGGGCATCACCTTCCCCGGCGAGATCGAACCGCCCAAGGAAGGCGACATCGTCATCGAGTGGACCACCAAGACACAGGTATCCATCTACATGGTGTGCCGCCCCTACAACTGCCCCAAGGCCATCAAGTGCCACATCATGCTGGATCTGACCAACTACGCTGAATAGGAGGCGTCATGAGCCGTATTTCGGGAAGAAGTTTTGATTTCTATGTCGGGGACATGCTGGTCCATGCCGACAAGGTATCCCTGGACATCGAGGACAACCGCAGCGTTGCCAAAAACCGTGGTGTTCCCAACGGGACCGTCTCCGGCGATGTCGGAGCATCCGGTTCCATGGAGCTGGACCCCACTGCGTTCGGCCTCATCGTGGAAGCCGCCCGCAGCGCCGGAAGCTTCGAGGACCTGGCCGACAAGCCTTTTGACTGCGTGTTCCATGCCGAGACTTCGCAGGAGAAAAAGAAGATCGAGGCCTTCGGCTGCGTCTTCAAGATCGAGAGCCTGTTGGATGCCGACACCAAGGGCGGGGACAAGGATGTCACCAAGCTGGCCTTCGACGTCACCAGTCCCGATTTCATCCGCATCAACGGCGTCCCGTACCTGTCCGAGGCGTCCATCAAGGATCTGGTCTAGGCACCGGCCATGGATTTCTGCGACGACGCCAGCAACCTGGAACGCCTCGCCCGGCAGGTTGCCCTCAACAACGCAGGACTGAAGCAAACCACCGCGCCCAGCCGGGAGACGTGCGCCGAATGTGGCGACGTCATCCCGGAGGCGCGCCGCCAAGCAATCCCCGGCGTGACACTCTGCATCAGGTGCCAGGCCGAACAGGAGGGAGCATGATCCAAAAAGCAGAGCTGATTCGTTTGGAAAAGTCCGAGGAAGGAACCTTCGGCGTCCTGAAGCTGGACGGGCAGGTCTATTGCGTCACCCTGGAGCCGGAAGACCGGGACAACGCCCAGAACGTCTCCTGCATCCCGGAAGGGACATACCGCTGCGAGCGCGTGGCCTCGCCCCGTTTCGGCAACACCTTCGAGATAACCGGCGTTCCCGACAGGAGCCACATCCTGCTCCACCCCGGCAATGTCGAGGACGACACTCACGGTTGCGTGCTGCTCGGCAGACAGTTCGGTTTTCTCCGCCACAAACGCGGGGTCATGAACTCCGGGGCCACGTTCAAGACGTTCCTGGAACGCGCGTCCGGCCAGGACACCTTCGACATCCACATTTCCGACGCCTCCGGGGGTGCATAATGGGTTTCCTCTCTTCCATCACCGATTTCTTCGGCGGCGGCGTGGTCAAAACCATAGCCGATACCGTGAAGGACTACTTTCCCCCTTCCATGACCGACAAGGAAAAGGCGGACCTGTCCGGGCGGATCCGCGAGGAAGAACTCCGCTACGAGCGGGACATCATGAAGCTGGCGGTCCAGGCCGACAAGGAAGTGACCCGACGCGCGGCAGAGCTGGAAGGCACGGCCAAGGACCTGAAGACGATACCGGTCATCGGCCCGCTCATCATCTTTGTGCGCGGCTGCCTGCGCCCTGCCTTCGGCTGCTTCACCCTGTTCACCGACTGGCAGATTTTCTGCGGCAACTGGAGGGTCACCATGACCACGGACACGGGTTCCTACACGGCGGAGGGGCTGCTCGTTCTCGCCCTCAATATTCTGGTCCTGGGCTTCCTCTTCGGTGAACGCACCGTAAAGAACCTCATGCCCCTGTTTACCCGCTTCATGGAGGCCAGGAAGTGACCACAATGGAGCGCAACGACCTGCAGGACCTGCTCGTCCGCATCGATGAACGGGTCAAGGCCATCCAGGACGACATCCGGGAAATCAACAAGGCGCGCGCCTGCGCGAGCCATCAAGTGAAAATCAAGACTCTCGAACGCATGGTGTGGGGTTGCTACGCCGGAGTGGCCGGTCTGGTCCTTCGCCTGGCGGTCGAGACATTCAAAAACTAACGGAGGAAAGCATGGACAAGACCATCGTCCTGACCATCAAGGACAAGGACATCACTTTCACGGTGGGCGTGGATGAATACAACCGTTTCGTCAACGAAATGCAGCCCAAGAACAAGGTGGCACCGGCCCACAACTTCCTTATGCGGACGGTTGACGATGCCAGCAAGGACGACCTGAGGGCACTGCTGGCGCTGCCCGGCGCAAGCCTCGACATTGTCGGCTCGCTTGTCGAGGAATACGTCCCCGACCTGAATATCATGGTGGGAAAGTCGAGCGCATAGCCAAGCATATCCGGGAGGATGGACTTTCACAGCTTATCCTCATGCACCGGAAGTGGTTCGGGGACGCTCCCATCTCCGAACAATCGCTGGGTGAAGCGCTATTTCTGGAAACAGATCACTGGGAGAAAATGAAGACGGCCATCAACAACGGGATTGTCGAGGCCATAAAGTAAAAGGCCCCGGTCGGGGAACCGAACCGGGGCCAAGTAAAAGGGCTACGGATGCTGTCAGTTACGGAATTAATCGAAGGCGGACTCTTTCGCCAGCGGATACAACGCGACCGCGCAGTCTTCAAGCTGATGGTACAGCAGCATGAGCGTGGCTCCCAGCCCTCCCTCGCCTTCGTGGATCGAGGACTGTTGAAGGGAAAGTTCGTCCAGCGTGTGGGCGATCTGCCACAGCCGCGACTCGGCTTCTTCCGGGGTCATTCGGACGGGATGAGACATAGTGCCTCCTCTAAGGGTTTTGATATGGCACCCCGCGAAGCGCGAGGTGCCGGGTGCTATCAACCGCCCTTAGAACGGCGGGCTTATTCCCCGAAGGTCTTGTATTCGCCCACACCCGGCATAGTAAACTATGCGCTTTTGCCCCCTCCGTCGGGCGCAAAAAATCCACTTCTATCGGGCGTGGTCTCCGCTAAGGGTCAAGGAGTTGATAGCTCCTGTCCAAGACCTAAACAGCAAAACGGGCGCGTTGTCAAATTGCAACACGCCCGTGGGGATCGGCTTACGCATGGAGCGCGGTCAGGCTTCCAGCTCACTGTTGCCCGTCTCTTCCTTGGGCTTGGCGGATTTCCACCCGTCCGTCTCGTGCTGGGCGACCCAAAGGTCGTATCCCTGCTGCAAATTCAACCACACCTTCGGAGACGTTCCGAGGGTGCGCGAAAGGCGCAAGGCCATGTCCGGGGTCACGGCCCCACGCTCGTTGACGATCTTGGAAAGCGTCTTGCGGCTGACGCCCAACTGCTCGGCAAAAGCCGTGATGGACAAATTCAGCGGCTCTATGCACTCCCGCAGGATAATGCCGCCGGGATGAACGGGCTTTCTCGTTCTCTCAATCATGACGCCCCCCTTTTAGTGGTAGTCAAGGTAGTTGACGACATACGCATGGCCGTCTTCAAAGTAAAAAGTCACCCGCCAGTTGCCGGAGACCTTCACGGACCAATGTTCTTTCAGCTTCCCGCTCAGAGGGTGGAGATTGAAACCGGGGAGGTTCATGTCCTGGACATCCTCGGCCGCATGCAGGGAATCAAGAATGTCCTCCAGCTTGACGGCGTGCTTCGCCTGAATCCCCTTGGTGGAGCCGGTCCTGAAGAATTTCTCCAGCCCCTTGTGCTTGAAGCTCTTAATCATGAAAGCAGCGTAACCCTATCGGTTACGGCAGTCAAGAGGGAGGCGGCATAATGAGCACGAAGCTGGAAAAGCTGACATTCAGCATTGGCCTGTTGGACAGGATCACGCATCCCATCGCCAAGGTGCAGAAGCACATCACCGGCATGGCCGACGCCTCGCAAAAGGCCTTTGCCCAGATCGGTACCGGCGCGGCAGGCGTGGCCGGGTCCGGGCTGTCGCTCATGGCCCTTGTCAATCCGGCGGAACAAATGCGCCAGGCCCTGGGCGACGTGGACAGCCTCGACGTGAACCAGAAAACACTCAAGGGGCTCTCCGACAAGGCGCTGCAATACTCCATCAAATACGGACGGGCGGCGGACAGTTTCGCCAGTTCGGCTTATGACATTCAGTCCTCCATTGATGGGCTGCACGGCAATGACCTGGCCGAGTTCACCAACGTTGCCAATGTCCTGGCCGTGGGCGGCAAGTCCGATGCCTCCACCATGACCGACTACATGGGCACCATGTACGGCATCTTCAAGGATGGAGCCAACAGGATGGGCAAGGTCAATTGGGTCAAGCAACTGGCAGGACAGACGGCAACAGCCATTCAGATTTTCAAGACCACCGGCTCCGAGATGTCCGCCGCATTCACCTCAGTGGGAGCCAACGCAAAGTCGGCGGGCATCGACGTGGTCGAGCAAATGGCCGTCATGGGCAAGCTGCAATCGACAATGTCCGGCTCCGAGGCAGGAACCAAATACAAGTCGTTTCTGGCCGGGGTCGGCAATGCCCAAAAATCCCTGGGGCTCTCCTTTGTTGATTCCCAAGGGCACATGCTCGGCATGTTGGACATTCTGGGCAAGATTCGAGGCAAATTCGGTGATTCATTGGACGTTGGCGAGTCCGACGCTCTGAAAAAAGCGTTCGGATCCGATGAGGCCGTCTCTCTCATCAAGCTGTTGATGGCGGACACGGACGGCCTTGCCGATTCCATGGAAAAACTCGGCAAGGTCAAAGGCATGGAAAAGGCCATGGAAATGGCCTCCAAGCGCGTGACCCCACTGCAACGAGTCTCCCAGGGGATCAAAGGCATTACCATCGCCCTGGGCCAGGGGCTTGGCCCGGTCCTGGATCCGATCATCGACGGCATGGCGAACGCCTCTGCCATCATGACCAAGTGGATGGCCAAGTATCCCAATATCACCAAGGCTATAGGGTTCGCCATCCTGGCTGTGCTGGGCCTGACCGCTGCCATGGGAATCATGGCCATAGTAGGCGGACTGGCAACAATGGCGTTCAACCCCGTCATTCTTGTCATCGGCCTGATGGCCGCTGGAATAACCGCACTCATAGTATATTGGGGCAAGATCAAAGCTGCCATGATGGATACGACCTGGGGAAGAAACATCCTGAAAGCTCTCGACTTTTTCCTGATTCCTCTCCGCTTTGTCATTTGGCAGGTGAAGCTGTTCATCACGCATTGGGACGCCCTCGTGGACACCTTCCAGAACTCATACCTGGGCAAAGGAATCCTCCTGTTTCTGGGGCATATCGGAGATGCTATCGGTTGGTTGTGGGACAAAGCCAAGGGCCTGCTTGGAATACTGGCACAATCTCTGGACTGGTGGGACAAGGCCACAGGCATGCTTCCCAGAATATTTTCCGGGAAAGACGAAGGCAACTCCACTTCCTCCCCTTCGCTGGAGGCCACCAAAAAACCGGCGTCGATTCCCGGCGGCATGGCGAAGCACATTGCCACTACCGTGGCGAACACCAACAGCAACAGCCGAACCATCGGCAAGCAGGAAAACAATTTCTATTCCAACATGACCCGCCAGGAGTTGGAAGAAAGCCTGTGGATGGAGGCATAGCCCATGGCGGAAAAGTATTTCGATATTCTCCTGACCGAGGACGACATTACCCTGGACGTCGGAGGCCTCCCGGAACGTTGCTGGGATCGGGATTCCATTGCCCAGGACATTCAGAACATGATCCGGGAATCCGGCCTGCTGGTGGAGCTGGTCGCCAACCGGGACGAAGGGAAGAAGGCGGAGAACCTGGTCAAGCTGACCATGGAAGTGGACAACGACGAGCGCATCGTCCCCGGATCCTGCGAGATCACCGAAGTGGAGCTGGGCCGGTTCTTTCTACAGGCGGAAACCGTCGAATTCGGGGAGCTCAATTTTACGCTGGAGACCGCATGAGCAAGGAACTGTTTGAAGACATGCTGAAGGAGGCCGGAGTCCCCACCACTGAAGCGGAAATGGAAGCGCAGTGGAAGCAGATCAACGAAGAGGAAGGAAGCCTCATCACCAACGATTCCAAGTGGAGCCCGTTCTGGCGGCTGGTCACATCCATTGTCACCGCCCCCTGCAAACTGCTGGTCGCCCTGCTCATCGAGACGGCGCTGCCCAATCTCTTTCTGAAATACGCCAAGGGCGCATGGCTTGACGTCTATGCCTGGGCCGTGGACCTGGAGCGCAAACCCGCGTCCAAGGCTTCGGGGTTCGTTTCCTTCACCCGCGACACCTCCGCCGGGGAACTGACCATCCCCGCCGGTACGGTCGTCGAAAGCCCGACCCTGGCCGGGTACATCTACCGCGTCATCGTCACCAAAGACACCACCTGCCCGGATGGGACCCTGACCTTCTCGGCCCAGGTGGAGGCCGAAAAGGAGGGGGCCGCATACAACCTCGGCCCCGGCTACTACTCCATCCTTGCCGCGCCCATCCCCGGCATTGCCTCCGTCACCAATGTGGCCGATTGGCTCTCCTCTCCCGGAGCCGATGAAGAAAGCAACGAGGAGCTGCGTCTGCGCTGCCGCAATCAATTCAGCGCCGTTGGTCAGCTCCACCATGACGCGGCCTACAAGGTCATCATCGGCGGCTACACCGGGATTCGGCTCGACTTCCTGTACTTCGAGCATGACGGACCGCGCGGCCCCGGCACGGCAAACTGTTTCATCATGCTGGAAACCGGCGCGCCTCCGCAGGAGTTTGTGGACAACATCAACACCTATGTGCGCGACTCCGGCAACCACGGCCACGGCGACGACATGATCTGTTACCCCATGCCGGAAACAGGGCACGCCCTGGGCATGACCTATTTCCCCGTCCCCAATCTCTCGGAGGAGCGAAAAGCCGTTCTGGAGAAAGGCCTTGAGGACCGGACCCGCTGCGCCTTCCGGGAGAATACCGACTTCGACATGACCAAGACCTGGCCGTACAGCCGTTTTTCCCTCTCCCAACTGGACAAGGAACTGCATGAAGCCCTGCCGGATCTGCTCTCCGTCGAATTCGACAGAACCACCGACATTGTTTCGGCCATGGACCTGCCGGTCCTTTCCGCGCTGACCATCAACGAAGGAAACGCCGATGGCTGACGAACAGACCGCCCCTGAAGTCTCCCTGCCGTTCTGGATGGCCGGGCCGGAGCTTTCCAAGCTCGCCAAGGCCTCCCAGCGGTGGTTTTCCCGGCTCATGGGCTGGGCTATCTGGCCTGCCCGGCAGATGGACCCGGAAACCTGTGCAGAGAAGATTCTGGACCTCATCGCCTGGCAGCGGGACATAGACCGCTTTGACGGCGAACCGCTCGCCCTGTACCGGCTGCGCGTCAAATACGCCTATGCCAACGCCAGGGACGCTGGTTCCGTGGAAGGCTTCAAGCGAATCTTCCAGCGCCTGGGCGTGGGCTACATCGAAATAGACGAACGTATGCCGGGCCGGGATTGGGACGTGCTGGCCCTCCGTCTGTCGGACACCCAACTGGCGGACAATCAAGACCTGCTGCGGGTGCTCATCCAACAGTACGGACGGACCTGCCGCCGGTACGAGTGGACCATCATCACGCCCCTGCCCATCCACACGCGGGTGGAGACCTTCGACAACGATTACCAGACCATTTGCGCGTCCGTGCCACCGCTGACCATCGGGCAGCGCCTGGAAGAGTTCAACAACGATTCGGCGGTCATTGCCGCCCAGCTGTAAGGAGCCAACATGAGCAGTGCCATCACCAACGCAGGCGAAGCCCTTATCGCCCTGAAACAGAACCAGGAAGCCCCGCTTGTCATCGACCGATTTCTCCTCGCCAACGTGGCCGGGGTGGATCCGGCGGCAGCGGTGGACCGTACCGAGGGCAAGCCGGATGCCGGGGACATCGTCCACGAGTATACCATTCCGGCGGAAGGCAAGGGGTACATAAACCCGAACCAGGTGGTCTATTCCATGCTGTTGACCTCCGACATCGGGGACTTCGATTTCAACTGGATCGGGCTGTACAGTTCGGCGGACGACGTCGTGGTCGCCATCGCCTACCTGCCGACGCTCTCCAAGTGGAAGACGGCCCATCCGACCATGGGCAACGCCCTGACCCGCAACTTCATGCTGGAATACTCCGGCCTGCAGGCGACAACGCAAATCACGGTGGAGGCCTCCACCTGGCAGCTCGACTTTACGGCCCGGCTAAAGGGCATCGACGAACGGGAACGGCTCTCCAATTTCGACATTTACGGCGGGGCCTGCTTCTTTGACGACGGTTTCCTCATCGTTGACGATGCCGGGACCTTCAAGCTGCAACCCGGCCTCGGCTACGTCGAGGGCATCCGCATTGAGCAGCTTGCGGAGCAGATCCTGGCCCCGGCCCTGCCTGCCGACGTTTACCTGGACGTGGCGCTGCAGCCGCAAGGCTCCGACCGCGTAGCCGTATCCAAGGTAGTCTATGCCGATCCCGGCGACTACGTGGACGGAACCAACGACAAGCACTTCGGCCAGAAAATAGCCGAGATTGCCGCCGACAGGGCCATAACCGACACCCGCCCCAAGACCATGGCCGGGGCCATGGCGGACATCGTGGCCCTGAAGGACCACACGCACACGGGGTATGCCGTTACGGATCACGAGCATACCGTTGCCGATGTGACGGACCTGCTGAACGCTGCTCACAAGTGGACGGCCCCGCAATATCCTGAGGTCACGCCCCTGGAATGGGCCGCCACCCTTGCCTGGGATATGAGTGCTATCCAACATGCGCAAGTGACGCTGGCCGACGCTACCGTTCTGGCTAACCCAACCGATCCTATACCAAGCGCTTGTGTCTCTCTACGGATAGTCCAAGACGGTGCTGGTTCACGAGTTCTGTCCTATGGCTCAGACTGGCTGCCTGTGGGGCGGGCCGTTCCTGACCTGTCCACCGATGCCGGGGCCGTGGACCTGCTGATTGGTTTGGTCAACCCTGCCGGGAAGATTGAATTCGTTGTGCTGAACAACTTCGGAGCGGCGGCATGAGTTTGTTCAACTATAGGTTGCTGATGGCCGCCGCCATGGGAGCGAATGTTTACACAGGTGCCGAGGCTGGTGGCGTATACTGCAACGGTGTCCAGCTCCCCGAGTGGGACGCAGAGACCGTCTGGTACGGGCTGGCCGTCGATCTGGACGGAAGTTTGTTAGGCGTCTGCGGTGACGGCGACATCTACCGGGACGGCGTGGCGATGGGATGGACAACCCGACGATACAGGGGCGTCCATGTTGACCCTGACGGCAATATCTGGGCGGCGATTTATAACGACACCTCTAATCCTGGCCCGACAGTGGGTGACATCGCGTGTAACAACGTCATGCAGGGGTGGCCCAATACAACGTTTCGGCGTGTCGCCATCAGCCCAATAGACGGCGCTGTATGGGCCATAGCCGACCAATGGGTTTACAAGGATAAAGTTGCTCAATCAGATTGGCCCAATACCTCATACTGCAACTATTATGGGTTAGCTATCAACCCTGACGGCGCTGTGTGGGCCATCCCTACGTCCAAAGGCGTGTATGCGGATGCCGTGCTGCAAGCCAACTGGTACAGATACAAAGATATTGCCTTTGACAAACAGGGCCACCTGTGGGGCGCAGCTTCGGGCAATGGCGGCGAAGACATTGATATATATCGCGACAACATTCCACAAAATTTCGGCTTGGATGGCTGCTACTCTATAGCCGTACAGATGTATTAGGAGGCATGATGCAAAAGTACAGATACGCGGCAGGCATTACCCTGCGGGGATCCGAGCTGACAACGGCCACTATAGGCGTGGCCGCAGCCATCACCACCGAAGCCGGAATCCAACACCCGCGAGGCTGGCTGGCACAGCGTGCCATTGAAACCACCACAGAATGGGTGGCGCGATTGGCTGAGGCCGGTGTGGAGGCCGTGGAGGTCCTGACCGACTATGACGCGACCCGCTACACCGGCGGCGATACCGTGGAGACGGTCGTGGATGGTGTCGTGCAGATTCATCCTTCCCCCGTTTTGATCGACGGGATAGTGGACACGGTTCGGGATGCAAAACTGGCCGACATCGACGCCGCCCTGGCCGTCCTGGACGAGGCGACCGTGCGCCCGCTCCGCGCGATCCTGGCCGCCGATGCCGCCGGAGAGGACCGAAGCCCGGATGATCTGGACAAGCTGGTCGCCCTGGAGGCATCGGCCACCATTCTCCGGGAGACCCGTGCCAGTGTCGCAGCCATGACGGACCTGGAAGACATTGATGCCGTGACCGTAGAATAGGACAAGTAGCCCATGTCCTGGCCCTCCGTTTCCATATCCCTGCCCGCCTCCCTACAGACTGTCCTCGACGGCCTGCAGGGCTGCCGTTCATCCGTTCCCGGCGAACTGGACAACAGCTTGGCCCGGCTGGACGCGGTCAAAGGATCCGCGACCATTGCCACCAACCCGGCAGCCGCCACCGCCGCCAATGTGACCGGACTGCGCGCGTCCATGAATGGCCTGCTGCAGGCCGGTGGCCGGTTCGTGTGTGTGCATCCGTATATCCACCCCCTGGGCGACCGGCGCGGAGATTACGCCTACCTGACCCCACAACAGGCCGTGGATGGCATGGCCGCAAAGCTGGCCGACCCCAAGGACCTGCAAGCCGGGAGCAACCTGCGCGGCGTGTTCCTGCTCCTGCGCGGCGTGGACAATGCCGGATTTGCCGGGACGCTGGCGGCGTTCAATGCTGTTTTCCCCATTACGGAGCTGCAACTGGCCGAACGTCGGGCGGGATGGCTCGCCACCCTGGAGCCGGACAAGTTCGTCCAGGCAACCGGCCCGATCCATCCCGCATGGACCGACCAAAAGGCGCACCGGCACCCTGAAGCCGTGGCCCTGGAAAAAGCCCTAGGCGGTCTGCTCGGCATGGCCGAGGGCTACGACCTGGAGAACACCCGCCCGGAGGAGGAGCTGGCCGCCGTCATCGAAAAGAAGCGCGCCCACCTCCAGGAGCTGGAAACGGCCTGGGCCACCATCACCGACGCCCTGAAAAGCGGCCAGGGGCTGGGGCTGGTATTGGACGGCAATGTCGGCAGCATCCACCGCCAGCTGCGGGAGAACCTGCCGCCCGTCGAGGGCTACAAACTCGCCGCCGTGTGCTGTTGGCTGGGCAACGCCGTAGACATGACCTTTTTCCGGGAGCTGCTGGGCTTATGAACCTCTTGCGACTGAACGACTACAACGTCCCCGGCCATCAATTGATTATCGGCGGTTCCATGCCCATCAAAGCCGCCGACGCCTCCGGCGAGACGAGCAGCACGGACGAGGTGGACAAGGGGACCAAGGCCAAAAAGCTGACCGTATCCCTTGTCATCAAGTTCCAGGACATGGCCGACCTGAAACAGCTGACCAGGGTGGCGGAAGCCAAGACCAACGGAGAGCGCAAGGTCTACACCATCACCAACAGTACCGCCAATGCCATGGGCATCCGGCAGGTCCGCTTTGCCGAGAATTTCAGCGCTCAGGAAAAAGACGGGCTGCGCGCGTGGGACGTGTCCTTCACCCTGAAGGAATACCTCTCCAACCCCGAACGGGTGGAGCAGCGCGAGAAGAAGCCGGAGCCGGTGGCCCAGACCAGTGACGGGACCACCACGAAGGAAAACAAACCCGCCGAGACGGCCCAGGCCGTGGAGGAACCGGCAACCTTCATTGAAAAGGTCCTGAAGGTCATAGACGAGGCGCTGGCATGAAGCTCCGCAAGACGCTGTTTGTCAACGATGCGCCGGTCAAGATCGTGGATGAGGACATTCACTTGTCCCTGCATTCGCCGGGCCGGGCGATATTTCAGGTGCAAAGCACCACGCCGCTGGCCGGGCATGTGCGGCTGGAGATGGGCTACTCCACCCAGGACCGGGACCAGGTCTATTTCATCGGCGTAATCCGCGCGAGCGAAACCGTGGACGCCAAGCAGCAGCGGCTGCGGTGCCGGGAGCTGACCTCTGTTCTGTTCGTGCGCCTGCCCGTCGCGCTTCGCCACCCCACCCTGCTCGACGTGGTCCAGTGGTACACTGACCGCACCGGGCTCCAGTTCGTGGTGCCGGAGCGAAACTACGCGAAAAGGAAGGTGCCGGCCTTTTACACTCTGGGCGACGGATTCCACGGCATCGACTCCCTGGGCACGGTTTTCGGCATCGAGGACTATATCTGGCAACAGCAGGGAGATGGGAAAGTCTTTGTCGGCTCCTGGCAGGATTCCCGGTGGGCAACCAGGCCGGTGACGCTGGCGGAGGAAGTCTTCGACAAGGTCACGGCAACCGGCGGCAAACAATCCGTTGTCTTTCCGCAGATACGGCCCGGCGTGAGGCTCAACGAGAAATACGTGGTGGGCGTGGACATCAAGGAACACAAGATGGTGACGACATGCTCAAAGACGTTGTAAAAAAAATTGTCCTGAAGCTCTTCCCGGAACTCTCCGCCGGGTTGCACCTCCCGCGCCTGGCGCGCGTGCTGGCCGTAAACGACGCCCCCGGCGAAGGGGGAACCTCCGAACGATTCCGGCCACGCTATGCCGTGGATCTGGAGATCCTGACCCCGGAAGGCGAACGGGACGGGGCCTTCCCGATATATGAGGCCGTGCCGCTGCCGGTGCCGGTGGGTTGCGGCCAGGAGGCCGGGCTCTTCGGCTTCCCGGAGCCGGGCACCATCGTGGAGATAGGCTTTGCCTACGGGCGGCCCGACCATCCGCTGGTCCGCCAGATATATCCCCAGGGTCTGAGCCTGCCCGGCGTCCTCATGGGCCAGCAGCGGTGGCAGCAGTCCCCGGCGGTATTCCAGACCGTGGACAAAGACGGCAACTGGAGCCGCGAGACGGACGGGGCCATCACCGACAAAGCCTTCACGCGCGAGGCCGAGGCCGTGGAGAACCTGGACACGTTTTCGCGCGAGCTGCGCACGATCCACGAGAACAGCACCGAGGAAGTGGGCGGCTTCAAAATCATCGAGGCCCTGGGCGCGCTTCGCCTCCGCTCCGGCGGATCCGCCAACCTGGTAGCAGCAGATAACATCAACCTGATCACGGCGCGGGACTTCACCCTGACCGCCGCCCAGGACCGGCACGAGGTAGCCGGGCGGGACCACTTCGCCCAGGTCAAGGGCAACCTGGAAGAAACCACCATCGGCAACCGCACCGAGAACGTTGGCGAGGACCGGACGGAATCAACCGGCGGCGACCACACAGCCGACGTGGGCGGGGAATCGACAGAGAACGTAAACGGCAACAAAAGGATCACGGCGCCATTCATCAACCTGGAAGGAATGACCGTCCGCATAGGCCGCCCCGGAGCAGGAGTAAGCCTGCTCCCGACCATCATAGACTTCATGGAGGAAGTCCGGTGCGCCCTGCACGCCATCGCCATCCACACCCACAACAGCAGCGTGGCCCCGGACAACGACGCCACAATCGAAACGCACTCCGGGAACGTGGGCACGCTGAAGGGGAAGTTGGATAGCATCAACGGGTAAAAAATCCCGACATCCCTCAAAAGAGCCTCTGGCAGTGTTTCGCTGCCAGAGGCTCTTTTGCCTCGTTGCAAAATCACAACAGGAGATATATCAATTCAAATAATCTTGTCCAAAATCAGGAGGAAATATGGACTTTTCCGCAAAGGTAACCGAACTTTCGAATAGGGTTAACGAACTCAAAGATGACCTTAAAACTGAAGAGGCCACCAAAAACGCCCTCATCCAACCTTTTTTGCAACTATTGGGCTATGATCCATTCGATCCCCGCGTTGTCGTTCCTGAATTCACGTCCGACATCGGCACAAAACAAAAAGAAAAAGTAGACTATGCCATAAAACAAGATGGCGAGCCTATCATGCTTTTCGAATGCAAGGCATGCGGCGCGAATTTGGATTCCGGCAAGGCAAACCAGTTGCATCGATATTTCCAGAACACACCCACGGCGAGGGTTGGCGTTCTGACCGATGGAATTATCTACGAGTTTTATTCCGACTTGGACCAACCGAACATCATGGATAAAAAGCCATTCATGATTTTTGACTTTTCCCATGTCGATGAAACGCTCATCCCGGAACTTGCAAAACTCGCCTCCGAAGTCTTCAATGAAGATTCAACGCTCAGTGCGGCACAAAACTTAAAATATACAAGGCAGATAAAAACCCATCTCGCCAAAGAACTTAACGAACCCGGCGATGAGTTCGTCCGCCTGTTCGCATCCCGCATCTATACCGGCCGACTTATGACCAACGTAATCGAAGAATTTCGTTGTCGTGTAGCCCAAGCCGCCACTGATTATATCAACGAAAAAATCGATGAACGCTTGAAAAACGCCATGACAAGAGTTGGTGAAAATATTCCGCCCCGCCCACAGCAGGAGGAAGAAGAGGAGGTAGAAGAAACAGCCTCAAAAATCATCACGACAGAAGAGGAAATCGAAGGCTATTTCATCGTTAAATCCATTCTGCGGGAAACCATCGCCCCTGAACGAATCTTTATGCGGGATAAGCAAAGCTATTGCGGCATAATTTGCGACGATAACAACCGTAAGCCCCTTTGTCGGCTGCATTTCAATACCACGCAAAAATACCTCGGGCTTTTTGATGCCGAAAAAAAGGAAGAGCGCAAACCGCTCGACTCGCTCAACGACATCTATAAATATGCCAACGAACTCAAGGAGATTGCCGCCCGATATTTGGAGGCATGACTTGACAGGTCCCCTCCCGGCATGGCTTACTGCTTTTGGTGCTCAAAACACCATCTAGGCGGCTGCCACCCCCGTGAGAAGTGGTTTTTTTGTGTCCAATGAAAAGGGGACACAAACGGCATTGATCTTCATGCCGGGTGGGGGCTGAATACAACACCCTTCGGGGAAACACGCCCGCAGTTCCTGGAGCTGTTTTGACCACCCGGCATTTTGCGTTTTGCAATGCCGATTCAAAACAATTCTAGGAGTCACCCCATGGCACACACGCCCCACCCTCAGTTCACGCCCCTGCCCCCGCACAAGGCGCTCTGCCGCCTGCAAAGCATCGGCTACGCCCTGGAGGAACTATCCATCCTCTCGGAAACAGCCACGGCCAAGGACCTGACCAGCACCCTCTTCGTGCTCTCCCAAATCATCGAAGAATCCACCATGGCCATGCAGCCGTTCCTCCTGCAAGACGATCCCCCCACGAGGAACCAAGACGCGTAATAGAAGCCCCCGGCAGCGAGATCACTGCCGGGGGCTTTTCTATTCAAGGTCCCTGAGTTCTCTTTCTATGTGTCGCAACTCTTGCTTGGCGAGGAATTCTCCATACCCTCCCCATATTCCCAACCCGATCCCAGCGACGGCAATACTTCCCATAATGAGGTTTTCGTCAATAAGGCGGATAAGCGCAACCAGCCCAACCAGAGCCCCTACCATTGAAATCCAGAATTTCCAGCTCGGAATAGGATTGGTAAGTAATTCGGCTTGGCGACGCTTGAGGTAGTCTATGTACTCTTTATCTTGCATGCCTTACTCGCTTGGTTGAAATGCCAAGTTCACTAAATACCGTCTTAAAAATGGGCCTAGCGCCGGAAATTGTTTCGAAGGGCAAAGGCGAACAGCGCGGCCTGAAGGGTGATAAGGAGTTGCCAAAAAGCAATAAATATCTGCAACAGGCCAAAAGGCCCGTCCCCTGAGCCGAGTTTTCCGAGTAAAGGGATAAATTTCCTCCATTCACCAAGCATGTTCCCTGGAGGCGATGGATGAAAACTCCACCCAAAGAAATCTATTTGAATATCGGCCACCGCAACCACCGCTGTAACGACCAACATCAATAGCAATGGAAACAGGATTAGCGCCAAAAGCACCTTGAAAGCTTTGAACGGATTCTCACCAAATCCACTGGAGGATTTATACAGGTCGAGCATAATCCAATTGAACTGCTCACCTTTACTTTGCGCTAGCAGTTTGAGCTGCACCTCCTTCTCCGCAACATGCCACTTAGAGGCCTCATACTCGTTGTTCTCGGCCTTATACTTGGCCTTCATCCGCTGGTAGAAATCACGGGTGGGCGAAAGAGCCTTGTCTTCTATGCGCAACTGAATACGGCCGTTGTCTCCCCAGGAGCACTCATGGAAACGAATATGGGTGAGGTCTGGTTGGCCCCTCAAATCGAGATACGACAGGTCGTCACAGTCCTTGAATGTAAGCTTTTGTGTTGGGATAGTGCAGTTGGCGAAATCAAAAGTCTTTGTCGGGCTGTCTTCAGCAGACTCACTGGGGGAGTTTTTAAATTTGATAGCTCGAAAAATAGTTACCCCCTCGAAGCTGGCTTCGATGAAGTATGCGTTCCCCTCGAAGCTGGCTTTGTCGAAGTATGCGACCCCCCCGAAGCTGGCTGAGCGGAAGTTTACGATCTCCCCGAAGCTGGCTTTGCTGAAGTCTGCGAGCCCCCCGAAGCTGGCTTTGCTGAAGTCTGCGAGCCACCCGAAGCTGGCTTTGCTGAAGTCTGCGAGCCCCCCGAAGCTGGCTTTGTCGAAGTATGCGACCCCACCGAAGCTGGCTTTGCTGAAGTATGCTTTCCCCCCGAAGCTGGCTTTGCTGAAGTCTGCGTTCTCCCCGAACTTGGCTTCGCGGAAGTTTGCGTTCCCCACGAAGCAGGCTTCGCCGAAGTCTACGTCCTCAACAAACACACAAAAATAGAAAGAGATGTTCAGGAGTTTACACTCCTTATCGAAACAAATCTTCCCCGGGAAAATAGTTCCGCTCAAGTCGCATTCAGCCTCCTCATCTTCTAGATCAATGGTCGCCTGTATCCGCTCCGACACCTGCGCATTAAAATCATCAACGCCCATCCCCTTGTGCTCTGCCGGGGCATGAAACAAACAATACTCCTTCCCATCCTCCGGGTCCGTGTACACCACCTCTTGCGGGTCTTTCCATTTGTACTTCTCACACATGCAGCAGGGCATCGGTTTCTCCTCATGTATGGCGGGATATTAGCGCCGGAAATTGTTGCGAAGGGCAAAGGCGAACAGCGCGGCCTGGAGGGTGATGAGCAACTGCCAGAAAAACATCAGCACCCGAAGATACCCCGGCTCACCCCCTGTAATGGCCCTGGTCAAAGGAACAAATTTCAACCACTGAACCATAGGTTCAGCCACCTGGTGGGAGTGAAAAATCAACCCAAAGAAATTCGCCTCGATATCCATAATGCAAAAAAGCAACGGCACCACAAGCAGGCACGCCAACACTCCAAAAGCCCGCCCAGGATTCTCCCCGAAGCCACTCACCAACTTGTAGAGCCAGAGCATACACCAGTTGAAAGTCTCTCCCTTGCTTCGAGCCAAAATCTTCAACTGCGCCTCTTTCTCCGCCACATGCCACTTAGAGGCCTCGTATTCGTTATTCTCATCCTTATACTTGGCCTTCATCCGCTGGTATAAGTCGCGGGTGGGCGAAAGTGCCTTATCTTCTACGCGCAACTGAATACGGCCATTGTCTCCCCAGGAACACTCATGGAAACGAATATTGGCAAGGTCCATCTGGTCGTTCAAATCAAGATGCGACAGGTCGTCACAGTCCTGAAAGGTAAGCATTTCTGCTGGGAGAGTGCAGTTGGAAAAATAAAGAGTAGTGTCGGGCGAGCCCTTAAATGTGATAGCTTTGAAAACAGTTTCCTTCGCAAATTGGCTTAAACTAAAGGATGCGTCCCTCACGAAGCTGGCTTCGCCGAAGTCTGTGTTCCCCCCGAACTTGGCGGAGCCGAAGAATGCGTACCACTCGAAGCTGGCTTCGCGGAAGTCTGCGGCCCCCCCGAACTCCGCGGAGACGAAGTAAGCGATCCCCCCGAAGCTGGCTTCGCTGAAGGATGCGTACCCCCCAAACTTGACGGAGCGGAACTTTGCGGCCCCCCCGAAGCTGGCTTCGCGGAAGGATGCGTACCCCCCGAACTCCGCGGAGCGGAAGTCTGCGCCCCCCCCAAATATGACGGAGCGCAACTTTGCGTGCCTCCTGAACTCCGCGGAGTCGAAGTATGCGCCCCCCCCGAATATGACGGAGCGCAACTTTGCGTGCCTCCTGAACTCCGCGGAGTCGAAGTATGCGGCCCCCCCGAACTTGACGGAGCGGAAGTATGCGGCCCCCCCGAACTTGACGGAGCGGAAGTCTGCGCCCTCAACAAACACACAAAAAGAGAAAGAGATGTCCGGGAGTTTACACTCCTTATCGAAACAAATCTTCCCCGGGAAAATGGTTCCGCTCAAGTCGCATCGAGCCTCCTCATCTTCTAGATCAATGGTCGCTTGGATCCGCTCCGACACCTGCGCATTAAAATCATCAACGTCCATCCCCTTGTGCTCTGCCGGGGCATGAAACAAACAATACTCCTTCCCATCCTCCGGGTCCGTGTACACCACCTCTTGCGGGTCCTTCCATTCGTGCTTCTCACACATGCAACAGGGCATTTGATTCTCCTGATTATTCAGTCTGAAGCGAACGATATAGAATCAGCGAGGACTATACAACTCCTCCGCTCACCAACCCCATCCCCCCAGAAAAATCACTCCTCCGCTCCCGCTTTCGCGCTTTTTCGACCCTTTTTTGTGCAAGTTTGAGGATACGCAATCCCACCCCGAAAAGGTGACGACTGTAGGCGCTTCAAGCTATTGCCCTTTTTGCGCGCTTTGCAAAAGGCTGCAACTCTGTGCCAGTTTTAACGGGCATTGACCTACTGACCAAAAGTCAGTGCGTCACAATGCCCAGGCAGGTTTCCCGGCTTTTTCAAAACTTTTCGATTTCAGAAACAGGCGGAAACGGCATCCGGCAGGACGGCTGTTTGATTGGTGTTTGTCTCAGGAACCGCGCGGGTATTGAGGCATTCTGAAGAAGAAAACCGGCGTTGCACAAAACCGACCTTCACAAACTTCCGAGGTCCCTATCGGGTCCCTCTCGCCAGAAAACCCTTTATTCAAGCCATCCGCCGACCTATTCGTAATCAGTAGGTCGTCAGTTCAATTCTGATTCCTGGCTCCAGCGAAATCAAGGGTTTAGCAGCTTGCTAGACCCTTTTTTTGTTGTCTGATATAGTTTTTGAGACAAATTTGGGACAGTGATAGAGGGAACGCCAATGGATACCGAAGCGATCAAGACAGCAGCTCTAAAATCGCAGTGTATAACGAAAGCGCATGTTGCAATTGGGCTAACGCCCCTACAAAACGATCAAAAAGAAGGACAAATTGCGAAAAATCGCACTAGAAAAATCCAACAAGGCGAAAGTTCGAGGATTGAAAAGAAAAACGTCTTCAATGCTTGAAGGGATATTAAAAAATCCAATGACTTTTCCGGAAGAGGACTCTCCCAATTGTGGCTATTGGCACACCCACCTCCCTGTCGCACAAGACTTTCTTGAATCCCCCAAAACACCTGACAGGATCCGTAAGGCCTGCATGCAAGCCATGATTGATAAAGTTGAGCATTTGATTTCAATCAAGCCCAAATCAAACACAAAGACTCGAGTTGTTGCACACATCAACGAAACCAGTCTTTGGTACTCAGAAATCACCATCTTTTTTGGTGAGGAATATTATTCTAATTTTTTCACAAGAAATTCCAAATTTCAAACATGGAATGAAATGCCTGAAAACCAAAGTTTGGTAAAAAAGAACCACCTTATCATACCAGCAGGACTTACAATAAAAGGTTACTTTGAACTTTTGGGTGATGAAGATGACGACTGGGAATGGCAGAATAACCTTTGGTACATTGGCGAATTAGACTAAACACGCCATACTCAAAAAAGGCTTACTCATGGCAACCATCCACAAACGCGGAAAGCATCAATGGCAAGCCAAGATTAGGCGCAAGGGCTATCCCGTACAAAGCAAAACCTTTGAGCGGAAGACCGATGCCGAGCAATGGGCGCGGGACATCGAAAACGAGATGGATCGCGGAGTCTTCGTCTCCCGCAAGGAAGCGGAATCGACCACGCTTTTTGAAGCCTTGGACCGTTTCATTGAGGAATACATTCCACGCCTCAAAATGGTCGCCAACGAGACTCGCCGAGCAAAGGCAATCCAGCAGCGCGAGATAGCCAACCTGTTCCTTGCCAGCATCCGCAGCAAGCACATTGCCGAGTTCATCAAAGAACGTGAAGATGAGGGGGTCAAGCCCAACACCATCCGCCTTGACCTAGCCATACTCTCTCGCCTCTTCGAAGTAGCTGCCACAGATTGGGGCATGGAAAGCCTGAGCAACCCGGTCAAGCGCGCCAGAAAGCCCAAGCTTACCGGAGGAAGAACCCGCCGCTTGCAACCAGCTCAAGCGGAAGGCGAAAAGAGCGAAGAAAAACGCCTTCTGGAAGCATGCAGCAAACGCTTTCGCCCGGTGGTTCAGTTCGCCATCGAAACGGCCATGCGCCGCGCCGAAATCGCCAACCTGAAATGGGAAAACATCGACCAAAAGGGCAAGACCGCCTATCTCGCTGAAACCAAAAACCAGACTGAGAGAACGGTCCCCCTCTCACCTGGTGCTCTAGGAATACTAAAAGCCCTCCCCCGAAGAATCGGCGGCTCAGTATTCGGGATGAGCGAGAACGCCATCACCATCGCCATGAGACGCGCAAGGGAAGAGTCTGAGCTGAAAGACCTAACCTTTCACGACCTCCGCCATGAAGCGACTTCAAGGTTGTTCGAAAACACTGACTTGGACATCCTGGAGCTTGCCGAAATCACTGGACACAAAAATTTGCAAATGCTGAAGCGGTATACGCACCTAAGAGCAGAGCGACTGGCCAGCAGACTTGCAGGCAGGACTCGAACGTAGAATCTGTCAGTGAATTGAATGGTTTAAGGCAATCCAAGTTTCTTGCAACTCATCCTGTTTGCCAACCAAAAACCTACCCAATTGATATTGTATACACAATTTGATTCACCACTCCTAACATGAATATGCGGCGGAGGATGGTCACTATAATATACATATACTCTGCAAGAATCCAAATCAAACGTCCTTTGTCGAGTTTCATCTACTCGTACATGCTGACGTCCCGTTTCTAAGCTACAGATATTTTTCAACATCAAAGACGGAAAGCCATCCCTATAGCACTAAATTCCCGCACCATCCCATCCGTTATTAGGGAGGCCAAACAAAAACATCCCCCAAAGCAAAGCTAGTCGATGTAGCGCTATATCATGATGCCATCCATTTACCCTGTACGAAAAAACAGAAGCGTTATATAGCTGTATCTCTTCAAAATATTCCGTATATGGAGCTTTATCGCTTAGTTCTAAAAAGAAATCTGCATTTTCAGGAGATTCTTTCAGCAACTCTGCATAAAAATCTTTTATAGTGTATCCAACCGCAAGCTCAATTTCTCCAGGGCAGTCTGTATTATAATATATACACCATTTTCCACCATAGCAACTAACTGCGAGCAGACGAGCTCCTTCTATGGCGTCACAGAATTGCTCGAAGGCAGAGACTTGATTCTCCGCCGACAAACTAAGGCAATTAAAACAAAGTTCAAGCACTTCCATCTTAAAACCCAGCTAACTCAGCCTTATTCATCCGCCCTTGATCGAAAAAGCCATCAGGCCAACCGTCCAGCCGCCCTTTATTGTGGTTCATCCGGTTAGAGCGTACTTCGCTTCATGAATGCCCATGCTGTTGCGTTTGAAGAATTCCGTATTCCTGTATCCGTAGGCCTGCCGCTTTAGCGTCTTGCTTTTGTGGCTTGTGCCCTCGATTGCGCCTGATAAGATGGGGTGGTCGTAGTATGCAGAATACGGAAACGGTATGCGGCACGGTCCTCGCCATGACCAACAAGGGATGTATCTCCGAGGCTTCAGGCTTGGCGATCCGGTCGTAACGCCTTGTCCAGGCGCTGCTTTTCATCATGACTTTCACCCAGATTTCCCCGGTGCTTCAGGAAAACCCACCGTGTTCCCGGCAGAGTTGGCGTCGTATCTGGGTGATCTTTTCATGCATCAGTTTGACCACATGGAACGGTCAAACTCGATGGCGGCGTCCGTCAGCTTTTCCCTGACAGCACCAGGTCCATACAAACAACGTTTGAAATTTCTGCCCCCTCCTGCTGCTGATTTCATTGAAGGCTATATATTAAAGCTTTCCAAGAGCCGGCTTTGAGAAACGGCGATACAGATATCGTTTGAAGATCGATTTGATGGTGTCACATCCGACGCCGAGCAGGTCGGCGACATCCGGCATGATCATCTTCTTTGCCAAAACGAGGGCGTAAGGTTCAAATGTCTCGGTATGCCAGCGTCCCGGCTCTGCGAGCTGAATGTCGATCAGACGGACGACACCGTAATTACGGTATTCCACCCGTTGCACGGAGACGACCAGCCAAAGGGATTTGAAGCCGATGGTCATCGTCTGAACTCATCGTTCTAGTAAAGTCGTGTCGGCGGATGTCTCTGGAGCGACAACACGGGCAACAGACCTGGCCGTCCTCAAGCTGAACATTCAGGGTGATATTGCCAGCGATGGAACCCGGTCACCGGAAAAATAGCCTCACAGAGCAAAGGCAGGATAGACGAAGCGCATGGACATGGAGCGTATTCCTATCGATGATTGGTCGTGCTTTCATTGGTTGGACGCCATGTCCTTTCATTTTGTCAAAAAGATGCGTTAGCCGGATGCACCTTTCTTCGCCCCACTCCTTCGGAACAAGCCCAGCACAGCACAAACCCTGCATTTAAGATTGAACGTACCTCCTAGTGGGACTTGAACCCACCCCTTCGGGCGTCTGACGTTCATCCTGGCTCCTGAACCGATTTGCCGGACGCCGCCCCACATCAGAACTGTCTTTTTTTGTATTATAATGCATTCACTTTGCAGCAAATAAGTACAAAACGGGACATATCGAAATGCAAAGCGGAATGGCTAAAGATTGAAAGTACAGTATTCCAGGTAATTACATAGATGGAACAGCACTTGCTTTATCCCAAGCAAAACCCAACGGAGGCACCTGATGAAATACTTTTGCTCACTTATGTTGCTAATTGTCGTAGGGCTCTGCCTTGTGGCCGCATGGCTTTCCCAACGCACAGAGATTCCTGCCCTGTTTTCCCAATATAGCCATTACCAAATTGCCGCCGCGACAGCGCCGGAAACCCGGCTTCCGGTTGTCACCATGCGGGGCATGATCGTCGGCATCGTCGCCAACCGCGAACTGGCCGAAGACGGCGTCCACCTCCACATCTACGTCGCCGAACCATTTGCCCGGCGCATCAACAAGAGAAGCATCGCGTTCGTCGAGGACGGAAACCTCGTCGTGCGGTCCACAAAATCAACGAATTTTCCGAGGCTCCCCGAAAATTCGACGATCCAATTCAGTCGGTCGTCCTCGTTCCAGAACCGTTTTCTGAACTCGTTGGACGACCTCGACATCAATTTTTAACCTTGGAGGAAAAAACCATGTTGAAGACAAGAACCCGAACCGTGCTGTTGGTGCTCATCATCACCCTTTTCGCTTCCGTGTGCATCGCCCGGGCCGCGGCCGAAAACCAGTCGACCTTACGGGAAAAGCAGTTCCAGAGCCTGCCGCGCATCAAGGACGCTGTGGACCGGATCACCTCCAAAAGCGAAGCGATCCGGGGCGAACTCAAGGCGAGCCTGGAAGAACGCCTGAACGGCGTCGACAAGGTCGTCCAGTCCCTGAGCGAAGACCAGTCGGAGGAAAACCGGGCCCGTGCCTACATGCAGCTCGCGCAATACTTCTCGGAAGCCAAGGACATCATGGAAAAGCTGTCGGAAGAGAGCCGGGAAGTGGCTGCCCATATCGAGGCGGTCGCCAAGGACTCCATGCGCGCCGTCAAGCTCATAGACATGCGCGGCAAGGCCGCCGAGGCCTCACGCAATATGCAGCGCAATCTCTACAACAACAGCCGCTCCAAGCTCAAGAAGATCGCCAAGGGACTCACTTCGCTCGACAACATTCCTCCGGAGGTCGAGGAGGAATGCTACAAGCTCCTCTCCGATATGACCACGGCGGAAGCGCAAATCAAGCTGAGCGAATTGCGGGCCAAGAACCTCCGCACCCAGAAGCAGACGACCGAACAGGTCTCCCGCTGGCTCGCCCGCTACAGTGCGCGCTGCCGCATCACGAGCCACCACTTCAATAATTTGAAGACCACCCTCTCCAGTCAGTGCGAGATCATGGCCGACGGCCTGGCGCACAAGGAATTCATGAACGGCGTGGAAGGGCTGGGGGCACTGGCGGAGCGTGCCTCCGACCTCAGCGAACTGACCGAATCCCTGCAAACGGCCGGCCGCAACCAGCAGGAGGCCATGGCCCTGCTGAACGGCAGCGAGCAAACGATCCAGTTGCCCGGCCTGGGAGCGCCGCTCCCCAACCTGAAGGAACTGCTCACCCAGATGAAGGAGGAGGGCTAACCCATGTCACGAAAGATGCTGATGTCCCTGATCGGAGGTCTGCTCCTCCTGGTCGCGCTCTACGCATTCGCGCCGGCCATCACGGGAGAAGACAACAGGTTCGCCTTCATCGGCCGCATACTGAACGACCAGCAGGAAATGACGCAGGAACAGCGCATCGCCCAGGAACTGCACAAGATTCTGACCCAGGTCCACGACAACATCTAGGAGGAAACCATGAATATCGGCAAGAGAACACTCATCGCGGCCACCATGCTGGCCTCCCTGTCCTGCCCCGGACACGCCTTGGCAAACGACAACGCCACCAGCATGCGGGGCGAGGCCTACACCGCCGCCCTGGCCTTCACGGAATCGATCGATGCGGAGGCCGAGACGAGAACGCGCATCGAGGAACAAAACGAACGCTTCAAGGCCATCCAGCAGTTCCTGCACGCCCAGGCGGCGCCTTCCCAGGATGATGCCCCCGAAATTCAGACGGCGACAGCCACCGAATAACCCTTTAAAAGGCGGCCGCCGGACATCCGGCGGCCGCCGGGAGACGGTACGATGAACATACTGGGTATCCTCTGTCTGGCAGCCATCACATGGCAATGGCTCATCTGCCTCGCCGACCTGTACGACTTTCTCCGGCTCAAGCGAAAGGAACGCCGACTGGAAGCGGCCTACGGACTGCGCAACAGAACCCGGGGCAACAGCGAAAAGCCCCTGCCGACTTCGGGGCAATGGCTCCGCGGCCACCCCGCCGAAAGTCTGCTCGGCCCGGGTGGAAGGTTCCGCACCGTGAGCTTCCGGCTGGCACAGGCCAAAATCATCGCGGCCCAGAGTGACACGGACCGGCTGGCGGCTTCCCTGGAAAACGTGCACTCCCGCTCCCCCAACCTCGGCCTGCTGGGCACCATGCTCGGGCTCTGCATGAGCATGTATGCGGTTGCCTCCGGCAAGGGATACCACGCCCTCTTTTCCGGCATCGGCATCGGCATCGCAACCAGCCTGTACGGCGCCGTCGTCGGCCTGGGGGCGGACTTCCTCGGCAGCCCGGTCCGGGCACTCCGGCAACGCCAATACAACAACAGCATCCACCTGTGGGAGCGGGCCTGTTCCCATTCGCGGAGGCAGCGCCATGAAAAATGAAGCCAGACGCAGCGTCCTGACGACGATCTTCCTCGACATCAGCCTGAACCTGCTCATGGTGTTCCTGCTCCTGGTCAACTCGCCGGAAACCCTGAAGACGACCACCTCGGGCACCGGCGACACCGGAAGGCCGACCGTCATTTCCGTCACCAAAGACGGCAAGGGGTTCCGGCTCGACGGGCAACAACGGAAACTGCCGGAAGTCTTCGGCGCCTTGAAGGGACGGAAGCTCGACATCCAACTTTCCTACCCCTCGGCAATGCAAGGGGGGACCCTGTTCGACACCCTGCGCAGCCTGCAACGCGGACTGCCGTTGGCCAACATTCTGTTAACCGTCAGAAAGTAGGTGAAACAATGCGATACGTAGCCGCCATACTCACACTCCTGGCCCTTGTCCTGCTGGTCCTGGGCTATGATCACGTCGCCGAGCCGTTCGGGTGGCCCCGCCTGCAAACGGCACTGGTCACCCCTGTCCTCAACATCCATCCGGCCGAACCCATCAAAGCGGCCGCCGTGGACACGCCCGCCCCTGCGACCCGGCCAGAAACCAAGGCCGCTCCCCAAAGCGCGGAGAAGCAAGAACCCCGCCACCGGGGAACCGCATCCGGCGGCAAGTCGGCCCAACCCGCTCCTCCCCGGCAGCAGGCCGCGCCCGCCCCCCCTCGTCCGCCCCGCGCACAGGCAGAGCCGGCCAGCCGAACAGCGCCGCAGCCCGTCCACCGCAAGCCGGTCGAGCGACACGACCGGATTACCGGCAAATACCTGCCGCGCCTGAACGTCAAATGGGAATGGCGGCATTGCGCAAGGCTGCTTGAGGGAAAGAAGGCGGACCTTGTGGCGGAACTCGAAGAGGCCTCCTTCGTTGTCCGGGACGACAAGATCGTCAAATGGTCCGCCGCACGGAAAGAGCTTTCGACCCGGTCGCTCGACTGCACGGCGCAACGCAACCAACCGGTCATGCGAACGGCGGACAAACTGTTCCTGGAAAGATACGGCCAAAAGCCCGTACGTTACTGGATCGTGATGCACCGCGACTTCGACGCCGAATACCTGGCGCCCAAGCAGGCGCAGGCCCTGGAAGCCAACGGCATTGTCGTGGACACCTCGTCCGAAAAGACAGCTGCAATGGTCACGCACGGCACCTTCGCCATCGAGGGGAATGACATCCGCTACATCATCAGCCGGGTCGACAACGGAAAGCAGCATTTCCCCTGGCAGGACCCGGAACAACGCAACAACTGAAACAACACCACGCACAACCATACAGGAATACAACAATGAAAAGCTCCGACGCAAAAAAAATGATCACCATCTGTTCGGACGACAAATCGTCCTGCGCCACCATAGATCTGGAAGCACTCGCCGAGGCGAATCACTGCGCCTGGCTGGAACTGCAACGAGACACACGGAAATGGGAATATGGACCGCAATACAGCAAGGAGACCCGAACAAACCCCTTTATACGGGACTACAGTGACTTGGATGAGGAGACAAAAAGTATAGATCGACATACCGCCCTGTCTGTTGTTAGGGCATTGCTTACATCAGGATACACCATCAGTCCCGCCCCGGAGAAAGAGTAAGCATGGAAACCCGCAAGCCCATCAGGGTGCTCGTGTGCTCGCCCCACGATGTCATTCAGGAACGGACCATCGCCCTGCGCGTGCTCAATCGCCTGCGGCAGACCTTTGCCGGGTACGGTACCATCGAACCGATACTCTGGGAGTATGAACCGCTGCTCGCCACCGAGCCGTTTCAACCCCAGATCGCACGCCCTTCCGACACGGACATTACCGTCATCATCCTCTGGTCGAGGCTGGGAACGCCGCTTTCGGCCGACATCACCCGCAAAGACGGCTCCCGCTACAAATCCGGGGTTGAATTCGAACTGGAGGACGCCATTGCGGGGTACCGGGAAAACGGCAGGCCGGAAATCCTCGTCTACCGAAAGACCACCCCGCCACACTTCGAAGACCTGGACGACGCTGCCCATGCCGAAGCGCTCGAACAGAAGCAAGCCGTGGATCAATTCATGGACGGCTGGTTCAAAAATGCATCGGACGCCAGCTACACCGGCGCATTCCACCTGTTCGACGCCCCGGACGAGTTTGAAAACAAGCTGGAAATCCACCTGCAAAAACGCGTCGAACGTCTCCTGGACTGCGGACCGAATGAACAGATGGGCCGACCGGTCTGGACCGAGGGGTCGCCCTTCCGGGGGTTGCAGCCGTTCCATATGCGCCATGCGCCGGTCTTTTTCGGCCGGACAAAAGCCGTCAGCGAAGTTGTCGACGCCCTGCACCGACAGCACCGGAAAAACCGCGACTTTGTCATGATCATCGGCGCTAGCGGGGCGGGCAAATCCTCTTTGGTCAAGGCCGGGGTGCTGCCCATGCTCACAACCCCCGGTGTCATCGAAAATGCACACGACTGGCGGATTGCGGAAATGCGCCCCTCCGCAAACGATTTCTCCCCCATTGACGCCCTGGCCGGGAGCCTTCTGGCCGAGGGTGCCCTGCCGGAACTCGCGCGGGAAGGGAGCGCCGCCGAACTGGCCGGGCTCCTGACCGCTTCCCCGGATCAGGCCGTGGAACATATCACCGACACCATGTCCCGGTTGCCCGCCGGGCCGGTCCATCTGGTCATCCACGTTGACCAATTGGAAGAATTGTTCCACGAGAAGATTGCGAAGGAGACGCAATCCGCGTTCTGCAACATTCTGGACACGGCCGCCGCCTGCGGGCGCATCACCATCCTCACCACCCTGCGTAGCGACTTCTACCCCATGGTCCTGGAATCGGCCGAGCTGGCCGCACTCAAGGCGGGTCCGGGGCAGTATGACCTCCCGGCCCCCTCGCCCTCGGAAATCGGCGACATGATACGCCGTCCGGCCATTGCCGCCGGGCTTTCCTATGAGTGGGACCCCGACACGGGCGAACGGCTGGACGACATCCTGCGCGACGCCGCATCGGCCAGCCCGGAAAGCCTCTCCCTGCTGCAATTCACCCTGGAAGAACTCTATGAGCGCCGGGAACAGTCTGCACACTCGGGTCGGCTGCTGCTTGCCGCCTACCGGGAAATGGGCGGGATGGAAGGCGCCATCGCCTCCCGGGCGGAATCCGTATTCACGCAACTGCCCGGCAGCGACCAGCACGCCTTTCACAACGTCTTCCGTCAATTGTTGACCATCTCACAGGAGGACGGCCGGGGCACCCGGACCTATGCAGCTCTGAGTAATTTTCCCGTCGGGTCCGAGGGTGCCGCCTTCATCCGGGCGTTCATCGATGCCCGGCTGTTCGTCGCGGATACCGACAGCGACGGCAACCGTCTCGTCACCGTCGCCCACGAGGCGTTGCTCGCACATTGGCCACGGCTGGTCCAATGGATCGATAAAAATCGGGAGAACTTGCGCATTCTGAGCCGGGTGAAGGCGGCGGCCATTCACTGGGAAGAGAACCAAAAACCGGACGATCTGCTCCTCACCCCGGGCAAGCAGCTGGCGGAAGCGCTGGACATTTTGCCGGAGTTGTCGGGTAGCGACGCCACCGAACTGGCCGATTTCATCAAAATTTCACGCAAAAAGGCCGAGGCGCAGGAACAACGAGGACGGCGGCGGCTCCTGGCGACTATTTGCATCGTCTTGGCCCTGCTTATCGCGGCCATCGCCGGTCTCGTCTATGCGCGGTTCCAAAACCGCATTGTGGCGCAGCAGACCGAAGCCGCCGAAGCCAACGCCACACTGGCCGCCACCAGCCGGGAAGCGGCCCAGGCCAACGCGGCACTCGCGGAGACCAACGCCCAAAAAGCCCAGGCCAGCGAAGCAAAAGCCAAACGGAACGCGGAAGCGGCCCAAGCGAATGAACAACTGGCCCGAATCAACGCCCGCAAGGCCGAGGAGAGCGCCGACCAGGCACGCAAGGCCATGCTCAAGGCCCAGGCAGAGACCCGCGACGCCCGCAACAAGCTCGGCGCAATGCTGCTTGAGAAATCCGCCTTGGTCAAAAGACAGGGGTACGATGCGGCCGCCGAAGCCTACAGGCTCCTCGCCGCCAAGGAACTGGGCGAACGCATGGACCTGGCCAGGGCATACGGCAAATTCATCACAGCCAATTGCTTCATGAGAGGGTTGGCACTGCCGGTCAAAGACATCACCAACCCCATGCTCAAATTTTCCCGATACGACAACATCTTCGCCTATTGGGACGGCGACACCCTCAGGATGGCGTCCATTTGCCCAAAAGGTAAAGTGCGGGGACACTATATTCCGTTTTCCCCCCGCACATTCAAGGGATTCGAGCTCCTCCCGGGCGGTGACGTCGTTATCCTTGACGATACATGCATCATTTTTTTCGACGTGTCGTCCATGAAGAAACTCTACGAAATCCCCCACGAAAGCGATTTGGGCAACAAGGACTGCCGACTGGCTTATTCGGATAAACTCGACCTGCTGTTTCTCTTGTCGTCGGACGGCGTTATCAAGGGCTTTTCCCAGAAGCACCAAACATCTTTCACCCTCCCCTTCAATGTACAGGATCTCAAGGAGATCAAAGACAAACCCATCGACGAAATGTATCTATCCGAAGATCGATTGGGGGTAAAATCCGGCAGTTCTTTTTGGACATTGGACCTACGTGTGGATGAGGACAAAGGCGAAGCGTCCATCAAGGTGCTCACCAAAGACACAACAAGACCAAAGGCATATGCGTTCGAGCACGGCTCGTGGTTTTTTTACTGGCCGACACAAGGGCTGGTTCGGAGAAGCGACCAGTATCCACGCCTGTCTGAAATCAGACGGGAAGCAGACGATCTGAAACTGGAAAACTTCCATTTTGCACAAGATTCCGACAGGATTGTCTGTAGCAGCGCCAAGGGACTGCGACTGCTCGACAAGAACAACGATTATACGCCGACGATCATCCATCAAAACGATCTCGGTTACCGGGCAACCGCCATATCTCCGGACGGGAAATGGGTCGCCGCGATTTCCTACAGGAAACAGCTGGAACTGTGGGGGCAATTCAACACCGTTTTCGCCGACGAGAAGAGCGGCTTTGCCGAACGGGCAAGCAGCTACCTGGCCGACAGAATTCGCATTATATCTCTTCATCGTTTTATCCACTCCCCCAGCGAATTCCAGGCCATACAGTTCAACTACGACGGCTACAACCTCCTCAATACGTCCACCGGAAAAACATACCCTTTTCGGGAAATGCCCGAATTCCCCGAACCGGTGTTCGACAAAACCGGAAAACGACTGTTCTGGATGCAGGGGGACACGCTCTATACGCGTCAGGCCAAGAGGTACATCAATACGCCGGAAAAAAAAATCACGGGCAAGGCGATCCTGCGACTCAATGCCCCGGAGGCGATCTATGCCATCGGAGTGACCCGAACCAACAACCCGGCGATCCTGTATTTCCGGGACCACAAGGTCAGGCTGCACGAGCAGGGAAAAAAAGAGCGGATTCTCTCCCTCGACGAGTTCCACCCGCACTGTTCGGTCTTCTCGCCCACGGGGAGCGCCGCCGCGATCGAATCCGGCGATGGTGAGGTGCTTCTCTACGACGTCAATCGAGGTCGGCATGGCGCCACGCTCTTTTCGGAGAGCTATGCCAAGTTCGATAAGCTGGCGTATTCGCCGAATGGGGACTACCTGGCCGGCATCCAGGATGACTCCACCGTCACCATCTGGGACACGCAATCCGGAGATCGCGTCGCGACCTGGAACCGTTCCGAGGACACGGGCAGATCCTCATTCAGCGACAAGGGTATCAGCTTTTTCCCGGACGGCAGGCATGTCATGGTGTACGACAATTACTCAATGGAAATCCTGGATACCTCCATCATACGCGACGGGATCGACAAGGCAATGCACGACTTTCTGGAAAAAGAGCAACTGACTATAGATGGACTGACTGTCCGCCCCAAAGCCGAATCAAGCGGGAGGTAGCGCGCCATGCATGACTATCTTGAAAAAATAGAAATAAATTACATCGTGCCCAACGGCATCTTCCTCACCGGGGAACCCGGAGTCGGCAAGTCGTACTATGCGCGATATATTTATGAGAAATGGAACCACCAAAAGGACAAAGGGGAATTCGTCGTCTTAAACGCCTCGGGCCTCTCTCCCGAATTGTTCGAGTCTCAATTATTCGGGCATGTCAAAGGCGCATTCTCCGGTGCCGACAGCAACAAAGACGGATTGGTGAAGCGAGCGAATGGCGGCGTGGTCTTCCTCGACGAGGTCTGCGATATTCCCATAACCATACAACAAAAACTCCTGCATTTCCTCGACAACGGTTTCTATCGTCCAGTCGGAAGCGAAAAAGATTACTATGCAAATATTCAGATCATTTCCGCTTCCAACAAGAACATTTACGATTACGTTCGGAATAACGAACTGCACCGGGACTTTGTCGATAGAATATTGCAAGAGCCCATTGAAATCCCGCCGTTACGCGAACGTAAAGACCAAATACCCGAAATCACGGCATCCGTCATAGAGACGCTCAAAACGAAAAAAGGGTACGACATCCGCTTGGGCAAGGACGTCATCAAACTCTTTTCCGAGTCCGTCTGGCCCAAGAACGTACGTGGCATCGAGCATGTGTTGGAATGGATAGGCGTGGCCTGCGCAGACAAGAAGGGACCTGTTTCGGTTGACGATCTGTCGGAAAGGGTTTTCCGCCACCTTGCGCCACGACCGGTGACCAGGCCCTCGCCCATCTCCTACGACTTCAAGGACGCCAGATATGATCCAAAAACCATCGATATAATAGCAAAAAACCTGCACGATGTCTGGCTCGACCAAAGACTGAGCGAAGGCGCGTCAGAGCAGTCGAAAAGCAATCTCGTCAACTGGGAAGACCTCCCGGCCAAGGAAAAGGAGCTGAACCGATTCGTGGCCCGGGAAATGTTGAAGTGCTGCGAGCTGCACATTCGCCAGGGGCTGCTGAGCGTGGAAGATTTTTTCCCGAACACCTGCTCGGGAGCCACCCCCAAGAGCCGACAAGCGTATGCTCCGGCGATTCGGGAGGTCCGGGAAGTTCGTGAGGTTCCCAAGCTGCAAGAGGTTCGGGAAAACCCCGAAAAGGAGGCGGTGGAGGCCGCCTTGCGAGAGGCCGCGGGCAATATTTCCAAAGCGGCGAGCATACTCGGCAGGTCTCGCAGCAATTTTTATACGCTCTTGAAAAAAAACAACATCAATCCAGACAACTTCAAGTTTGATTTCTTGTCCGACGGGACCGTACGGCCCCGCGGGAACAGGTGACCGCCTCCCGCCCGAACCAAACGAAGTGGCCAATTCGTCCTCGAGGAAAAAACGCGGAATTGATTCTTTGCAATTTCTATCTGCCCCAACCTATCTTTCAAAGCAATGGGAGTGGCCTGCAAAACGACACAGCCCATGCCGGGCGACATTTTTAGCAATATCATCGGCGCATCCATCCGGCCCCAGGATGACGCCTGCGCGCCGCCGGGATGGCCGGGTTCGCCGAAGACATCAAAACCATGCTCAGGGTCGGCACCCCGTTATTTCCGAAGGCGCGTCCACCTTGTCCGGTAGGCAAAAGCAGCGGTTGCGACTTGACCGGACCTCCCGCCAAAAGAAAAGAGATGATTTACAAATGGATTGAAAAAACAATCTATGGGGCAACGTTCGTTCGAATGCCTGAGCCATATAGGGCTCAGGTTGCGAACTATTCGGCGGCAGCTACAAGTGAATCATTTGCCCCGTTTCCTTGGAATGGTTGAGCGATCGGTATCAAGGCATACGGATACTATATTTACGGATTTTCCGATACACCGTGGCTCGACTGACATGCAGCGCTTTGGCCGCCCGAGAAATGTTGCCATCGTTTTCCTCCAGCGCCGTCAAAATACACTGCTTCTCGGCTCCAAGAAGACCAGCTTCACTCTCTCCGGCTTCAAAGAACCCCACTTCCAAAGGTATCCTGGGAGGAAGGTGCTGAGGCTGGATGGTATCACCCTTAAGCATACTAAGCATGGAAATAACGGCGTTTTCCATCTCTCGGACATTACCTGGCCAAGTATACCCTTTTAGAATACGTAATGCCGCTTCCGAAAATACAATTTTCTTGCAGGCTAAATGCTTTTTTGGGCATCGGCCAATAAGGAAATCAAGTAAGAGTTCAATGTCATCAGGACGCTGACGAAGCGGCGGAATATTCAGATTGATGACCCCTATGCGATAGTAGAGATCCTCCCGGAAAAGACCAGCCTTCGACTGCTTCAGTAAATCCTTGTTAGTTGCGGCAATGACCCTGACATCGACCGGAACGGAACGCAAACCACCGATACGGGTAATGCTCTTTTCCTGGAGTACGCGCAGCAGGTTGGCCTGAGCCTCCATGGGCATGTCCCCGATCTCGTCAAGAAAGATTGTCCCCCCCCTCAGCGAGTTCGAATTTCCCGGCTTTTCCGCCGCGATTAGCCCCTGTAAAGGTTCCCTGCTCATACCCGAACAATTCACTTTGAATAAGCTCTCGAGGGAGTGCGGCGCAGTTGATCGCAATGAACGGTTCGTTCTTTCTAGGGCTGCCGTTGTGGATTGCCTGAGCCAGAATCTCTTTTCCCGTACCGCTTTCTCCTTCAATGAGAACGGTATAATCCATCGCAGCGACAGTTGAGGCCTGCTCAATGACAGCAGCCACATTGCTGTCGCATGATACAAAGTCCTCGAATGTGTACCGCAAGCTTTTCCCGTTTTCCACAGTTCCCTTTTTCTTGAGCGACCCCACAACCCCCATGGGTTCCTTGTTTTCCCCCAGGATCTGCCGTAAGTGAGCCTCCACACCGATTTGCCCAGCCGGAGTGTCAAACTGCACTTCCGTCCACGGTTGTCCCTTTTGCAGATTCTGTATCAGCTTACCATAGTTGGCAATTACAGCATCGTACTTCGCTCCTTCTGCATTGGTTCCCGATGCACCGATCAGGGCCTGGGCCTTTTGATTCAAATGGCGGATATTGCCCTTTTCATCAAAGAATACCATTGGCTCGGATAACTCCTCGACAACCGTATTAAAGTAATGAAATGACCGGCTGTATTGCCTGTTAAGTTCCCTGAAATGAAACTCCATTTCTATATTTTTGCCCGTCATATTGACGAGATCAAGCATCAATCGCGGATGGTTGTACGGGTCAACATTCGAGACATCCAGGGAGCCCAGCAACTGCCCTTGGGAGTCGAAGATCGGAGCAGCGGAACAGGACCAATTGTGATACAATTGACAAAAGTGCTCATGTGCATGGATTTGAATGGGTGTCCCCCGCACAAGGGAAATGCCGGGAGCAGTAGTGCCGATGGCCATTTCCGAATTGTCCGAACCGGGGACGACATTGAGGCTCTCGGCAAGGGACTGCATACGCTTATCCCCGAATATATCTAAAATGACCCCCAGGGGGTCTGTCAAAATAACTACATACCCTTTGCCTTTGATCGCTTCATAGAGCTGTTCCATATGCGGCATGGCCGCACAACGGAGCCGCTCGTTCTCTTCGCGTTTGATCAGGACATCTATGTCCTTGATCGTGCTGATTCCTTTGGAGGTACTGACATGGTTCCCCAGACAGCGTTCCCAGGAAAGGGCAACTTCTTTGCGCAGCAATGAAGTATCGACAAAACTTGATGTGACAAGCCTGTCCCATGCCTGAACTACAACAAGTGATTTCTCGCCCCGTTGGGAGGAAGAGCTTCCCATTTTTCACCGCCGATGGTCATTCCGCTTAAATGCAAATAATCGCATAAGAAATATCAATGCATATGAATATAAATATTGTGCCACACAAAGATAATGTTGACAATCTGACCAGTCCAAATTTCTCTCATACTGGTATGTTCGCATGGAAAGGATTTTATGGAATACTGCCGTATCTTCTGCCTATTGAGGATATACGGGGTGCCGAAATACCGGTCAGACAAGGCTTCAATGAGACAAGAAGAGAGTAACGTTGAAAAAAAGGGGACCCGTAAAACGGGTCCCCTCTTGGGATATTGCCGAAGCGTTCTTGTTTTCGCGATTATACGCTCACGGGATTGTTGCGCAACTCTTCAAGTTTTTCATACATATCGCTACCCAGATAATACGCCGGGGGGTTGAGAGTTCCGCCGCTCTTCAGCACTTTGAGTCCTTCCAACACCTTATCCGGTGTGGCGGGCAACTCGTAGATGCGGACCTTCGTTGCGTTGTAGATGGCGTTGACAATCGAGACATGCGGAGAAGTCAGGGATAATTCAGCGCAACCGCCGGAACCGAACGGGCCGCTCGGCCGAGGTGTTTCCGTGTACTCCAGCTCTATTTCATCAGGAACATCCTTTATGTAAGGGAATCCCTGAGCGATCAGCGTGGTGTCCTTCTTGGGATCCTCGAAGTTTTCGCGGAGTGCCAATCCAACACCTTGGGCAATACCGCCGTACATCTGGCCATCCACGGCAAGGCGGTTGCCGATGACGCCGAAATCAGCATGCAACGTCATTTTCAGTACCTTGGTCTTACCGGTCTCGGTGTCCACCTCGACCTCGGCCATAAACACGCCATAGGTATGGGTGGGGTTGGGGTCACCCTGCATGGTGTTCGGGTTGCAGAGCGTGGAACAGCCAACAGTGGAAGATACCCCGCGGTATTTCAGGGGAAGTCCCTCATCGACCATCTCCTGATATGTTCTGAACGTGCCGTCGTCCTTGCGCATGGCCTCCATCAGCTTGTTGGCACCGTCAATGGTTGCCTTGCCCGCCATATAATGGGAGCGACTGCCTGCTGCGGCACCGGTGTTCGGCGTGATAGCGGTATCGTTCATGACCAGGCGAATCTGATCCGGCTTCAGCCCCAAAGGTTTGAATGCCTCATGCGCCAGCGACAATGCGCCGATATCTGCGCCCTGTCCCATATCGTGCCACCCGCTGTAGTGGGTGACGGTGCCGTCAGGGTTCAATTCCACATCGATTTCCGCATTGTCGTTTGCAGCAAACGAACAATCATACATTCCCAACGAAACGCCTACACCCCGCTTCCTGGTAGCAGTGGATTCCTTTTGGGCTCGTTGCAACGCTGCGTCATATTTGGGACGCATTTTTTCGATGAGCGTGGGGAACGGATGCACATCCATCTCACAACCGGAGGTCATCGTTGTTCCGGGCCGGTACGTATTGATGTAGCGGAACTCCAACGGGTCCATGCCAATTTTTTCGGCCATCATGTCGGCCAGGGATTCGCTGGCCATGAGAGCCTGAGGCGAACCAAAAGCACGGAAGGCGGTTCCCCAAGCATGATTGGAGGCACACATCCTGCCTACACCACGTATATTGGGGAAATATAGCCCCGCACCGCACCAGCGAAACCCCTTTTCAATCAGCGGATCGGACGAAGCGTCATGGTACGCCCCATGATCGAACAGGAAATCATATTCCATTGCCTGCAACTTGCCGTCCGCATCAGCCGCCATTTTAACATTGAAATAGCCAGTGGAACGCTTGCCGCTAAAGAAACTTTGCTGATCATAATTCAGGTGCAAACAGACCGGGGCTTCCATAATGACGGCGGCAGCGAGCAGCAGTCCTTCAGTTATCGGGCTCATTTTGGAACCAAAACTACCGCCGGCGGGATTGGAAATCACACGGATCTTGTCCATCGGGAGACCGACAGCTTCACCGACCATTAACGGAACAGCCTGAAGAAACTGGTGTTTACTCTGAACCGTATACCCCCCATCCTCGTTGGGATAGGCGAGGCCCACGTCGGGTTCAAGCACGAGATGAGGCTGGCGCTGCACAAAGAATCCTCCCTCCACCACATGCGGAGCGGATTCCATGATCGGGGCAGTCTCTTCTCCTTTAATGCACGGCATCTCGCAATACAGGTTCGGGGTCCCGGGATGAATCTCCATGGCATCGTCCGAAATCGCCGAAAGGCCATCCATATAAGCCGTCAGCAACTCATATTCGACCTTGATTGTGTCTGCCGCGGCCCTGGCATGCGCCTCGGTGTCTGCTGCAACGATGGCCACGACATCCCCATATTGATAAATCTTTTCGTCGTTCAACAGCCGCCTTTCAAAGCCGTCGCTTTTGTTGGCCGGCAAAAAGGTCAGCCCATTGACTCGATTGGAGCCTTTGATGTCCTTGTGAGTGATGACTTTGCGGACCCCCGGCATCGTGGCCGCTTCCGAAGTGTCGATGGAGAGGATATTCGCATGGGAAACGTCTGCATGCTTTAGCGCCAAATGTAACACACCGTCTGGCAGCTTGCTGTTGATATCGGCACCGTAGTCGCAAACACCGGTCACCTTGGCCACTGCCGTTGGCTTGGGGCACGCCGTGTTGTAGATTCGTTGGTCCTCGGGAAGCTTAAACGCCAAATCTTCCATGGTTATTTCGTTGCGAAGGACCTTGGCTGCCGACATGACCGCATCAACCAAAGGCTTGTACCCCGTGCAGCGGCATGCATTACGGTGTTTTTGGAACCAGTCGCGTACTTCCTCCCGGCTCGGGGAAGCATTGGTGTCCAGCAGTCCTTTTGCCGAAACAATAAAGCCGGGAGCACAGATACCGCACTGTGCGCCGCCGTGCACCAGCCAGGCCATTTGCAGCGGGTGCAGATTGGAAGGAGTACCGATCCCTTCAATGGTGACGACTTTGCTGAACTCCTTCACCTTCTTCATTTTTCGAGTGCAAGCGCGGATGACCTTTCCGTCAAGGAGCACGGAACAGATGCCGCACTGACCGGTCTCACAACCGACCTTGGTGCCGGTGAGACCCATGCTGCGTAAACGTTCGGCCAAAGATTCTTCTGGATCATACACAATAAGGCAGTCTGCATTATTGATATTCAGGATCATTTTTCTCAGCATGATTAACACTCCTTCGCAAAACATCATGTCTCATTTAGTGTTGGGATGAGAGTATGCACGGTGCATCAATGAAGTCCTCAGGCTGCCTGCCACCGGACCAACCAGCGCCCTTCATGTTCTACGGGAGCAGACATCAGCCTTTGCATCATTTCACAATACAATTGCATCCATTGAGCAAGTCTGGTGCCAGCGACCTGCCGGAATATAAGGGGGGGAGCCTCCTCAGGAGGAGAGGCTGGGGGTAGTTTCGCGCAACCGGTTAAAAAAATTGTCACAAATGCCCTGTCACGACTATTGGGAAAACCGTGACAACGCGCCGATATTATTGTCTACGCCATATCGCACAGTGCCCCATACATATGCGCTCGCCATTGGAGCGGACAGGCACTCTTCCCCTCTATTCACCCGACAACAAAGGATATTCTGCACAATAAGGCAAAATCAAATCAGTGCAGCAGTGTATCAATGTGTTACAAGTAACTGTACGCTGTATCACAGAAGGGCGTATTATCTTCCAACAAACCTGAGTTATATTAAGAAATGGCCCATGCAACACAGAGGCGGGTGTGACCGACTCCCGGTAAACAGGTCACAGTTCAGAGCTCACACTTTTTCAATCACCTGATTTCTTTGTATATTCTTTTGTACATTCCACGAAAAAGGCTTGGAATGAAAAATTTCTAAGCCTGTAAATTCATTGGCGGAGCTCAAGGGAATCCAACCCACGACCTCTTGAAGGCCATTCAAAAGCCTAATGCGCGGTAATGCGCACCTGGACAACATTCAGTAGGTCGTTCATATAACCGCCTAACATAACATGAATTTTAAGAAATGCATTCCTCATAATAAATTGATATTTTAAAAGTAACCGTCCCAAATTAAAGGATTTTATCTTGGCATACGAGCTGTATACTCGGGTATGCTTTTATGTGCCAAGACGGCAAAAAATGTTAAAAAAGTGAATAATTACACAGCTTACAATTTCAGAACGGGTTTTCGTAATCAGTAGGCCTTCAGTTCAATTTTTATTAATTATTCAAACGAAATAAATTACTTACAACAATCCGTAAGTACTTTTTTTGTACCCTGGTATACTGGCTGATATACATTTGAGTGCAAGGGGAAATCTTGGAGTAGATTGGGGGGGGCATCTCCACGCCGGTCGCGCGGCTCCCCCTAAGGGGGAGCTATGCTGGGGGATGGACAAGCTCAGCAGGAAGAGTGCAGATTAACATAAGCCCGGAACATAAACTGGGAGCAGGTCAGCTCCATTCTGTGAACTCATTATAACTATTATAATTTTAGACCGAAATATTTTGTACGGGTTCCCTTTTTCATTAACTCAATATACAATGGTACTCTAACAGTTAAAAATGTAGTATTTTAAACCCCTAAAATCCACTTTATAAAAAGACAGATTTTTATGAAATTATATAAAAATATGAGCCTCAGAAACAAGATAATACTCCCAGTCGGCCTACTGGTTGTACTAGTAATGGGCATTACTCTGACAGTACTTGTCACGCAATTCCAGAACGTCACACAAGATGACGCTGAAAAGTTGGGCAAAGAAATGGCTGGACGGTATGGGAACGCAATCAAATCCCAACTAGATAGTGCCGCAGCCGCAGCACGCGGCCTGGCCCAGACCTTTGAAGGCATCAAAAAATATAATGATACCCCCAGCCGTAAACTCGGTAACGAAATCGTCAAGGAAGTTGCGAACTCCAACCCGTCTATATCTTCGACATGGGTAGCATATGAACCCAACGCATATAATGGTGATGATGCTCCGTTTGTTGGCGAGCCAAGCTCTCATAAATCAGGCAGATATGCGCCTTGGTACCAGACAGGCAAAAAAATGTCTGGAGCCAGTAATCTGCAAGGCCAATGGTATCTTGATCCAATTCGTTCTGGCACAGATAGCTTCGAAGACCCCTATGAATATACATTTGATGGCCGAAAAGTCATGCTTGTCACCATCGGAACGCCCATTAAAGACGCCAGCGGAAACACTATTGGCGCAGCTGGTGTAGACCTCGCCATGACTGAAATCGACAATTTGGTCGCTGGAATCAATCCGTTCGAAACTGGCTATGGATTTCTCATAACGAATAGTGGCATGATCGCAGCCGACCCCGACCCTGATAAAGTCGGCAAATATACAAAAGATGCGGTCAGTTCAGAAATGGACCGGATGGTTAGAGATTCACTCGAAAGCGGAGAGACTCTCGTCACCTCTCTTGAAAAAGACGGCGAAGAGTTTGAACTCGTCATAGCTCCCTTCCTTGTGGGACAATCCGGAAAACGCTGGGCCCTTGGTGTAGCCTTGCCCATGAGCCGAATAATGGAAGCTTCCAATGACGCCGTCATGCTCTCTATCATCATGAGCGTTACTGCCATCATTGGTCTTATTATTATCATATACTTCCTGGCAAAATCCATTGTCACCCCGATTCGCATGGGCGTGGCCTTCACTCAGCAAATATCATCCGGTGATCTGGATGCTTCGCTCGCAATTGACCAAAAAGACGAAATCGGCCAACTCGCTCAAGATCTTACTGGCATGGGCCATAAGCTCAAATCTGTAGTGGGAGATGTGCGCAATTCCGTTGAACGTGTAGCCTCTGGCAGTTCAGAACTGTCTTCTACAGCTCAGACTCTGAGCCAAGGGGCTACAGAGCAGGCCGCCAACGTAGAAGAAGTCTCCGCCAGCATGGAAGAGATGGCTTCCAACATCAGCCAAAATGCTGAGAATGCATTGGAAACAGAACGCATCGCCCGTCGCGCTGCAGATGATGCCAGCAAGGGTGGCCAAGCCGTCGCTCAGACTGTTGATGCCATGCGCAAAATTGCTGACAAGATCAGCATCATTGAAGATATTGCCCGTCAAACCAACCTGCTCGCCCTGAATGCTGCCATTGAGGCCGCCCGAGCAGGCGAGCATGGCAAGGGCTTTGCCGTTGTTGCCGCCGAAGTTCGCAAGCTGGCGGAACGCAGCGGTGAAGCGGCAGCCGAAATCAGTGATCTCTCCGCCTCCAGCGTTGCTGTCGCCGAATCCGCAGGTGACATGCTCAACCAAATAGTCCCGGACATTCAACGAACAGCAGAATTGATTCAAGATATCGCCGCAGCCTCCGGTGAGCAAAATGCTGGAGCAGACCAAGTCAATCGTGCCATTTCACAACTTGACCAAATGATCCAGCAGATAGCCTCCGCAGCAGAGGAAATGTCCGCAACTTCTGAAGAGTTGGCAGGACAATCCGTACAGCTCCGATCCGCGATTTCCTTCTTTAAAACTCGTGACCATCAGGGAACACATTCGTTCCAGGCTCAACCAACCGTCACCCGGAGAGTAACGACTCCTGCACCAAAGCCTCTCAACTCGGCTCCGTCGGGTGTAGAACTCGACTTTGGCAGTAACGACGATTCAGAGTTCAAAAAGTTCTAAACAAAACTGAATGAGCAAATCAAAAGGGCTTACGAGTACTCGTAAGCCCTTTTGCGTTCATGCTGTGCGTGAGTTTGGATGGCGGATTGGAGGTACGAGACGACTGTATGCCTCAAGGCTTTGATTGTTGAGGTCGGGGCTAGGACAGCGCTTCCGCAATCTTGGCCGCTTCATTTTGGGCCTGGGAAACGTCCTCATCCGGTCTGCCGCTCATCAGTGAGGTTGCGCGAATGATTTTCAGGTCATACCCATGGCGATCAAAGATGGAGCGGTACCGTTCGATAATATCCCCATGATTGGCCTCAACATCCCCCTGACTCAGAATAAACACGGCGGTTTTTCCTTCTGGGAGGCGGGAGGTGAAGGGATCTTCGTTCGCATAGTCTATCGCCACATGGGACCAGGTTCGATCGAAAAAGGATTTGAACTGGCCGGATATGTCGCCGAAATAGACGGGACTTGAGAATACGGTCACGTCCGCCGTGCGCATCGCGTCAAGGACTGCGGTCAGATCGTCATTCAGGATGCATTTATCCTGTTTCGTATGGCATTGTTCGCACCCCTGACACCCTTTGTACGTCATGCCGTTGAGGTAGAAATGTTCTACTTGCGCCCCCTTTTTCTCCATAGCATCGGTAAAAGTCTGGGCAATGCGGCTACTCGTCCCCTTCTTTCGGGGGCTTCCCAGGATATTGATAACCTTCATATTGACTCCTCTTTCTTGAATTGGATGATTTGGGTTTGGGCGGCTTTAGGTCAGTCGACCTAACCGCTCTGCGACGACAAATAGGTCATGTGACCCATTTAGTCAACCTTGCCAAAAGAAGGTTGGTTCACGGGGTTGACAGAATTAGGTCGGCCGACCGAATAACGGGATAAAGAATTGAATGAAGGAGTGAACATGGCTCTTAACGCCAATCAGAAAAGCAATCCCAAGATACCGCTGATTATTGATAGCACCCTAGAGATACTCCGGGACTATGGCGAGCAGGGACTGTCCATGCGGAAAGTGGCGGCCAAGGCCGGGATGTCGCTGGGAAACCTGCAATACTATTTCAAGAACAAAGACGAATTGCTTGCCGGGGTGCTTGATGAATATTTCTTGCGATGCGGCGACCATTACAATGCGGCCCTTTCGGAACATTGCCCGGAGGGCAGGGACGAGATGCTCCGTTTTCTTGCGACCTACGGCATGGAGTATGCCGAGTCCGAGATCGGGAAGGTGTTTCGCGAGTTGTGGGGGATCGCGACGAGAAACGACGGCATACAACGCCGTCTGCACGAGTACTATCACGTCTATGCGGATGAGGTTGCCAAGGCGCTCGCCCCCTTTGCCAAAACGGCAGAAGCCACCGACAGGGCGGTGAGTTTGCTCATTCCCTTTTACGATGGGTATGGTTTGCTTTCGTCCCCACCCCCTCTGCCTTTGGACAGGCAAACAATGATCGAGTTTCTCGTTGAGGTCGTCGATTCGACCCTTGAAGGAAAACTGGGCGGAAAGCGGCGCGGTTGAAAGCACAAGAACAGACAGCCTGATCACAAATGACAGGCCCAAGATGCAGCGCGAACCGTGTTACTTATGGTGTGGTGCGAATTGCTCCAAAGCGAACCGACAGCATATCCCGTCATTGGTTGCAGGGTCCCTCATGTTAATGCAGGCGGCCCGCACCCCTTGGGGGCTGCTTTGTTGTCGTCGGGGTCTGGAGGGCGGTGGCATAGGCCGTTTTTTGTGCTCGGCGACCAGGCTGAGAGGCGAAAAGTGATTCGATCGGTGTCGGGGACGGAGCGGATAATGATTTCGCCTTCGCCGATGGTGACGCGGTTTATCTGGCCGCGATCGAGGAAGGACACTCCGCCTTCCAGGGTGCCCGCATAGGGGTTGCCCTCCAGGACAGCCTGCCAGTCCACGTCGTCGCGATCGGCGATCTCGGCCACCCATTCCAGACCCGAGGCCTGGGCCAGCTGGGCGATGCCCTCTTGGACGTTGCCGGTCTCCTTGTACTGGGCCACCACACCTTCGGCGATGGTGATGGCTGGTTATGTCAAAGAGCAAAAGAAAAGCCGGACTAGGCCGGGCTTTTCAACCGTTGTTGAGTGGCATCCTAACGGCCTTCCCGGAAGGGAAGCTGCGAATGGGCAAACATAATTGCCTACGAAATTCTTTGTCAAAAGGTTTCGAACCGGAGCTGGTAAAAGGGTATTGGTACGATGAAAACGAATACCATTGCTGGCTTCGTTTTTATTGGAAACTTGCAGATATTACTTTTGAAAAAATGGACGAAGGCAGTGAACTCATCTTCAAAAGTGAAACTCTGCCGCAGTACGCGAAATACGGAATTTATGAAAACAGTGTCAATGAATACGATAAGATCAAAGACTGCTTTAAGCCTAGCTCATATGATCTAAAAGCCACCGTTGATTTCGTCCTTTCCAAGATGGAAAATCCGCAAATCACAACCAATCACTTCGGTTCAAGCAAATCCAACGGACCGAAGCCACCAAGTTGGCGGCTTCCTACAGGGCGTCGTTGGTGACGTGCGCGTAGGTGTCGGATGTGATCCTGAATTCGGAGTGGACGAGCAGCTCATGCAGGGGCTGTGATGCTGCCGCCCTTTTCGAGGAAGGCGACAGAGAAGGAATGGGGCAGATCGTGGAGTCCTAGGCGGCCGAGCCCGGCCGCCTTCATGGCGGCTTTGACTCTGTGAATGTCAAGGGGCAAATCCGGACCTGGCCCCGCGTTATCAAGTGGCAAGGCCGCGGATTAGGTAACCCGCGGCCTTGCCCGGAAGTTTCAGCAGGATATGGTTCAGGCTTCTTCGGCCCAGTAACGGACCACGCGGGCGCAGATGAGCAGCGCTTTATCCATGTCCTGGATGCTGACCCACTCCATGGGTCCGTGGGGAGCCTGCATTCCGCAAAAAATGTTGGGGGTGGGAATGCCCTTTTCGGTCATGATCGACCCGTCCGTTCCTCCCCGGAAAGGAAGCATATTCGGCGGCATGCCTTCATCTGCGTATGCCCTTTGGGCCAGTTCCACGGGACGCGGGTCGTCCTTCAACCAGTAGCGCATATTCCTGTACTGCGGCGTCACCGTGCATGTGATTCGAGCTCTGGGCTCGGTACGATTGACCGTATTGCAGATGCTTTCCAGCAGTTCAGCTTGTGCCTTAAGACCGTCCAATTCAAAATCGCGCAGATTCAGTATCATGTCCGCTTCGGCGGCGTTGCCGTAGATCCCCTCCATGAAGATAAAGCCCTCACGGCCCTCAGTTGATTCGGGACTAAGGTGGTCCTTTGGCAGCATGGTAACGATCTTGGATGCCAGGTAAAGCGCGTTAACCAGCCGATCCTTGGCGCAGCAAGTATGGATAGACACGCCCTTGATGTTGATCACGGCCCTGTCGGCGGAAAAGGTCTCAGCCACCAGATCACCGGGGTTTTCACCATCCAAGGTATAGGCAAATTCAGCTTTGAGGTCCTTGACCATGGCGTCGCTCACGCCCCGTCCGATCTCCTCGTCCGGGGTGAAACAGATGCGGATGTCGCCCCGGGGAATCTCGGGATGGGCCTTGAGGTAATCAATGAGCCCCATGATGATGGCGATGCCCGCTTTGTCGTCCGCTCCCAACAGGGTGGTACCGCTGGCGGTGACGATTGTGTCGCCCTTTTTGCTTTGCAGGTACGGCTGCAAGGCCGGGTCGATGACTACGTCGGGATTGTCGGGCAGTACGATGGGGCTGCCGTCCCAATCCCGGTGGACCAGCGGCTTGACGCCCTCGGCAAAAAACGAGGGGGCCGTATCCACATGGGCCACAAAGGCGATGGTCGGGACAGTGCGATCCGTCACGTTGCCTTTCAGGGTGCCGAATACCACACCGTATTCGGTCAGTTCGGCATCACCTATACCCAGCTCAAGAAGTTCATCTATCAACATGCGGGACAGGTCGAGCTGGCAGGCCGTGCTGGGAGCCGTGGTAGAATTCTGGTCGCTCTGGGTGTCCACCTTGCAATAGCGGACAAACCGTTTTTCCATTGTATCCATTCTCGATTCAGACATCTCTTGCTTCCTTTGAACTTGATCGATCCGATGACCTGGTTATACCAGACTCGCCAGCTCCCGTTCCACCACATGGCAGGCCACGAAATGGCCGGAGGCCACCTCCACCAACTTTGGCGTTTCAGAGGTGCAGGCACCTATTTTATCGAAGTAGCAGCGACCGGCAAAGCGGCATCCTTCTGGCGGATTGATGGGACTTGGCACGTCACCTTCCAGAATAATGCGTTTTGGATTCAAATTCGGGATCGGTACGGTAATGGCCGACAGCAGTGCCTTGGTGTAGGCATGCAGCGGATTCGTAAAAATGGTTTTGTAGTCAGCCATCTCCACAATACGGCCCAGATACATGACCGCGATGCGGTCCGAAACATGGTGAACCACCGAAAGGTCATGGGAGATGAACAAATAGGTCAGTCCCATTTCCTTTTGCAGGGTATCCAGCAGGTTGAGCACCTGCGCCTGAATACATACGTCCAGAGCCGAAACAGGCTCGTCCAGGACGATGAATTCAGGGTTCAGGGCCAAAGCCCGCGCAATGCCGACACGCTGTCGCCTGCCGCCGTCCAATTCATGTGGGTAGGCGTTTTCGAGACTTTTGCTCAGGCCGACGATATCCGAAAGCTCTCTAACACGCTTTGTCCGATCGGCCGAGGAACCGACCTTCTTCACATCGAGCGGTTCAGCAATGAGATCTGCCACGCAAAGCCTCGGATTGAGGCTGGAGTATGGATCCTGAAAGACCATCTGCATCTTGGAACGCAGTGCCTTCACCTCCCGGCGAGAGGGGCGCAGGATGTCCTGACCACCGATGAAAACCTGTCCGTCGGAAGGCTCCAGGAGACGGATGACGGCACGTCCGGTGGTGGATTTGCCGCAGCCGGATTCCCCTACGAGCCCAAGGGTCTCCCCTTTTTGGATATCAAAGGTGACATCGTCCACCGCATGGAGAGGTCCCTTTCGTGTTTCAAAATACTTTTTCAGGTTCTTCACCTGAACGAACGGCGCGCTCACGAGGCACCTCCTTCAAGAAAACAGGCGACGACGTGCCCATCGCTCACGACCACCGGTTTGGGTTTTTCCACCTTGCAGCGCTCCATGGCGTGGGAACAACGCGGGTGAAACGGACAGCCGGACGGGATGTCGGTCGGTTCAGGCGGCAGCCCCGGAATGACAGCCAGCGACTCCCGCTCCTCCTTGACGTTGGGAATAGAGGCGAAAAGCCCTTGTGTATAGGGATGCCTTGGATTCGCGTAAAGTGAAGTGGTGTCGGCTTCCTCGACGATACGCCCCGCATACATGATGGCCACATGATCGCAGGTCTCGGCCACAATACCGAGGTCGTGGGTGATCATTATCATGGCCGTGTTGAACTGCTCCTTGAGGCCTTTCATGAGTTCGAGCACCTGGGCCTGGATGGTAACGTCCAGGGCGGTGGTCGGCTCGTCGGCAATGAGCAGGGCCGGGTTGCAGGCCAGCGCGATGGCGATGACCACGCGCTGTTTCATTCCGCCGCTGAACTGGTGCGGGTACTCGCCCGCCCTGTCTGGTTGGATGCCGACCAATTCGAGCATGGCCAACGCCCGCTTGAGCGATTCCTGTTTGGACTGCTTGTTGTGCAGGGCCACCATTTCCGCGACCTGTTCGTCCACGGGCATAATGGGGTTCAAGGACGTCATCGGGTCTTGGAAAATCATGGCAATTTTCCCGCCGCGCACCTTGCGCATAGCCGAATCGGAGGTCTTGAGAAGGTCGGTTCCCTCAAAGAATATTTCACCGCCGGTGATTTTTCCTGGAGGCGAGGCGATGAGTCGCATCACCGACATGGCCATGGTGGTCTTTCCGGCACCGGTCTCCCCAACCAAGCCGAGCGTCTGGCCTTTTTTGATGGAGAGATTCAAGCCGGAAACCGCCTGTACTGTACCGTTGTCCGTTGTGTAGCAGACATCGAGGTTCCGGATGGATAACAATGAAGTGTTTGGCATGTATCGTGACTCCCGTTGTGGGGCTGAAATCAATCTGGCTCCGGGCGCAGGCAGGTGCCCTCCCGGAGTTGATCAGTTACGGAGCTTCGGGTCCAAGGCATCCCTGAGTCCGTCACCCAGGAAGTTTAGGCCAAGAATGGTGATCATGATGGCCAGACCGGGGAACAGGGTCATATAGGGGTAGTCCCGAATAAATTCCCTGCCGCCGGAGAGCATGGCGCCCCACTCGGGGGTGGGAGGTTCCAATCCCAGGCCAATAAAACTCAGGCCTGCGGCGATAAGAATCGCGAAGGCCACGCCCAAGGTTGCCTGGACTATGATCGGAGCCAGACAGTTCGGCAGAATGTGCTTGAAGATGATGCGTAGATCGCCTGAGCCAACCGAAATGGCCGCCTCGACGAATTCCTGGTCTCTAATCGAAAGAACAGAGGCCCGCACGAGCCGAGCGTATTGCGGAATGGCAGCGATGCCGACCGCCAGCATCAGGTTCAGAAGCCCAGGACCAAGAGATGCCGCGACAGAGATGGCGAGCAGCAACTGCGGTATGGAGAGCAGGACATCCATGACGCGCATGATCACATTGTCGATCTTACCGCCGTAGTAGCCCGCAACAGCGCCGAGAAAGCCGCCTACAGCGACGGAAAAGCCTACGGCCACAAAACCGACCTGAAGCGAAATGCGGCTGCCGAAAATGATGCGGCTGAAGATATCCCGGCCGAATTCGTCCGTGCCGAACCAGTGCTGGAAAGATGGACCTTCCAAAGTAGCCAGGAGGTCCTGCTCATCATAGGGGAAGGGGGCGATGACATTGGCAAACAACGCCGTGAGCAAAATGGCTAAAAGAATGGCCAGACCGACGAGTGCCATCCTGTTTTTTTTGAGCCGGACAAAGACCTGCCCCCAAAGTGATTTCCTTTTATTCTGCATGAGGGGTCCTCTATACGTATTGGGATTTTATGCGTGGATCGAGCCAGGCGTAGAGCAGATCCACCCCGAGATTGACCAAGCAAAATGCGAGAGCGATAAACAGGACACCGCCCTGCACCATGGGATAGTCGCGCATCTCGATGGAGCTGACCATGAGTCGGCCAAGGCCGGGAAGGGAGAATATGATTTCCGTCAGGACAGCGCCGCCCAGCAGTATTCCGAACTGGATACCGGCGATGGTGACGACCGGGACCAAGGCATTGGGCAAGGCGTGTTTCCTGATGACCACACTCTCCTTCTGCCCTTTGGCGCGCGCCGTACAGATATAGTCCTGGCGGACGACTTCGAGCATGGAAGACCGCGTCATTCGGGTAATGATGGCCACACTTTGCAGGCCGAGTGTAGCCGCAGGCATTATCATGGCGTCAAAAGAGTCGAACCCTGATGGAGGCAGCCAATTCAATTTGACCGTGAACAGCAGGATCATGAGCAGCCCCAACCAGAAGACCGGCATTGATATGCCTATTAAAGCGAACAATGTCACAATGTTGTCGAAAATCGAATATTGCTTCACGGCCGTAACAATGCCGCAGGGAATGCCTACCAGCAAGGCAATGCCCATGGCCAGAGCGGACAGTTTCAAGGTGACGGGAAAGGCCTCCATCAGTTCGCCCAAAACTGGCCGCTTGGTGATGTAGGAACGACCTATATCGCCTTCAACAACCGCCTTGTATACATATCGGCCGAACTGGAGCAGAAAGGGGTCGTTCAGTCCCATCTCCTGGCGCAGATTGTCCACATCCGCCTGCGGCGCCTGTTCACCGAGCACCATCCGGGCGGGATCGCCCGGGGTGACGTAGAGCATGAGAAAAACGATGAAAACAACGCCAAGAAGCACAGGGACCAACATGGCGCAACGTCTCAGGATGTATCTGAGCACGGTAATCTCCTTGATGTTTCACTCGGGGGTCGGCTTCATTCGAGGGAGTCCAGGCAAAAAGGAGCCGAGGAGACCGGAGCAATGGGAGTGCTGTCAAAGATGGTTTCAGGCCGTCTATTCCCGCTGTCGGGATGTTTCCGGTCTGATCCGGAAACGCCCAATCACCCTGGCAGCAGGTTCTCGGACCGGAAACACGGGAAGGCGACCAAAGGCCGCCTTCCCGATGGGCATTATTTCTTGAGCTTAACCTTGTACAAGGCGTGGAAACCGAACGGGCTGGGCTTGAAGCCTACAATGTAGTCCTGAAGACCAAAGGCGAACTTTTTGTTCGCCAAGGGCACCCAGGGAGCCTTTTCGCGCAGCAGCTTCTGAATTTCGGAGTACATGGCCTTGCGTTCCGGTCCGTCAGGCGTAATACGGGCGGTGGAAAGCAACTTGTCCACTTCGGGATCACCAAATGCGGCAAAGTTGTTGCCGCCGATCTGCGAGGAATGGAAGGTAGGGTAAACAGCCATGTCCGGGTCCGGGGTCTGGCAAGTCCAACCAACGAGGAAGAGCTGGTGTTTAAACTCCTTAAGCCCCTGCAGGTAAGCGCCCCACTCCATAACCTGAACCTTCACATTTACGCCAATCTTTTTCAGCTGCGCCTGAATGATGGTGGCCATGTCCACACGGACCTTCTTTGAGTTGGTCCAGAGCGTGGTGTTCAGGCCGTTGGGGTAACCGGCTTCGGCCAGCAGTTTCTTGGCCTCGGCCAGGTCGGCCTTGGGCACTTCCAGACTTGAGTCTGCGTACTTGACGTTCGGCGCGATGACGCTGGCGGCAGGATAGGCGTTGCCCCGGAAGGCGGCCTTGACGCTGGCGGGAATGTTGATGGCCTTAAAAATGGCCTGACGTAACTTTTGATTGTCAAAAGGCGGCTTGCTGCAGTTAAAGCCGAGATAGGTGACGGAGTTGTCGACCAGTGAGCTGATTTTCAGATTCGGATTGGCCTTGACGCGGGAAATGTCCAGCGAGGAAAGCTCGAAAGCGATGTCAACGTTTCCGCTCTCCAGCTCAATGGTGCGGTTGGATGCCTCGGGAATGATGCGAAGCACCATTTTTTTGAACTCGGGCTTTTCGCCGTGGTAGTCTTCAAAGCGCTCCAATTCCATGCGGTCGCCCTTCTTCCATGAGACGAGCTTATAGGGGCCAGTACCGACGGGTTTAAAACCGTAATCGTCGCCAGCCGCTTCGACGGCCTTTTGGTTGAGAATGACACCGCCGCCGAAGTGCGTCAGTGCGGCCAAGAAGGAACTCATTGCTTCCTTGGTCTTCACCTCAAAGGTGTAGTCATCAATCTTCTTGAAGCCACTGGGATCGATGACACCCATAATATGACGGACGGAAGCACCTTTTTCATAGGCACGTTTCAAACTGAAGATGGCGTCATCGGCAGTAAGGAGCTCGCCGTTATGAAACTTAACGCCCTTTTTCAGGGTGAACCGGTACGTCTTGTCGTCAACGCGCTCAACTTTTTCCGCGAGGGAGGGGACGACCTTGCCCTCGTCGTCGATGGTCACGAGGGTTTCATATATCTGACGCATGGCATTGGAAGACGCCACATCATTGGTCATATAAGGATCAAGCGTCTTGGCGTCATAGGTGGTTGCCACAACCAACGTGTCCGGGTGGCTGGACGTACGCGCCATGGCGGCGGGAGCAGCAACAACGCAGAGGAGCAAGGCGGGCAGCACCCATTTGCACATGCTTTTCATTAAAAGTGCAACTTTCATCAAAACCTCCATTTCTCAAACTCGACAATGTTTTTTCCGGATAGTTCCCCAGAAACGTTCCATGGCGCATGGGAAAAGCCGAATCCGGCGGACAGCGACCCGGCTGGCGGGAGGATGGACTTTTCACGGCAATGCAACAGAGCAACGCTTCAATGGGGGGAACAATTTGCAGAGGGATCGTTGCATTGTCAATGAAATCGCAAAAGACTCGAAGCGCACTCATCCTCCCATTGCTGGGAGGCAGAATAAGCGCAACAATATCCTGGTTTCCGTTATTGAAGAGTCTTCGGCCGGTGCTTCCATTCAGAACAACGACCGTATTTTCGCAAAAATACGGACCTCTGAAAACCATATTATAAATATAGTATTGAATGTTGCCCCCCAATCCAAAATCTAATAGCGCTCCCTGCCATTTTTAAAGCCCCCTTCTTATGAAGGGGTATCATCTGCGCCCTCCTACCAAAGTGGACTCACTTCTCAGTTCACATCCGTCAGCCGGAACGACTTGGCTATCGTTCCTTCCAAGGTCGTCTTGCCCTTCCTTTGCGTTCAAGCCATCCTTATTCGCCTTGTTCACGCCCGTTGCCGGGTGGGGCTAGCCGGGAAACGCGGCAACGCGCCCGGCACCCGGCGGACAAGGTCACAGGGCGGCAATGGAGAATTTGGCGGAGAAATCATTCAGGACGCCGGTCTACTCCACCTCCCTGCGGAAATGCGCCAGGCACACAGCTTCCGCTCGTAGGTGGAGAGCAGCCCCTGTCCTCCGCCCTTGTCAGCTCTGGGGATGTGCCAGTTGTGTTCCGGCATCCCGGCTCGAAGATGACGTTGACGGGGCCTTCCCCCGGACAGAATATTCACATAATTCTGGCCCACGAAATACTGCGCGTACGCGGTGTTCTCGGGCCCCCGCTCGAATATTCCACTATGTTTTAGTCAGCCCTGCTCCCCGCTCCTTCGGATTAGCCGTTGACGGCCCGCCCAACTCCCTTGAGCCGGGCGGACCGGTGATATTTTGATGCGCCAGCCCCGGCTACAGGGCCGAGCGAAGCATCCCGACGATGTCGTCGCGGCTCATGGACGGGCGGCCCAGCAAGTTGCCGTCCCCGTCGCGGGCCACCAGTGCGGCGTCCTTGGCATACTGATCGAACAATTCATCGCCGATCCCCACTTCGGACAGGCGCGCGGGGCAACCGATCTCCTTCAGGAACGCGGCGTATGCGTCGATACCTTCCGTTGCCAGAGCTGCAACGTCCTTGCCCTCGGGGGACAGGCCGAAGACACGCTCGGCAAACTGGGCGAAACGCTCCGGGCGATGCCGGGCGGCAAAACGCATCCAGGCGGGACCAACAATGGCCAGCCCCGCGCCGTGCGTAATGTCGTGGTGGGCGGAAAGCGCGTGCTCGATCATGTGCATCGGGGCGACCATGTGCACCCCGGCTTGAATCCAGCCATTGAGAGCGACGATGGAGGCCCACTGCACTTGGGCGCGGGCCTCGATGTCGGTACCATTCTCCACGGCTTTGCGCCCCCACTCAAGGGCGTTGATAATCACGCCCTCGGCGAAACGGTCCTGGATGGGCGTGCCGTCCACCCCGTTGAAGTACCCTTCCATGACGTGAGTGATGATGTCGCACACGCCATAGGCGGTCTGGTTCGCGGGTACGGTCAAGGTCAGCTCGGGATCGACGACGGCGAACCGGGGGAACAGGCACTCGGCATGGGTAAAGGACTTCACCTTGGTTTCGTCATTGGAGATGACCGCGCCCCAATTCATTTCCGAGCCGGTGGCGGCCAGGGTGGGCACGGTGATAACGGGCAATGCCTCGGTGGGAACGTGCCACTCGGGCTGTCCGTGGCCGATCAGGTTCCACGGGTCGCCGTCGTACAGTGCCGCCGCGGCGATCATCTTGGAGGCGTCCATGGTGCTGCCGCCGCCCAGGGCGATGATCACGTCGCATCCTTGCTCGCGCACGATCCGCGCGCCACGGGCCACGGATGAGATGCGCGGATTCGGTTCGATCCCGGTGCATTCGGCAAAATCGACGCCGGCGGCCTTGAGGCTCTCGATTGCACGATCAAACGTACCGTTGCGCTTGACGCTGCCACCGCCGGTGACGATCAGGGCCTTCTGGCCGAGACCGGCGGCCACTTCGCCGAGGCGGGAAAATGAGCCCGCCCCGAAAACCAAGCGCGTGGGGTTATAATAATCAAAATTCATATCTACCTCCTGGGGTGATGGGTATTGGCTGGCGTTATATGGACCTTGAAGGTGACTGGAAGCACCTCCGGAGGGACGCAGCCGAATTCCCCTATCGTATAGGGCCAAGCCCCCCAGGCGGGCTAGACCGATTCTCCTTAATTGTTGCACAATCCTCCGAAAGAGGAATAACATCCCTTGTTCAACAACTTCCATGGCTGTAAGAGATGAATGCAAAGGAGGCCCGCAATGGGCAATAATGCGACAGACAACATCAGTACGGCGCGAAGCGCTCTGGCAAAGCGGATTCACCGCTGGACCGAGAAGGACGACCACCAGACGTCGGATATTCCAGGATTAATGCTGATCCGGTACGAAGCCCCCACCGCGCCCATGAGCGCCATGTACGAGCCGTGCGTCTGCCTGGTCGCTCAGGGGGTCAAGCGGGTCCAGCTCGGCGACGAGGAATACATCTATGACGAAAACCACATGCTGATAACTTCGGTCGGTCTACCGGTCATGGCCAATATCGTAACGGCGAGCAAGGAGACCCCGCTCCTCAGCCTGGTCCTGAAGATAGACCTGGGCATGGTCGCCCAGCTCATGGTCGACAGCAACCTTCCGGCCCCGCGCACCCGGCAGACCGGACGGGGCATGGCCGTATGCGAGGTCTCCGAACCGCTGATCGACTGCTTCCAGCGACTGATCGACCTTCTGGATACCCCGGAGGACATCCCCATCCTCTCGCCGCTGATCCTCAGGGAGATACTTTACCGGCTGCTCATGGGCGAACTCGGTCCGCGCCTGCGCCAGATCGCCACGGCCGAGAGCCACGGCCAGCAGGTGGCCAGGACCGTGGACTGGCTCAAGGAGAACTACACCAAACAGCTTAGCGTGGAAGGGCTGGCCAGAAAAACCGGCATGAGCGTGTCCACCTTCCATCACCATTTCCGCGCCATGACGGCCATGAGCCCCCTGCAGTTTCAGAAATGGCTTCGGCTGCACGAGGCCCGGCGCCTCATGCTGACTGAGAGCCGGGACGCCACCACCGCAGCCCTGCAGGTGGGCTACGAAAGCCCGTCGCAGTTCAGCCGCGAATACAAGCGCCAGTTCGGCGCCCCGCCCCTGCGCGACATCAAGAACCTGCACCGCCAGGGCCGGACCGAGGTGGTCTTGGGCGCGGCCTAGAAAAGCGGTTTCGGTTGCCGCGCAACCGGGGCCGCTTTTCCTTTTGATCGGGCGCACAAGCCCGATGGTCGCCCACCCCCACGGATTCGTTCCGACATCGCTCGCAATGGCAAAGGTAAAAATTCTCGAACGTCCCTTCCATCTCAAAGGCCACCTCGCCACACAGGCATGCCCCCGTGTATATGTCATCGCTTCCCCTACCAACACCCAATGGGCGGTCAGGCTTCGCCAATCCGGCATGATAAAAACCACCAACCGCATCTGCCAAACGAGCCGACCAACCCGCTATCAATCCGAGATTATTTGTCTATTTATTGAATCCCTCACAGGAAAAGGCTTAGGAAAAAAAATTTCTAATCCTTTACTTTCTTGTGGTGGAACTGGAGGGAATTGAACCCACGACCGCTTGAATGCCATTCAAAGTCATCGATTGTAGTTGTTTGGAATACTTATTGTTTTTAGCTAGAAATATACATCGATGGTATATTTGCGGGTAAAAGGGGTTCATCCGGCTAAAGCGCCATTTGATTTTCTACCTTGAGGTCGGGAAAGAAAAAAAAGAATAAAAGTAAAGCTTCCGACATATCAGCACCAAAAGTCCGGCCGCCCGTCGTTTCGCCGGACTTCACTGGGTACCAACTGAAAAAAGTGCACCCGCCATGCTATTTTTGTAGTATTCGGTTGTCTTTTTTGTTTCGTTCAGCCATATTGATACATCTATGTCTTTGCTTTAATTAATGGGGCACGTTATATGTTATACTATTTGAAGTTGATAGGGTGTTTTTGTCTGTTTTTCGTGGTGACGGGGTGTCAGCTGAACAAACAGGACCCGGCCGCCCTGACGGGACCGGCGACCCATGTCGGGACCGGATTGGTACTGCGGGTGGATTCGGCAAAGGCGCTCGACGGCGACAAGCGTTTTGTGCCGATTCTCCATAAAGGCAATGTCCGGGGGCTGTTGACCCCATGCACCGAGGACAATTCCAAGCAGAGTGACGATAAAAAGGAAATCAGGAAGCGGGAAATCCTCAAGGACGAGTGGGTCCAGATCTCCCTGCGGTCCGCATATATCCGGTATCTCAAGGAAGTCGGCAAGAAACGCAAAGGGGAAATCGTCATTCTCGTTTCGTTTCATTCCGGTTCCGAGGTGCGGGACAAGGGTTTCGTCGTCTATTCAAGCACCGGCCAGACACTCTCCTCCTCATTGAACATCGGCGAATGGCCCATCATCGGGCCGGTCCGTATCGATTCCGACAATTTCCTCATGCGGGTCGTGGTACTTGAGGTGGATTCCCAGGAAAACAAGCAGATTTCCGAAGCGCTGAACCTGGCCACCAACGTCGCAGGCGCGGCGACTGGCGCCAACCCCCTGGTCAAGCAGGTCGCCCAGGAGTCGCTCGACCTTCTCATCACCATGAACACGGACGACATCGTTCTGGACGAACGCTTCGGCCTGCGCCGGAAACAGAACGAGGGATGGGACTACAACCACACACCCCTGCTGACCGGCACCTACGTCATCCTGCAGCAGGAAGACCGTTTGCAGGGTTCCGATGTGGTCGACTACGCGTCCAGTGCGACATATCCGCCAAATATCGACCGGATGTTTTTCGACACCCACAGCAAAAATCTCTATCGCGCCTATCACTATCTGGGAGATGCTCCCATAAGGAATGTATTCGCCTCCAAGAAGGACTACTATCAGGTTGAACAATCCGCCCACAGCACGGATTACGCTTGGAGTATCGATGAAATTTTGCAGTCCAAATACGGCAAAGAGACCATGGATACGCTTTTTAAAGGATTGACAATTGATACAAAAGACAAGACTGAAGCCTACAGTTTAATTGACAAATACAAAAAATCAAAAAACAAGGCCGAGATCGAGGAACAATTCGGGGTTCTGCTGCAGCACATCACCGCCCCGGCAAAAATGAAATACCGGTCCGACTTGTTCGGGTACCCTGAAGGGTACGAACCCATCGCCAACAATGTGACGGGAATGTATGACGACACGCTGCTCACCATTTGCCGGGATTCGTATCGCGGTGACTGGGAGAATGACGACAAGTGCCAAGCAGGCGAAACATTGCATTTTGAATTCCCGGTGGAGGTCGCCCCGAAAGCTAATATGGCCCTGGTCCAATATCCGCTGCACACGCACATTATTATCTGCATCGAGCGAGTCAGCGGCATATATCAGGAAAAGTACCACGACTTGTACAAGGCATATGATGAATACCTTGAAACCAACTTCAAACCGCTGCTGGGAGACAAGTTCAATAAAATATCCGAGACGATGACGAACATGAAAACAGCGGGGGAAAGGATAAACATCTGCTTTGAAAAAGTTGATTCCGAAGAGGATCTGGCCCCAAAGGTTGAACATCTGCAGAGTCTGTTGCAAGACATGGAAAAGAGCTATCAATTTTCGGGGCCGGACAACCCTGTCGTAAGCCCTGTTTACATGAAATTGTATAGGTTGACAGGCACGTGGTATAGAGATGCCAAGAGCATCAAACCAAGCGTATACAAAAAATTCAGTTTTAAAAATGGAACCTTGAGCAAGGTCGGTAGCAGCAGCAAGGCCGCGGACCTGCGTCCATTGCTGACCACCATCAAGGGCAAAAGCGAGCTGGGAATTCCCGTTACCGAAGCACTGCAACAAATCAGCAGCAAAGTCGACGATGGCGATTTCGGGACCCCTGAAGATTTTGAGAAGTACCTCAAAAACAAATACATCAAAGAACAGTTTGGCGATTCGAACAATACGCTCATTGACACCGCTCAGAACCAAGGCACCGTCGATGCCGTTGACTTCTTTATCCGTGTTGTCGAAAGAGCAGACGCCCAGTATCCCGTCGCGATAGAACTGGACGACTATATCAAGCCACTCAATAAGCAGTTGAAGGGGTACAGAGTCGTCACCGTTGCCGATGCCAAGCAATGGGCCATTGAGCAGCATGACAAGGAAATCCAACAGGCACAAAGTGAAAACATCCTCGAAACGATGGCGGCAATTCGGAAAAACATTGCGAGTTATATCGATGAGATAACGCTATACGCAACGGCTATTGCCAAGAGTCAGTCATACCCGGAGATCAAGACCTTGCTCGACAATGCCGAAGCCCAAAGAAGTGAGTTGGACACCATCACCGAACTGGAAAAGGCTCAGGTCATCGAACAAGATGTTGGTAAACTCAAGCAGGAAGCCCAAGAAATATGGAAAAATGCACAATCCGGCGGCTGATTGGTAACAGAATATACCAGACACAAAGTAACTCGACCGAGGCGGTGTAGCCTGACCACCTCAAGGCCTTCGCCAATTGGCCCCTCAAAATCCACCCGATATCATCTGTATATCCTTTTGTATATCCCACGAAAAAAGGCTTAGAAGGAAAAACTTCCAAGCCTTTATAATCATTGGTGGAGCTGGAGGGAATTGAACCCACGACATCTTGAATGCCATTCAAGAAATCCTGCAGTGGATACAACACGGCAACTATTTATAAAAACATGACTTTCGCCCGTCGATTCCGATTTGTGCATTCTCTGCTTTGCGCACATCGGGTGCCTGAATCTGCAAGCTTATGCAAGCCGTTGCTGTGGATTAGGACACAAAGAGGACACAAGACCATACTGCAATCAATTGCATATTTCGATACTCTTTTGGGTTTATGTGGTTTCTCCAGATACAACAATCTATACAAAAGTGATGCGTCTATTCAGCACGAAAGAACAAGGCGCCCCGCTGGAGATACCGCGTTTATCAGAACGCTTGAACTGAAATTACGGCAAAAAATGATGCCCGGAAAGCCGGAGAGGCCCAAAAAAAATAGTATTGTGTCCCCAGATTTGTAACTCTTTAGCAGCAGGCTCCAGATACACTGTCTTGTGTTCAGCTATAGACTATCATCTCTATTGGTATGCCCTTTCTTTATAATTGACCTTTCCGGTTTTTGGTTAGCCAATGCTTAGAGTCATTGCGAGGGGTGCACTATGCAACCCCGTTTTGATCTCATCGGAATACCGGGTGGTGTGAATGTCCAGGCCTCACGTCTCGTCGGGACAATTGAACCAGTTTCAGGCGAGTTGCTCCTCATGGGGGTAGTTGGGTTGGAAACCGAACAACCTCAATGATTGAAGTGGAGATTGTGACAAGTCCGTCTATGCGCTGGGTGCACAGATTTAGGCCAAGTCTGTCATGTTAGACGGAAGACAGAGTGTTTTATTATTTAGGAGATTTTATGAAATTGGCACCCAAATTTCTTTTGCCGACCTTTGCTTTAATTCTCATTGGTATGTCCATCACTACTTGGCTGACATATCAGCAAAGCACAGAATCGATATCCGCAGATGCGATTAAAAAATCTGAAAACACCGTCAGCAGTCTGAAATCAGCTGTTGAGTTGTGGGTAAAGGGAATACACAGCGAAATCATAACGTTTTCCGGTACGAGTGAGGTCATAGACATACTGTCTAAGGGGTCCCCACTCACGAAGAGAGGAGCGGAATTGTTCAAGGGGTACCTGTCAAGGAATCCAGCGGTGAACAGCGTACTTATTGTTAATAAAATGGGTATCGTTAAAGCGGCATCCCGCGACGTAATGATAAACTTGGACTTTAGCGGTAGAGGCTGGTTTAAAGAAGCGATAAAGGGCAAGGACTACATATCCTTACCGGTCTACAACGAGCAGACCAGTATGTTCGTTTTCGTCGTAACTTCGCCAGTCTACAATAACGGGGAACTCATCGGCGTGGTCGCATCTGGAGTAGAAATAAAAAAATTCGCAGAGCGATTCATCTTGGCAAATGCGACAGAGGAATCATATCCATTTATAGTAGCTCCTGACGGTGGTCTCCTGGCCCATCCCAACACTGAGTTGGTTGGGAAAACAAATATCTTTACAGGCGAAAAGTACGGTCAGTACATTGCCAGCCACCAAAAGGGCATACAAGAGACCTTGTCGCTTGGGGTAGAGAAGCTCATCATTTTCGAGAAGTCTCCGCTGCTCGGCTGGACCCTTGTCATGGCAGTCGACAAAAGTGCTACATTCGCCTCTGCGCGCCACCTTGGAATGCTCGTCATATGCCTGGCCATAGGACAACTCATTGTCCTTAGTTTGGGTATCTGGCTTCTCCTTGCCTCTAATATCTTAAAGCCAATCAAAAAATTGGTTTCCACGGCAAGCCAAATCGCAAAGGGTGATCTGGATACGACCATAGATGCCAGTCGTGCAGATGAGGTTGGCGATTTGCAGCGGGCTTTGGCCTTTATGGTGGAGCAGTTGCGTAATGTCGTTACCGAGGTGGATAATACGACCGACAACGTCGCCCTGGGAAGTAAGGAACTGGCGAGCATGGCCCAGAGTCTTTCCCAAGGGGCAATGGAGCAGGCTTCATCCATTGAAGAAGTCTCGTCTTCCATGGAGTTGATGACTCAAAATATAAACAACAGTACCAACAATGCTCATGAAACCGAAGAGATAGCCACCAAGGCCGCCAAAGAGGCACGGGAAAGCGGCAAGGCCGTTATGGGAGCCGTGAGTGCCATGACGAATATCGCTGAGAAGATTTCCGTCATCGAAGAGATTGCCAGACAGACAAACTTGTTGGCACTCAACGCAGCCATTGAGGCTGCCCGGGCAGGAGAAAGCGGCAAGGGGTTCGCAGTGGTCGCCGCCGAAGTGCGTAAGTTGGCCGAGCGAAGCGGATCAGCAGCCAGCGAGATAAGCGAACTCTCCCACGGCACGGTTGCAGCTGCACGTGAGGCTGGCGAGATGCTTGACCGACTGGTGCCGAACATAGAAAAAACAGCAGAGCTTGTGCAGGAGATAGCAGCCGGAAGTAGTGAGCAACGGACAGGCGCTGAGCAAATCAATTCGGCAATCGCCAAGCTCGATTCCTTCAGCCAGCAGAATGCCTCGGCCTCGGAAGAGATGGGGGCTACCAGCGAGCAACTTGCGGGCAACGGCAAACAGCTCAAGGAGGTCATGAGCTATTTCCGTTTGACCGGAAATGGTGGCGTTCAGTCTCGTGGTGCCAAACCGCTTCCGCTGAGCGGAGGGCAGTCTGACGATGACTTTGATCGTCTCTAATCTCAAGAGGGATGTTATGGCGAGGCCGTAGCCTTTTGGGGTCAAGAGGTTCATCTAGACTAGTTGTCGTATATAGAAGTGGGTCCACTTTGTTGGAGCACTGAGCAGCGTTTTTAAGGTGGAAAGTTTAACGAGCTACGCTGTAAGCGACACTCTTCATCCACCCGATATTATTTGTATATTCATTTGTATATTCCACGAAAAAAGGCTTAGAAGGAAAACCTTCTAAGCCTTTACATTCATTGGTGGAGCTGGAGGGAATCGAACCCACGACCTCTTGAATGCCATTCTTGAGGCTGGCCAACTTGCAAGACAATCTAACGCAACAATAATACAGGACTTATTCGCCGCCAAGCCTATTAGAGACACGCTGTCGCTTTGTGTGCAGAAAGCGCGGAATGACGTTGGTTTTGCATGGCGTCGGGGAAAAAGCGGACACATAGCGGACACGAAAAGTCCCAAACTCCTCAACTCGAACGTATGGATAGGGTTGCGGTGTGAAAGGCCGTAAAAACCAGCTGAAAGACTGCTTAATTGCGTTATTTCAGTGAACTGAAAACGCCACATTTGCCACGGAAAGAATAGCCGCCATTGAAAGTGACCCCTGATGACGTCGGGCCTGATCCAATTGAATTAGTGCCGAGAAATAGAAGAAAAGAGGCCTCGCTCCTTCGGACCACTGAGCCATGAATTTGGGGTGGACGTAGTATCGATTTTCGCATCTTTAGCGACCAAAACCGATTTCTGTCCATAGAACGAGTCCAGTTTTCCTAAGTCGATACCGTAAGTGTCGCATCATTTTTTATTTATAGTGTTATTTTTTACTACACATGCTAATATAAAAACAGTTGAAATTATTTTTAATCATAGGGGCATTTCATGATTGGTCTATTTTGGTTCGTATTGATAGGATTGGTTGCCGGCTGGCTGGCCGGGATGCTTATGAAAGGTGGATTCGGCCTCATCGGAGATATCGTCGTCGGTGTTCTCGGGGCGGTGATAGGCGGATACGTCTTCGGGCTTCTTGGGATCAACTCAGGCGGACTGATCGGGGCAATAGTCACAGCGACAGTAGGCGCGGTGATTCTGATTTTCATCTTGCGCCTGTTCAGAAGAGCCTGACCGTTATGCCACATGGCATCCGACGTTCCAGCCTCCACAGCCCTCCATACCAGATTTCGAAACACGCTTAGCCGTTCCGCGCACCCTTGCCGCGCCCACACGACTCCACACTGTAAAATTCGCCTTTGAGATCCTGCTTATATGCGGGTCTTAGGCTGTTCTTGCCCTCATTGGACACCCGGACTCGGCAAATCAGCAGGAGGCAACGGTGGTACGAGGCTGACCGCTTGCGCCCGCTTATGCCTACAATCCTTCGCGACGAGCGAATAACTAGCACAACATCATGTAATAATTAAATAAAACGACATGTCTTTATAGCCGAAAAGGGAATGCCTCATGAAAAGAATACTCATTATTTTAAGCCTGACTGTAGTTATGTCATTCGTGTTGTTGGGCAACGCCAAGCTCCATGCCGCCACGATGGATGACCGTATCGAATCTTCCGCCAAACAAACATACGTGTTCAAAACCTATCTCAAGAACGACGACATCACGGTGAGTTCCAGCGATGGCGAGGTAACACTGACCGGAACGGTTGAAGAAGAGCCGCACTTGTCCCTGGCCGGCGACACCGTCGCCGGACTTCCTGACGTGAAAAGCGTGGATAACAAACTCACAATCCAAGAGAGGACGCATTCTGCCGGTACGGATGCATGGCTCATAACCAAGGTGAAGCTCGCCCTTCTCTTCCATAAGAACGTGAATGCGGCCGCGACAAGCGTCTCCGCTGAAGAAGGCGTCATCACGCTGCGCGGCGAAGCCTCCAGCATCGCCCAGAAGGACCTGACCGGCGAGTATGCCGGGGATGTCGAAGGTGTCAGAAGCGTCAACAACATGATGTCGGTACCCGCTTCCGCACAGGACAAATCCATGATCGGCATGAAGGCGGAGGCCCTCGGAGAAGCCGTTGACGATGCGTCCATCACCGCCATGGTCAAGGGAACCCTGCTCTATCATCGCTCGACAAGTGCCCTGAACACCAATGTCGTGACGGAAAAGGGCGTCGTCACCCTGAAGGGCAAGGCCGGGAACGATGCCGAGAAGGCCTTGGCCGGGAAGCTCGCCAATGATGTTCACGGCGTAAAGAAGGTGGTCAACGACATGACCACCGATTGAAATGCTTCGCAGAGTAATGCGGGAAAGGCTGGCGGGAACAAACAAGAAGACAACTCCCCGGCATCGGACAAGACCTTTTGGGTATTGATACTAAAGGCAGTCAACGGTTCATTCGGTAGAGGAGGGTAATGATAACGGCAAGCCACGAACGCTCTACACTCCGTTTTCATTATCTTATTAAACTATTAACGTCGGATAAATACAATGTCTCTTGCCATGATCATACTGATTGTTGTGGCCCTTTTGCTTCTGGGAGTCATTCCCGTCTGGCCGCACAGCCGCGCGTGGGGCTATGCGCCCGGCAGCACGCTTGGAGTTATTATAATCATAATCATGGTCCTGTTTCTGACTGGCCGAATATAATCGGCAAAAAGCCAATAAACAGGGCCAGAAAAAGAAGACGGCACGGTCTTCTCGCGGGACAATAGATGTCTGACAGGATATGAGACGGCGAGGAAGGAAAATACATGACAAAGAAAAAAGACACACCCGCCTCTAAGCCGCAAAAGGATTCTCTCGTATCGACCGAAAAGGCCGCTCCCGTTCCGGGGCGGCGTTCCGGGCCAGCCTTCCCCATCGTGGGCATTGGCGCCTCGGCCGGAGGTCTGGCGGCTTTCGAAGCGTTCTTCTCCGGCATGCCCGCCGATGCCGATCCGGGGATGGCCTTTATTCTGGTCCAGCATCTGGCGCCGGATCACAAGAGCCTGCTGACCGAACTCATCCAACGCTGCACCCGCATGGAGGTCTTCGAGGTGGAAGACGGTATGGAAGTTCGGCCTAACTGCACCTACATCATTCCGCCCAACCACGACATGACCCTTCTGCACGGCAGATTGCAATTGATCGACCCCATCGCCCCGAGGGGGCAGCGGCTGCCCATTGACTATTTTTTCCGTTCCCTGGCTCAGAGTCTGCATGAATCTGTGATCGGCGTCGTGCTCTCGGGCACGGGCAGCGACGGCACCCTCGGTGTGCGGGCCATCAAGGGCGAAGGGGGCATGGTCATTGCTCAGACGCCCGAATCCTGCGAGTACGACGGTATGCCGCGCAGCGCCATTGCCACCGGCCTGGTGGATTACGAATTGCCGCCGTCGGAGATGCCCGCCCGGATCATCGCCTATGCTGCCCATGCCTATGGCCCGCCTCTCCATACGGAGGCCGCCCCCACGTCCCGGACCGAAAATGCGCTACGTAAAATATGCATCCTTCTGCGCATCCATACCGGACACGATTTTTCCCAATACAAACCGAGCACCATCCATCGCCGCATCGAACGCCGAATGGCCGTGAATCAAATCGACACGCTGGATGCGTATATTCAATACATGCAGCAAGCCCCGCTGGAGGTGGAGGCACTCTTTCGGGACCTACTCATCGGCGTGACCCGTTTTTTTCGCGATACCGAAGTATTCAAGGAGTTCGAGGAAGAGGTTGTCCCCAAACTCTTTGCTGGAAAGTCACCTGGGTCCTCAATCCGAATCTGGTCGACGGGATGCTCCACCGGAGAGGAGGCTTACTCGATCGCCATCCTCCTGCAGGAGTACATGGAAAAGACCCGGACAAGGATAAAGGTGCAAATCTTTGCCACCGACATAGACAGTCGGGCCATAAGCACTGCCCGAAGCGGATTGTACCCGGCCAGCATAGCCGCCGATGTCACGCCCGAACGGCTGGCGCGTTTTTTCACGGTTGAGTCCAATGGCGGCGCCTACCGCATCCACAAAACACTCCGCGACATCCTGATTTTTTCGGAACAGGACGTAATCAAGGATCCGCCCTTTTCCAAGCTCGACTGCATCGTATGCCGCAACCTGCTTATCTACATGGGCGGAGAGTTGCAGAAAAAACTCATGCCGCTCTTCCATTACGCTTTGCGCCCTGGCGGATTCCTCTTTTTGGGCACATCGGAAACAGTGGGCGATTTCGGTGACCTGTTCACCGCCGTGCACCGCAAATCGAAACTGTATCTGCGCAAGGAAGCACTGCTTGGCAAGCGCTCCACAGCCATGAGCCGTTTCATCCCGCCCCTGTCGGCCCTTGACTCGTCACTCCTCCGGCCGACAACCGTCAAGGAGGCCGCCCCCGCCAAGCTGCCGTTGCGTGATTTGACCGAACAGACGCTGTTGCAACGGTTCGTCCCCGTGGGAGTGCTCGTCAACGCGCAGGGTGACATCCTTTACCTCCACGGGCGCACCGGCCAGTACCTGGAACCCGCGCAAGGCGAGGCAGGTACCAACAACATCCTCAAGATGGCGCGGGAGGGACTGCGCCGCGGATTGAACACGGCCCTGCACAAGGCGCGTTCATCCGGCGGAACCGCCCGCAGCCAGTCTTTGTGGGTCAAGACCAACGGGTCCTTCACCTCGGTAGACCTGACGGTCTGCCCGGTAGCTGCCGACCATGTGGATTTTTCTGCCCCCCTCTATCTGGTCATCCTGGAACCCTCGCCGCAGATCAACCACGAGTCTGTGCAAACACCCGCCCCCCCAGCCGTCGGGGGCGGGGTAGAGGAATCAGATGGGGAAAAGGACAATCTCGTCAAGACGCTGCGGCAAGAGCTGTTGGCCAACGAAGAATATCTCCAAAGCACCATTGAGGAACTCGAAACATCCAACGAGGAACTCAACTCGTCCAACGAGGAAATGCAGTCAATAAACGAAGAATTGCAATCCTCGAACGAGGAACTCGAGACCTCCAAAGAGGAACTACAATCCGTCAATGAGGAATTGTCCACCGTCAATACCGAGCTGCAAAACAAGCTGACCGATCTGTCGCAGGCCAACAACGACATGAGCAACCTGCTCTCCGGAACGGGCATCGCCACGATATTCGTGGACCACCATCTGTGCATCATGCGCTTCACCCCGGCTGCCACCCAGATCATCAACCTGATTCCAGTCGATATCGGGCGACATGTCGGTCACATCGTTTCCAAGCTTGTGGGCTACGACAGCCTGGTCGAAGATGTGGAGTCCGTACTGGAAACGCTGCTCCCCAAAGATCTGGAGGTACAGGCAGAGGATGGGAAATGGTACACAATGCGCATCCAGCCTTATCGTACCCTGGATAACGTGATTGAGGGCGCCGTGATCACCTTTGTCGACATAACCGAGATGAAGAAATCTGACGAGCTGTTGCAGGAGGCCCATGGCCAAATCCGCCTCGCAGTGGTTGCGCGGGACTCGCAGGATGCCATTACCGTGTTGGACATGAAGGGAGGTATCCTGTCCTGGAATCCTTCGGCACACAGGCTTCTCGGGTGGAGAGAAGAGGAAGCACTGTCCATGAACATTCAGGATATGCTCCCAAAGGATTTGCAGGCGGAGGAACTGGAGAACCTTCGACTGGCTGCGGTGGGCGATTTGCCGGTGCCCTATGAAACACGCCGTATACACAAAGATGGACAGGCATTGCAGGTGCGGCTCACGGCCAGCCTGCTGTTGGACGATACAGGCTCTGCCTATGGTATGACGACCACACAACGGATAGTCCGGGAGGCCGACAGCCCATGAAAGACCAGCTCAGACTTCAAGCGGAAGCATTGGCCCAATCGAGAGATTCTGAGGACAAACAGTCTCTTTCTCCCGAGGAAATGAGACAAGCGCTCCACGAGTTGCGCGTCCATCAGATCGAGCTGGAGCTGCAAAACGAGGAGTTGCGCCGGTCACAGGCGGAACTGGACGCCATTCGGGCGCGCTACTTCGATCTCTATGACATGGCTCCGGTCGGTTATTGCACGATCAGCGAAAAGGGGATGACCCTCGAGGCCAATCTCACCGCCGCGACACTGCTCGGCATGCACCGCCGCGATATGGTCGGACAGCCCTGGACCGCCTTCATCTATAGGGAGGACCAGGATATATACTACCGTCACCGCAAGGAGCTCCTCGGCAACCATTCGCCGGAAGCGACGGCGGAATGCGAATTACGTCTGAAGAAAAAAGACGGGAGCGAGTTCTGGGCGCTTTTGACTGGCTCCGTGGTCCCGGATGACGAAGGGACTCCCGTCTGCCGCGTCGTGATACACGACATCGCCGGGCGCAAGCAGGAAGAACAGTTTCGGGAGGACGTGGAACGCATCATCCATCACGACATCAAGGGGCCGCTTGCAACCCTCTTCTCCCTGACGCGGATGGTTCTTGAAGAAGGCGAGAGTGACGCCTTGATGAACGCCTTTCCGCAAGTCATGGTCGGTATTCAGCAAGTAATCCAACTCATCGACGCTGCCGAGCCTTTGCGGGAAATGGAGAAAGGCGTATTTACTCCAGCCAAAACCCCGGTTGAACTCCCTCAAGTCCTTGAGACAATGAAGCTATCCCTGGCGGTGCTTGCCTCGCAGTTCAAGGTGACCATTTCGATCCAAGCCGAAGCGGATTGCTTTTCTGAAAGCGCGAGAGTGTTCGGAGAGGCCTTCCTCTTTGAGGACATGTTCATGAACCTGGGGAAGAATGCCATTGAGGCTCTCCCGAAGGGAGGGGACGTCACTATCACCTGCCGGACGGACCCGGACACGGTGTACATCGCCATCCATAATGCCGGCGCGGTGCCTGAATCAATCCGAAACCGGTTCTTCGAGAAATACGTCACCGAGGGCAAGCGATTCGGCACGGGGCTGGGAACTTACAGTGCCCGCCTTATCGCCGAGGCGCATGGCGGCCACATCGAGCTCGCCACATCCGAGCCCGACGGGACCACGATCACCACCTCGTTCCCCCGCTGCGACATCCGGTAGCGTTTCTTTCGCTCGGCCCGCCGAAAGCCTTCGTATCTGAAATAGGAATGTTCTCTGCCCCAAGGTCAAAGCACCGTGGCGGCATCTTCGAGCCGGGCCGAAAGGCATGTTGGGCTCGGTTCCAACGCTCGTATCGGGTCTCCCAACCATTGGAGTAAGGAGGGGGGATGACGTCTGCCCATCTGGAGCGGGGCTCCCCACGCTGCCGGGGGGAGGACCCCCTTGATCATCGACATGAAACAATCCACCTTGGATGGGATTGACAAGTCGCTAATCACTCAAGGCAAGTCTGATTGCTTTTATTTCTACTCCGCATAAATGATTTATTGAAAATATACAGTGACAATCCCAAGCTATATAGTACTATGTAAATATTCACTGGCGTCTTGATTCAGATGTTTAACATGGCATTGTTCCAATTCATAATATCAAAAATGCACATGCCTGAATGTAATGGATGTATTGTAAATAAGATGCTGCGGCAGGAGCCCAAACTATGGATATCAAGACATTCGAATCACCCGCACCCGAGGTCTGCGCCAGCAAGATCTTCGAGGCCTGCGGCGCGAAGTTCGATAAGGATGTTGTTACCGATCTCTGGCAAAAAATCAGGCGACATCAGTGGGTACTGTCCGAAAAATTGAACCGGGATGTCGGATTCAAGATCGCCTGCAACGATTTTGTCGATAATATCGGGACGGATAAGGAACTCGCCACGCACAACCTGGAAAAACTGCTGGTGCAAATGGGCGCACAGGCCATCACCCGAGACATATGGGACACCATCTCCGACACCCAGCCACCCAAGAAGCTGATACAAAAGAAGATCATTCTCCCTCTGGTTGAGGAGGAACTCTCTCGGAAACATGGCGTCATTCCACCCAAAACCATCATTTTCTTCGGCCCTCCCGGCACGGGCAAAACCCATTTCGTCAAAGCCATGGCCGGAAGGCTGGCGTGGTGGTACGTGGAAATCATGCCGAGCATGCTCATGGTCGACGGAGTGGACAAAATCGGCGCCCACCTGCGCAGTGTGATGGAGAAGGCGCGAGACCTGGAAGAAGTCGTCATATTCATAGACGAATTCGAAGAACTTGCAGGCAATCGGGATAGAGCCAATCGCATAGACAGGTCCATCACCAATGAGTTTCTCAAGCAGGTCCCGCTTATCAAAAGCCATACCAGCAAGTTGCTGCTCGTCTGCGCGACCAACTACATCCGCCAACTGGACGCCGCCCTGCTGCGGCCTGGGCGATTTGATTGCATCATCCCGGTCGGGACTCTCGACGAGAGCGAAAGAGAAACCATTCTGAAATATTTCTTGTCCAAGATGAACGTAGGCGCCATCGATTTGGCGCGTATCATCGCCTTGACGGGAAAATACACCCCGGCCGACATCGAATACCTCTTTCAGACCATAGCCCAGCACGCCTTTGAAGAAGAATGCGAAAGCGGGAGCAACGTTCCGGTGACAACGGACGCCATCGTCCAGGCCATTGCAACCTTCACCCCCTCCCTGACGGAGGGCGTGATCGAGGAGTTCAAAGAAGACATCATCAAATACTCACGCGCTTGATCCGCGCGGGTTTCCGCGAGCAGATTCCGCCATCACTCCGGCCGCCGGACTTCGGCAAAATGTCAACGCAACAAGGAGAGCATATGAGCACTCAATTATCATTCACCAAGCAGGAGCAGAGAGCCCGCAGCCGTTTCCGCGAGTTGCTGACTCAGGCCGAATCAACGGAAGACGTGAAGAAATTCTTCTATCAAACGGTGCGGGATCTGCTCGTGGACGTCTGCGACTCGCTGCCCGTTTTCAACATTCCAGATGTGCAACTCGACTTGAGTCGGGGCGAGGGCTACTCGCTCTCGGACCGCCTGATGGACAAGGCGGACCTGAGCAACCTGATGCACGGTTCCGACCTGGATGACATTCTGAGGCGCTTGTCGAAAAACGCATGGAACCGTTACCACCAATTGGAAAAGAATCCGGCCAGGAGCGAGCAGAAGATCTTCCCCATTCCGGGCAGTTGATCCGTCCATCCCCAGGGGGCATCCGTGCCTCCCGGGGAGGTGCCGTACCGCTTTTACCCTTGTGATTCGGCTAGTCTACTCTTTGGCCATTCGTGTGTGAGCTCCATCTGGCAATCGCCCTCGACGGGCCGAAGGAGGAGTCCGGTCCTGCCCCCTTGCTTACTCTCTCACACACCCATGATGCGATGGGACACCCGGGCAAAATGCAAGCCCTGAATCGCCATTTCAACCACGGCGGAGAGGGCTTTGGGCTTTGTCAAAAGTGTTTTCAGCACCAGCTTCCAGTAGAGGATGCGGGCGGGTGAGGCAATGCCGACAGCCCACATGCTTTTCAAGAAGGCCTGAACATCCGTCCGGACCATTTTTCCCCGTGCCGTGGGTGCGTAGGAAGAGAGAAACGTGCTGATCCGATCATAATATTTCCTTGGAGAGTACAGCTCTCCCACAAGTTTCTTGTATCCATCCAGCAGGGCTTCACCTCCCATGCGGGGATCGAAGTTCAGGCAGGCGTCGGTATTCTCTCCGCTCAATTCGCCAAGCAGTCTCCCTTCGGATTTGAGCCGAGTCCATAATCTCGTATGCGGCATCGCGTTAAGAACCCCGATCATGGCCGTCACGACCCCGATCTCCTGAATGAATCTGAATTGCTGCCCGAAAATCGACGATGTGTCGTTGTCGAAACCCACGATGAAGCCACCCATCACCTGCATGCCGTGTTGGTGAATACGCCGGATCGACGAGCTGAAATCAGCGGTTACGTTCTGCTTTTTCCCGCATTCAACAAGGCTCTCCGTGGATGGCGTTTCAATGCCGATGAAAACCTTGTGGAAGTTCGCCGCGCTCATCATCTCCATAAGTTCATCGTCCTGCGCCAGATTCACGCTGGCCTCGGTCATGAGCTTGAAGGGGTAGTGGTGCAGCCTCTGCCATTCGGCGAGCCTGGGCAAGAACTCCTTCACCCGGACGATGTTCCCGATGAAGTTGTCGTCCACGATAAAGACGGACTCCCTCCATCCGGCATCATACAGACTTTGAATCTCCCGCATCATTTGATCGGGATTTTTGACGCGAGGGCGACGTCCGTTCATGGCCACAATGTCGCAAAACTCGCAATCAAAGGGGCAGCCTCTGGAATACTGCACCGACATGGAGATATAATCCTTCATTCTCAACAGGTTCCAAGCGGGGATGGGCGTGAGGGCCAAATCGGGGTGTTCGGAGGACGTATAGTGTTTCTTTGCCACCCCTTGTTGGAAGTCATGCAGGAATTCGGGCATGACGGTTTCCGATTCGCCGATGATGAAATGATCCACTTCGGGAAACTGCTCCAGATGCGACCTGAAGGCCGGGCCTCCCGCGATCACGGTTTTTCCGGCCTCCCTGGCGCGTTTCATGATTTTCCTCGCGCTGGGAAGCTGCACCAACATGGCGCTGACCATGACAACGTCCGCCCATTCAAGGTCGGCGTTTTCCAGAGGGGCGACATTCGTGTCCACCAGATGTTTTTCCCATTCCGCGGGAAGCATGGCGGCCACGGTGAGCAAGCCAAGCGGAGGAAAGGCCGCCCTTTTTGATACAAAGGATAGTATGCTTTTGAAACTCCAGAATGTATCCGGATAGGCAGGGTAGACTAAAAGAGCGTTCATAATTTTTACCTCATACTTATAATACTCATTTCAGTATAATCCACAACGATATTCATATTATTATTTGGCATAGAGATTATATTTATATGCATAGTTGTATTTGACGAATCAATACTTGCTGTTGCATGTATTTCTTGAGTCAAAGTATAAAATTTGCAATAGTTTTCCTATCTACGGATGTGATTTTACGCTATTGATTATAGTGCTCGGACACTCGCGCCTTCCCGGACGTAGTTTATCGTCATGCCGTCCCGGCCGGTAGGAATTCCTTCCATGTCCGTACCACACTTTCACCTCAAATTTTCATCAAACTCTGAAAGCAGTTTCGTTGGTCCTTCCCACCGGCCAGCCCTGTTTCAATCCGCACGAACCCCGCCACTGTTTCGGCAGCAGGAGATATTGATATGGGCATGGGCTACAAGAACATGGGCGGCAGATTTTCCGTAATCTGGTCCCGTCTGCGAGGATCAGTCCGGGTCGCGAAGAGCGCGAAAGAGGAGCCGTCCCTGCGCTCCACACTGTTCAGCTCTGATCAGATGGAGCAGCACGGCAAGATTCTTGCGAATTCACACAAGCTGATGACAAGGCGTTCCAAAGACCGCCTGCTTGGGCGGCTGGCAGAAAACCAGACCGTGCTGTTCGATGTGCATACGCAACTCACCGATGACGTGAAGAGGGGACGCCGGATTTCCCCAGCCGGGGAATGGTTGCTGGACAACTTTTATGTGATCGAGGAACAAATCCGCACTGCCGAGCTTCACCTCCCGAAGGGCTACAGCCAGGAGCTTCCGTGCTTGGCAGACGGCGCCTCGGCCGGTTTCCCAAGGGTGTATGACCTCGCCCTGGAAAGCATTTCCCACAGTGACGGACAGATTGCCCCGGAGAGCCTGAGAAGTCTCGTGGTGGCGTATCAGTCCGTGGTCCCTCTGAACTTGGGCGAACTCTGGGCCATTCCGATCATGCTGCGCCTGGCGCTCATCGAGAATTTGCGCCGGATGGCCGTCCGTATCGCCTGCCACAGAGCTGACCGCAACCGCGCCGAAACCTGGGCCGACCGGATGACAGGAGTTGCCGTCAAACGGCCGCAGGACCTGATCCTGACCATTGCCGACATGACTCGTTCCAACCCGCCCCTGGTGAGTTCATTCGTGGCCGAACTTTCGCGCCGTCTGCAAGGCAAGGGACCGGCACTGGCCCTGCCGTTGACCTGGATCGAGCAGCAGTTGTCCGAAACCGGCCAGACCATCGAGCAACTGGTGTATCTGGAGAACCAGCAACAATCCGCGGACCAGGCCTCCACGAGCAACAGCATAGGCAGCCTGCGCTTCCTCGGCGTTATGGACTGGAGCGAATTCGTCGAGTCCACGAGTCTCGTCGAGAAAGTCCTGGGCGAGGACCCTGTCAAAGTTTACGGCATCATGGATTTTGCCACGCGTGATCGCTACCGCCACGTGGTGGAGCAAACGGCCAGGAGGAGCCCCTTCTCGGAAGTTGAGGTCGCGGGCCGGGCCATCGGCTTGGCCCGGGAGGGCGCGGCCCTGAATGGCGAAGAGTCCCTCACAGCCCATGTCGGATACTATCTAATAGACGATGGCTTGGGCCAACTTAATACATCGGCAAAAGTGCGCAACTCGACGGTTGAATTCCAGTCCTCACCGGGCAGTCGGCTTCCACTGCTGCTCTATGGCGGCGGGATCCTGTTCTTGTCGGTACTCTTCGCCGGAGGTTTGGCTGTCAGGGCGCAGACCGATGGCTTGCACGGGTATGGACTGGCTCTGATGAGCCTGCTCTTGCTTGTCTGCACCAGCCACTTGGCGGTGGCCCTGGCAAACTGGGTGGCAACCCTGCTGACCGCGCCGCACGCCCTGCCGCGTCTGGATTTCTCCAAGGGTATTCCAAACGACCGGCGTACCCTGGTCGTCATCCCGACCATGCTTGCCAGCGTCCCGGCCATCGAAGGTCTGGCCAAGGACCTGGAAGTCCGTTTTTTGGCCAACAGGGACAAACACCTGCATTTCGGTCTGCTGACGGATTTTCGCGATGCAGCCGAGGAGATACTGCCCGACGACGCTTCCCTGCTGCTTTTGGCCCGACAACGCATAGAGGGGCTGAACAGACGATACCCCAGCGCGACGGGCGACATTTTCTTCCTGTTCCACCGGCCGCGCAGCTTCAACTCCCAAGAGCGAACCTGGATGGGCTATGAGCGCAAACGCGGCAAGCTGGCGAGCCTGAATGGCCTGTTGCGTGACGGTTTGTCAGCGCCCTTTTCCCTCATTGTCGGCGATGCAAGCGTCCTGCGCGGAACGAAATACGTCATCACCCTGGACACCGACACGCAGTTGCCCCGTGATAGCGCCCGGCAATTGGTGGGCGCCATGGCGCATCCGCTGAACCGTCCCCGCTACGACGAACATGCCCGGCGGGTGATCGGCGGCTACGGGATTCTCCAACCGCGTGTGACCGCCAGCCTCTCCGGAACCAACCGGTCTCGCTATGCGCGCATGTGCGCCAGCGAGATTGGCATTGATCCATACACACGGACGGTATCCGACGTGTACCAGGACCTGTTCGGTGAAGGGTCGTTTATCGGCAAAGGTATCTACGAGGTCGAGGCCTTCGAGCGGATCCTTGGCGGATGTTTTCCGGAAAACCGTATTTTGAGCCATGATTTGTTGGAAGGTTGCTATGCCCGGGCCGGACTCCTGAGCGACGTGCAGTTGTTCGAGAATTACCCCTCCAGCTACGGCGAAGATGTGAAACGGAGAAAACGTTGGATTCGCGGCGATTGGCAAATCGCACGATGGCTGTTGCCCGGCGTCCCCGGTGCCGACGGCTGTCGGCGGAAAAACCCTCTCTCGCTCCTGTCGCGGTGGAAGATCCTGGACAACCTGCGGCGCAGCCTGACCGCTCCTGCACTGGTCCTGCTTCTGTTGGTGGGGTGGACTGTTCCGGCTTCCGCATGGTTCTGGACCCTGGCCGTGTGCGGCATCATTCTGCTGCCTTCGGTCATCGCTGCGGTGCTGAATGTGTTGCAAAAACCCATGAATCTGTCCCTAAGGCAGCACCTCGTCGCTGTAATGGAACTGCTGCCCAAACATTTCGCCCAAGCGGTATTCGCCCTGGTCTGCCTGCCCCATGAGGCATTCTACAGCCTGAATGCAGTGACAAAGACCACCTGGCGGACACTTGTCACACACCGGGGACTCTTGGAATGGGAGCCTTCGGGCGAAGATACGGGGAAAGACCGTATGGACCTCGTTGGCTCGTACCAAACCATGTGGTTTGGACCATTCCTTGCCGTGGCCACCGCACTCGCCACTGCTGCGGTCACCCCGTCCGTATTGCTCAAAACCTGGCCGGTATTGGGCCTCTGGTTTCTCTCCCCGGCCCTGGCATGGTGGCTCGGTCAGCCGCTCACCCGCCGTACGGAGCGGCTCACGGAAGCCCAGACCCTGTTCCTGCGCAGGATAGCCCGCAAAACCTGGCGCTTCTTCGAAACCTTCGTCGGCCCTGAGGACAACTACCTGCCGCCAGACAACTTTCAGGAACAGCCGGAAGCCGTCATTGCACACCGCACCTCGCCCACGAATATGGGCCTGGCCCTACTGGCCAATCTTTCCGCGTTCGACTTCGGCTTCCTCTCTTGCGGACAGATGATGGACCGCACCTCGCGGGCTCTGAAAAGTATGAAGCGGATGGATCGGTACGAGGGGCACTTCTTCAACTGGTACGACACCCGAACCTTGCAACCACTTATGCCACGCTATGTATCCTCAGTCGACTCGGGTAATCTGGCCGGACACCTCCTGACTCTGCGGGCAGGTCTATTGGCCCTGACCGAAGAGAGGATTCTCTCTCCCCGGCTGTTCGAGAGCCTGAACGACGCTCTGGGTATAGCCCTGCGGGAACTCCCCGGCGACCTGCCAGCCACTGCTACGTTCCGTATGGACTCGTTGCGTCGGGATGTGGCCGAAATCGCGATCAACCCGCCCGACACCCTGACTGCCACGCGACAGTGCCTCGATAGGCTGATGGCATCGGTGGCGGCAGTAGCCGATAGCCGGGATTTCCAGACCACTGACCCTGACAATCCGCTACAGTGGTGGCTCCAGGCCTTTGTCGGGCAATGCAGGGACGTCCTCGATGAACTGGACCTGCTGACCCCGTGGGCGGCGTCTACCCAGGAATTCCCCGAAGAATTGTCTTTTCTGGACAAAATTCCGACGTTGGGTGGGCTGGACGCTCTGGAAGCCCGGTTCGGGCTCGTCGCAACTGCGGCGCAGACTGCAGAAATGAGGGACATGATCAATCATGCCTGCCGACAGGTCAGATCCAGAATGGAACGCCTGAACGCACTCGCCCAAGAATGTGACGCGCTGGCCCGGATGGAATACGGGTTCCTGTACGACGAGACGCGGCACCTGCTGGCCATTGGCTACAATGTGGATGAACGCCGCAGAGACCAGAGCTTCTACGACCTGCTAGCCTCGGAGGCGCGGTTCGCCACCTTTGTAGCCATCGCCCAGGGGCAGTTGCCGCAGGAGAGCTGGTTCGCCTTCGGGCGGTTGCTCACCTCCGCCGGAGGAGAGCCGATTCTGCTCTCCTGGAGCGGCTCCATGTTCGAATACATGATGCCCAACCTGGTCATGCCCAGCTATGCGAACACTCTGCTCGACGAGACCTGCAAGGCAGCAGTGGCCCGCCAGATCGACTACGGCCGGGAAAACGGTGTACCCTGGGGAATTTCGGAATGTGGCTACAACTCCATCGACGCGCACCGGAACTACCAGTACCGCGCTTTCGGCGTGCCCGGCTTGGGGCTCAAGCGCGGCCTGACCGAAGATCTGGTCATCGCGCCTTATGCCACGGCTCTGGCGCTTCAGGTTGCCCCTCATGAGGCCTGCAACAACCTTGAGCGTCTGGCAAAAGAAGGTCTCGAAGCCTGTTATGGCATGTTCGAGGCAGTTGACTACACGCCGTCGCGCCTGCCGCGTGGCCAGAAAAGCGCCGTGGTCCGGTCCTTTATGGCCCACCACCAAGGCATGACCCTCCTGGCCCTGGCCGAAAAACTGCTTGGACGCCCGATGCAACGGCGTTTTCAGTCGGACGTACGTTTTCTGGCCACACTTCCACTGCTTCAAGAACGTATTCCCCAATCGGCGCCTTTCTTCGCCCACACCACGGAACTTGCCGAGCGTCACCAGCCAGTCGAAGCCACGACCGCGTCCATGCGAAACTACAATACTGCTGACACGCCGAGCCCTGAGGTGCAGTTGCTCTCCAACGGCCGTTATCATGTCATGGTCACCAACGCAGGCGGCGGTTACAGCCGCTGGGGTGACATCGCCGTGACCCGCTGGCGCGAAGACCCCACCCGCGACAACTGGGGGACATTCTGCTACCTGCGCGACGTGGACAGTCGTAAGTACTGGGCCACCACCCATCAACCGACGATTAAGCATTCGAAGCAGTTCGAAACGATATTTTCGGAAGGCAAAGCCGAATTCCTGTGCCGCGAGCAGGACTATGACGCGCATACCGATATCGCCGTCTCGCCTGAGGATGACATTGAACTGCGCCGTCTGCGCATCACCAACCGCGCCCACACACGCAGAACAATCGATATAACCAGCTACACGGAAGTGGTCCTGGCACCGCAGGCGGCGGACGCTCTGCATCCGGCCTTCAGCAATCTCTTCGTACAGACTGAGATCCTCCCCGGTAACCGAGCCATTCTCTGTACCCGCAGGCCCCGCTCGCGGGACGAAAATCCGCCGTTCATGCTCCACATGATGGCCGTACGCAAGTCCGTGGGCACGGACGCGTCCTGCGAGACAGACCGTATGCGCTTCATCGGCCGGGGCAACACCCCCGCCGCCCCCCTGGCGCTGCATGTACACAGCGACAGGCTCTCGAACAGCGAAGGGACTGTACTCGACCCCATAGCCGCCATCCGTCAACGCGTCCCTCTTGATCCGGGAGAGTCCGTGGTCGTCGACATGATCTTCGGCATCTCGGAAACCCGCAAAGGGGCCCTTGGCCTGATGGATAAATACCAGACCCGGCGCATGACCGATCGCGTCTTCGACCTGGCCTGGACCCACAGCCAGGTCCAACTGCGCCAGTTGAACGCCTCGGAGGCCGAGGCGCAGCTCTATGCGAGATTGGCCGGTTCAATCCTCTACGCCAATCCCGCGCTCCGGGCCGAAGCGAGCGTCCTCATTAAAAATGCCCGTGGGCAATCCGGGCTCTGGGGCTATTCCATTTCCGGCGATCTGCCCATCGTGCTGTTACAGATCGAGGATGCGGCCAACATCGATTTGGTGCGCCAACTGGTTCAGGCTCACGCCTATTGGCAACTCAAAGGGTTGGCGGTGGATCTGGTGATCTGGAATGAGGACCACGCCGGATACAGGCAGATTCTCCATGACCAGATCATGGCGCTCATCGCCGGCGGCCCCACGGCAAACCAGACGGACCGCCCCGGAGGAATATTCGTCCGGCCTGCAGACCGCATAGCTGAAGAGGACCGTACCTTGTTCAAGGCCGTGGCCAGCGCCGTCATTTCCGACGCACGGGGAACCTTGGCGGAACAAATCGGAGGTCGCAGCCTCGTGAGGACAACGACACCTCGGCTCATTCCGACACGCCCCTTGCGTGCAGCCCCCCCCGCCGTTGTCCCGCTGCCACGAGAAGATCTGAGCTTCTCCAACGGCTTGGGCGGCTTTACCCCGGACGGCAGGGAATATGTCATTACTACGGCCCAGGGACAACGGACGCCCACCCCCTGGATCAATGTGCTGGCCAACCCGGACTTCGGTTCTGTTATCTCCGAAAGCGGCATGGGCTGCACATGGAGTGAGAATGCCCATGAATTTCGCCTGACTCCTTGGAACAACGATCCGGTCAGCGATTCACAGGGCGAAGCCTTTTATATTCGCGACGAGGAGCGAGGCCATTTCTGGTCGCCCACGCCTTTGCCCTGTCGCGGGACCACTCCTTATGTTACCCGTCACGGTTTCGGATACAGTGTCTTTGAGCACGTCGAGCGAGGCGTCGCCAGTGAGCTGTGGGTCTACGTGGCCCTTGATGACGCCGTCAAATTCGCGGTGCTGAAAGTCCGCAATGAATCGGGTCGGGTACGCAGGCTTTCGGCCACAGGCTATGCCGAATGGGTGCTGGGAGATTTGCGCGGCAAGACCGCCAAGCACATTGTCACTGAAATCGATCTGAACAGTGGTGCGCTTTTGGCCCGCAATTCATACAACACCGAGTTCAGCGGCCGGACGGCTTTCTTCGATGTAGACGAAACCACGCGCACCGTGAGCGGTGACCGTGCGGAATTCATCGGCCGGGGAGGTACGCTGGAGGCACCGGCCGCCATGGCGCGCACCCGGCTTTCCGGCAGGGTGGGGGCCGCCCTTGATCCCTGTGCGGCCATTCAAGTGGCTTTTGACCTGGAGGCCGGGCAGGAGCGAGAAATCGTCTTTCGGCTCGGCATGGGGCGCGACGTTGCTGACGCCAGGCGCCTGATCGAGCGTCACCAGGGACCGAGCGCCGCTCGCATGGCCCTGGACAAGGTCTGGCAGCACTGGACGCACACCTTGGGGGCAGTGCATGTTGAGACGCCGGACCATGCGTTCAATGTACTGGCCAACGGGTGGATTCTGTATCAGACCCTGTCCTGTCGCCTCTGGGCGCGTTGCGCCACCTACCAATCCGGCGGCGCATTCGGTTTTCGCGACCAGTTGCAGGACTCCATGGCCCTCATTCACGCCCGGCCGGAGCTCGTGCGCAACCATTTGCTGCTCAGCGCCAGCCATCAGTTCGAGGAAGGCGACGTGCAACATTGGTGGCATCCCCCGACGGGCAGGGGCGTGCGCACCAAGTGCTCCGACGACTATCTCTGGCTGCCGTACGCCGTGACCCGCTATGTGCGCGCCACCGGAGATACCGGTGTGCTGGATGAACCTGTGGGTTTTCTGCAGGGCCGAAAGCTGAAGGAGGACGAAGATTCCTATTATGACCTGCCGGAAAGGTCCGAAGAAATGTCCACCCTATACGGACACTGCACACGAGCTATCGAACACGGCCTCCGCTATGGCGCGAACGGCCTACCACTGATGGGATCAGGTGATTGGAACGACGGTATGGACCTTGTGGGCCGGGACGGCAAGGGCGAGAGCGTGTGGCTGGGCTTCTTCCTTTTTGACGTACTCAACGAGTTTGCCGCAATTGCCGACTCCCATGGCGACGCCTCCTTCGCCGAGCGATGCAGCTCCGAGGCTGCGGCACTTCGCGGCAGTATCGAGGCCAATGGATGGGACGGCGAGTGGTATCGCCGCGCCTATTTCGACGATGGCACGCCGCTCGGGTCCTCGTTGAATCCGGAGTGCCGGATTGACGCCATTGCCCAAAGCTGGTCCGTGCTCTCCGGGGCCGGCAAGTTAGAACGTTCACGTCAAGCCATGGAGGCTGTGGATCAGCACCTGGTCCGCCGCGAGCAAGGACTGGTGCAGTTGCTGTATCCTCCTTTCGACACCTCCCCGCTCAATCCCGGGTACATCAAAGGCTATGCTCCGGGGTTGCGGGAAAATGGCGGCCAGTACACGCACGCAGCGGTCTGGGCGGCCATGGCCTTTGCTCGGCTCGACGACACTCGTCGTGCCTGGGAACTTTTCGGCATCATCAATCCCATAAACCATGGACTCACGGCCGAGCAAGTTTCAACTTACAAGGTTGAACCCTACGTCATGGCGGCGGATGTCTACGCGGTATCCCCCCATGCAGGCCGGGGCGGTTGGACTTGGTACACCGGCTCTGCAGCCTGGATGTATCGTTTTATGTTGGAATCGCTTCTGGGCCTCAGACTTGAGGTGGACCGACTGCATTTTTCACCCTGTCTGCCGTCCGAATGGGAAGGTTTCACCATACATTATCGCTATCGGGAAACGGTATTTCACATCCAGGTCGTACAGGTCTCCGAAGAAGATGGAGAATTGAGCGTGACCCTGGACCGCACCCCGCAGCGGGACGGCTGCATTCCCCTGACGGATGATCGAAAGGAGCACTGGGCCGAAGTGCTGGTGCCGATTTCAAAGGCAAGCCCCCGGGCGGCAGAGTCTTTCATGAACGGGAACACCCCGGAAAAACCGCCGAATGCAGCCCTGTAGCCAGAGGAGTAGCTCCCACTGTATTGGATCGCTGATCGGGCTCCCTAACGCCTGGCGGGCCAAGCCAACGGAACTCCTTCTCTAGAGAGCCGTCCGGCTTTTCAACGATCGATCTTATCAATACCATGATACACCTAACCACCGATATATTATTTTGTTGTCCCGTGGAGTCTGATTAAACCTCATTGAATGAAGCTTCTCACCACACAGTGCAGATTCAATGGTTCAAAATCCCTTGAGCCGGAGTCGAACCCGCCATCCCTCTCGCCGTCGCCTGCGTGGATCACGACGCAAGCAAAGTTGCCGGGGCAAGGCCGTCCGGCGAAGACGGACGCCCGAAGGGCTTGGCCTTGCCCCGGCGGCTGCTTGCGTCACGCTCGCGAAAAAACGGCGGGGGGTAGGAAGATATCGTGCCGCCGGAGCTTGCGCGAATGTTTCACGGCGTCATATGGTTAGGCATATCCACCGGATAATTCTGTAACCAGAAGGAGGTAAAACGCTTGTACTGCGCGTCATAAGTTCGTGACGAAGTCCGAACTGATGACGCATGAAGAAGCCTTGTGCTTCAACGATCCACGCGCCGTTTTCCAAACAAACGGCCATTTCCAAATCCAAACACGCAGGCTGTAACGCAGCACCCGCCGATGGTGGAATGGCAAGTATCTACGCTTGTCATTGCCGCACTTCCCCTACGGCTGCCATCCAATCCGCAAGACGTACGCGCTTGCGGGACAGCACCCCTTATTGACTGGGTCTTTCGGAATCTTCTTCCAATGGGAAACGGGCATTCATTCTTCCCTTAGCTGGTGATGCGTGGCGGGTTTACCGCCACAGGCAGGTCTTTCCCGGATAACGGGAAAAGTCCGATCTGCTTGGCCCCGGGGCGCTGCCCCGAACCTTTAACGGAAGGAGAATCCCAATGGGAAAATCCGGCAGCCTCAAGTATGGGATCAACCGGGCAACCTTGTCCGTCCCGAAATCGAAACAACACCGGATTCGCCAGACGGCCCACCACTTCGTCAAGGTCTTGCGCCAGGCGAACATGGGAGCCCAAAAGTGGACCAAGGTGACAAACAAACATTTCCAGCGGGTGGCGGATGCCATGCGCGCGGACGGCGTGGGTGACGGCAGGATTGCCGAAGTCTTCAGCGCCGCACGCCACATCTGCCGTGCATACGGAAATAACCACATCAGCAAGAACAACGCGATCTTCGGGGTCAGACGCGGGTCCATCGCCAATGCGACATCCCGTGCAGTGAGCCCGGAAGTCATCCAAGACACCCTGACCCGCATGCGGAACGACACGTCGTATCCGCAGGCGGGTCGGGCGGCGGCACAAATCGAGCTAATGTACAACGTGGGATTGCGCCGGGAAGAATCAGCCAAGCTGGACTTGCCTAACGACTGGGACCGGGAAAACCATAGCCTTCTCGTTCAGTACGGGACCAAGGGCGGCAGGCCCCGAATCCTGCACGACTTGTCCCAGCAACAGGAAGCGGCCCTTAAGCGGGCCGAAGAATACGTGTCCCCTTCCGACCGAAAGGGCATCAACAATCTCATGCCCGAAGGCATGGGCGACGAATGGCTGCATCGGCTGGATTATGCAGCCAGAAAGCACGGCCTGACGGGCAAGGACGCCGGGGGCACCCTGCACGGCCTCCGTCACGAACGATTTCGACAGATGTATGTGGACCATACGGGCTTTGAACCGCCGAACCAATACGATAGCGTTCAGGCATTCCACGAAGCCGCCCAGGCAACGGCCGGGGATGACTGGCCACAGCTCGACAACGAAGCACGCGACAACATCGAAGTGGCGGCGGGGCATTCGCCTGGCCGTCGGGACGTATCGAACGCCTATCTTGGCAGTTCCCGTTAGAAGAAGCCCCGCCATTTCCGGCGGGGTTTCATTTTTTTTCAGTTTTTTTCTCAGACCCCCTTTCCGACATTTGACTTTCACTCCTCTGGCGGTGTCAAACTGGCCTGTTGGCCGAGTATTGATGAGCAACCTCAACCGAAGGGGAAGTTGGAAACGGGTACGCTACGGCGGTAGGAGGCTTTACGTTCCGTTCCTATGAGAACCACAAAATGACCGATGCACCGAAGCTTTTGACCATCAAGGAAGTCGCCTGCCTTTTGCGGGTCCACCGTGCGACCGTATCGCGCCTTATCGGGACTGGCGCCTTGGCCCATCTCGCGATAGGATCACGAAAGCTGGTTCTGGAAACAGACCTGCTGTCGTTCCTTGAAAATCGAAGAAGCTTGGCGGCGAACAGTCCGAAGGGAGAATAGCTTATGGCTACTGTCACCATCGCGACCCGTTCGCTGAAAAAGGGAAAAGCGTACGTCATTCACTTCAACAACCCGGAAACGGGCAGGAAGGAATACCACAAGACGCTAAGACGGAAAGACCTGGCCCAGGAAGAAGCCAACCGGCTTCGCACCCTGCTCGACAGTGGCAGATTGCCGACCAAGGAAACTCGGCAACCGAAGCAGCAGTCCCTGCCCACTTTTGGGCAAGCTGCCCTGCTGTGTCGGGACGAATGGGACCGAAAGCTCGGGGAAGGAAAGATATCCCAGGCGAGCCATGCCGGGTACGGCTACCTGCTGGCCCCGGTCCTGAAGGGATGGAAGCACACCCTGCTCCATGACCTCAAGGAGGAGACCATTCGAGATTACCGCATCGGCATCGCCGAACAGACCAAGGCGAAGCTTGTGGCCAAGGGCGAAAAAGGCAAGAACTGCAACGTGTTGGCGAACCGCCGATTGTTTGTCATCAAGCAAGTGTTCGCACAGGCCGCGAAGCAGGGTTTGATCGAAAAAGACATTGCGCGGGACATCCCATACTTGTCGGAGAAGGCCAGTGAGCGCAAGAAGGCCCAGAAGCCCCTCGAAATCGAGAAGCTGCTGGCAGCGGCTCATCAGCGCAGGGCGAAGCACTACTTGCCCCTGGCGATCCTGCTGGCGGTCGAGCACGGGTGCAGCACCCAGGAAGTCCTCAGCCTCAAGTGGGCCAATGTCGACCTTGCGGAAAACCACATCACGTTCCACCGCACCAAAAATGGGGTGACCCGAACCCACCGGATTATGCCCCGCACCCGCAAAGCACTCGAAGCTCGTTTGGAGCATGTGACCCGACACCGAGAAAAACGGGGCGTGGCGACCAAGGGCGATTTCGTGATCGGCAACATGGACGGCACCCCGTTCAGGTCCATCAAGGCCGCGTGGGAAGGGCTGTGCAAAGACCACGACTTCGACGACCTGCACTTCCACGATCACCGCCACACCTATTGCACGAACATGCTGAAAGCAGGCTGCACGCTCAAGGAGACCAACGTCATGATCGGGCACAAGACCCTGCGCATGACGGACCGGTACAGCCCACCTTGAAGGCGTGCTGGAAGACGGCCCGCAGGACCGTCTGGCCGCCCGCTACGCCATGACCGGCACGGACGGCACTATAGGGGGACAGACAAGGTGAGAAGCAAGGGAGTGCCGGGGAAACGTGAGACTATTGTGGGACTTTTGTAGGACTGGCGTGGGCTGGTGAGCTTTTTGCGGTGGGATTGCACGGGATTCACTGAGTTGAGAAGAAAAATCGGATTTTCAAATTTTCGGACAGACAAAATGAGAAAGGGTTAGCACCAAAGTGTTAACCCTTTCTCTTTTTTCATAGCTTACCTTTCGACAACATATAGATTGCAAACATTGTGGGTCGGTGGCAATCTGTATCATATTGTAATTTTTAATCGAATAGCCGAATCAGGCGTCCCTTCCGTCTTAAGCTACATCTTTGGTGGCCTCAGGTGGCGTTGAATCTTCCGGCGCGGCTCTGGCCTGGAGTCGTTCATAATATTCCTTCGCCATGTTCCGGGCTGTATCCAGTTCGCCTTCAAGTCTGACGTTTTTGACGTTCAGTTCGCCGATTTTGACCTTTAGTTCACCGTTTTCCTTCCATAACTTTCGATTCTCTACAACTAGGTCTCGGTTTGCTTCACGCTCTCTGCTTAATTCTGTCTCTATTCCCGTGCAAGGGCCTAGCGGTGCGGTTGCGTTCGTCTCCTGCGTGTGATTTGACGCCTCTCCGAGTTTCATTGGTCCATCACCTAGCAGCAGCCAAGCTGTTGAAATTCCAAATAAAGAGCAAACCCTACTAAGAACATCAGCTGGGGGACAGCTCCGCCCTTTTTCGTACGCTCGTAACGTATTGGGGTTAACCTCAATTTGATTCGCAAAATCAGATTGAGACAAGCTCCCTCTCACTAATTTTATACGATTTGCAAAGTTAGACATGCTGCAAAAGTTCCATATTTTAAGTCTTGCACAAACTATTGCGCGTTAAGCCCAATCTAATAGTTTGTATTTATTGTATAAAATACAAATCGCAAAAAAATAAACTTTTGCGTCAAAATTTGTTGACGAACCGTAAAATTTTAGTGCAAAACATAGTCGTGGGCAGTCAATAACAGCATCACTTAACACTAACACTGTAATTGACTGCTTGCAGGGGGTCAACATCCGGCCCCGCATCCGTATCGGACAGAAACTTGAACACGAACGGACAAGAGCGACACATGCGGCAGTTATCCCTTTTTGACGATCCCAGCGCCGAGCTGACCATGCTCATGGTCAAGGTCAAAAGCGCCATGAACCAAAGCGCCGCTAGGTGCGGGTTGTCTCGTGATGAAATCGCCGACCGTATGAACGAGATTGCCGCCAAGTCGGGCGTCGGCCTGACCCGTGGAAACGCCAAGAACATCAAGACCGCGACCATTGAAAAATGGCTGAACCCATCAAATAGGGACCACCAGCCGTCTTTGGTAGCGGTCAACGTATTTTGCATGGCCGTGAAGAATGTTGCTCCTCTGGCTGCCATGCTCGGTCTGCATGGATGTGGGGTCATGACCCCCGAGGACAAAAAACTGCGCGATTATGCCGAGGCACTGATTGCAGAGCGTGATGCCCGGAAACGCAAGAAACAGTTGGAGATGGAACTATGAATCGATGCGCTGCAATGGGCGCTGGCCGCAATCGGCGGCCCTGGCTAATCAGGGAATTTCTTGACGGCCTGGGAAAGACCCAGGCGGACGTAGCTAGGGAACTAGATAAGAATCCGGCAATCGTTAACAGAACGATTCGCGGGTCCGTCAACAATCGGGATGTGCTTGGTTATTTACGGGAACTGGGGTGCCCCGAAGAGCATCTAAGTCTGCCGAACGACATGAAGGAAAAAAAGGAAGCCTAGCAAGGCGCGCGATCACCGACAAGGTAGCTAAAATGAAAGATGCATACACCACGAAAGAGCTTGCACAGTTGCTGCAAATTGACGTGAGCACTATCTCGCGTCGATCCAAGCGTGAGTCTTGGAAGTCCAGGACCCGCCAAGGACGTGGCGGCGGCAAGGAGTGGATTGTATCCAGTCTCCCCGAAGGCATTCGCGCCGAAATCACTCTGCATGAGGCACAATCTTCTACTCCGGCTTTGCCAGCGGACAATGTCGTGATTCCTGACTGGGCGCACCAAGTAGGCATGGCCCGTTTTCGGCTGGTCAGCGAATGGCGGCAATTCGTCGGAAAGAGCAAGTCCACCAAGGGACGAGCGACCGAGGCCTTCCTCCTGGGAATCAACGCCGGGCAAATGCTCACCAAGGAGCATGAAATCCTTGGCGACGTATCGGACAAGACGCTCTACCGCTGGGACAAAAAACTGCGCGACAACGCCGAGGATTACCGCGTGTTGTGCGACCGACGCGGCAAGTGGTCAAAGGGCGGCAAGAAGGGCCTCGGACAACTCGGCTTAGAGTTCGAGAAGGTGTTTCTGGGCTGCTGGCTGACGCCTAACAGGCCGAGCATTGCCCTAGCCTTTGAGACGATGGAAGGCATCTACAAGCGGACCGGCCAGCGTGTGCCGAGCTACCGCTCCGTGGTTCGATTCGCCAGACGTTTTGATGAAGACCATCATGATTTGGTTGTCCTCAAGCGCGAAGGAGAGAAAGCCCTCAAAGACTCTGTCGGGCCGTACATCGCCCGTAACGACAAGCTCTTGTCCGTTGGTGACGTCCTCTTTTGTGACGGCAAGGTTCTCAACTTTCAGTGCATTCACCCGACGACGGGCAAGCCTTTCCGTCCGACCCTGATTTGCTGGTACGACTGGCGCTCCCGTATGCCGGTCGGCTGGGAGATCATGCCCTCTGAAAACACCATCGCCATCAGCTCCGCGCTGCATATGGCAATAGGCTCTCTCGCCCAGTACCCGCGATGCGTTTACATCGACAACGGCAAGGCCTTCCGCGCCAAATATTTCAGCCACGTTGACGCTGATTTTGAGGAGTTCAACGGTCTCTATGCGCGGCTTGGCATCGCAGTGCAGTACAGCCGCCCGTATGAAGCCCGGACCAAAATCGTTGAACGCTTTTTCCGCACCTTTGACTCTCAGTGCGAACGCCTTTTGCCGAGCTATGTAGGCAACTGCATAGACAACAAGCCCGCCTGGATGAAGCGAAACGAGAAATACCACGATGCGGCCCATAACGAATGGGTGCCCACCCTGCGCGAAGCCTCTGAAATCTTCCGACTGTACGTTTGGTGGTACGGCCAACAGGCGCATGACGAGCTTGGCGGGCAGCGCCCCTTGGATGTGCTGCAAGCGGGCTTGGGTGACGGGGTAGACCTGACCGAACTGGACCGTCATTTCCTCTTTAGGCAGCGCATCCACCCGAAGCGATGCGGGTTTGTAATCGGCAACGTCCGGTTCGAGTCTGACGCGCTGTACGGCCTGAACAAGCCGCTTATGGCGATGTACCGGTGGTCCGACATGTCCGAAGTGTACCTGCATACCCTCGAAGGGGAACGGATCGGCACGGCGCGGCCCATGGAAGCCCTGAATCCGCTCGCCCGCATGTTCGGCGATGAGCTGGACCTCATCAAGGTGCAGGAAGCCAACAAGCGCCAGCGCCAGCTCAAGTCCGCCACCATGAAGGTGGTCAAAGCCTTTGACGCCGAGATCGGTGAAAGCGGGCTCAAGTCTCTCCCCTGGATGCAGCAGCAGGAAAGCGTGCCCCTCAAAGCCGTCCCCAAGCCCAAGACCGTCCAGGTCGAACCCGCCATGGACGACGCGGAAAAAGAGCGCCTGGAAGCACTCCAGGCCAAGGTCCGGCAACTTGCCACGCCCACTTTGGAAATCCCTGAATTTTTCGCCTCGGAACTGGAAAAGTATGAGTGGTGCTTTGAGCAGGCCGTCAAGCAGGGCCATGCCATCCCCGAGGAATATCAATCTTTCATGACCGCCTACGAGGCCTCCAAGGAATACGAGACAGCCACGGGCGCACGGTTTGAGCAACTGAGGAAATTCTACCAGCAACAGACCATAGCGAGGTAAACCATGCGGCGAGACATCTTTATCGAAACAGGCAACGTGGCGAAGCTGCGCAAGTCCCTAAGCGCCCTGAGCGACACGGAACAAGGGCGTCCCGGCATCGGCGTTGTCCAGGGCGAAGCCGGACGCGGCAAGACCATGGCGGCAAAAGAGTGGCACGCCATGAACGGCGGCATCTTTCTCCGCGTGATGGAGGGTTGGAGCCAGTTTAGCTTTTTGCAGGCCCTGACCTACAAAATTTGCGGCGAACGGCCCAACAATACCAACCGATGCCGCACCCGCATCATGGATTCCTTGGCCAAAACACCGCAGCCCATAATCGTGGACGAGGCCGACCGGCTCCTGATGCCCCGGATCGAAGACTTGCGGGATGTCCACGACATGACGGGCTGCCCCGTGATCCTGATCGGTGAGGAAGGCTTTTACCCGAGGCTCCACGCCCGCAAGCGCGTCCACTCTCGTGTGGTGGACGTGGTGAACTTCGACCCCATCACGCCCGACGATGTAATGCTTTTCGCCGCCCAGGCTGCCGCCCTGGAGGTGACGCCGGAGGCCTGCCACAAGCTGGCGGCACTGGCGAAGGGCAGCTTCCGTGTGGTGTATGGCTATATTCTGCACCTCGAAGACTACGCCAAGGCCCAAGCCACCAACACCATCGACGCAAAAGCCATTGAGGCTCTGCGTATCGGGAGGGCGTAGACATGTTGTCACCCGACATGGACAAATTGCGCGGCGTTGTCATTGGACTGAGCGAAGGCGGCAAGAAAGAGATTAACAACGCCCTCGTCTTCCAGGCGCTGGGGTTGGAAACAGAGCCGGAAAAGGCCCGTGTACGCCGCCAGCTCGACGGCATGACCCGGCAGAACGAACTGAGCCGCCTCAAGCCGGGGCACTACACATACAATCCCAAGGCACCCCAGCGGCGCGGAGAGGGCTATGTCCGCATGTGGCGTGGCATCCGCTCCTCCGCAGGTTCTTTTGGCATCGCCGAGATTGCAGCCGTGTCGCATGTAGATACCTCTTCGGTCAGCAAGTACCTCAAGCACCTGCTTTCCATTGGTTTAGTCCGCCGCAACGGTAAAAACGGGATGAACCTTCTCTACAGCACGACGCCTTCTGGCCGGGATCAGCGCGAAACGCCGTACCCTCCTGTCGCTGTGCGCGATCCCTTTGCAAACGAACGGGCTGCCATGTCCCGGCTTGCCCGAGTGTTTTTTGAGAAAGACCTGTACGCCGACGCGGCCCGTAAGACCGTGATCAAGGAATGCAGGGCTATCCTTAATCGTTTTGACACCCAAGCAGAGAAAGGAGGCTCCAAATGAGCGAGACAGCGAGAACCAACAACGACAACGGCTGGAACCCCAACGGCGCGATCAGCGGCGACATCATGAACTGCGCGGCCCGTATGCGCATCCTAGCTGACAAGCTTACCGGCGAGGACCGCGTTGAAGCGAACAACATCGCTTCCGCCGTGGCCGACGGGGCCATGCGCGTCAACGGCCTGGAACACACTGCCCTTAGGTAGGGGGAACAGATGGAAAACAAGACTGAAAACGGCTTTTGGAAAGACGCGAAGGGCAACCTCGTGGCCCCCGAAAACGTCCGGGAATCCGACAAACTCGCGGACGCCCTCGTGCGGGAAATGTACGCCGACGCGAAGCGGATTAACTCCGACATCGTCAACTTCAAACAGACCGCTACCGACAATGTACGTACCCATTTCGCCATTGTGGCCGAAAAGTACGGCGTCAAGCTGCGGGGAAAGAAGGGCAACCGCATTATGACCTCCTATGATGGCTCCATCAAGGTCACGCTCAACATTCAGGATCGGATCAAATTCGGCGAGGAGCTGGCCGCTGCCGAGCAGCTCATCAACGAGTGCATGGATGAATGGACGCACGACGCCAACCCGAACCTGCGCACCATCATTGAAAAGGCCTTTCAGGCCGACGCGGACGGCAAAATCAGCGTTTACCGCGTCCTCGACCTGCTCCGCCTGGAAATCGACGACGACCGCTGGCGCACGGCCATGACGGCCATCAAGGACAGCATCCGAGTTATCGACAGCAAGGAGTATGTACGCATCTATGAACGGCAGAAAAACGGCGACTACAAGCAATTGTCGCTCAACGCGGCCACGGCATAGGGGGAGGAATGAAGACGGTCTACCTCATTATTCTCCTCATGGCTTTCGCTGGTGGCTTCTCCTACTTTTGGAAAGGCTTTCACGAAATGATCAGCGATAGCTGCGGCTGCATGCGGTACACCTACGATGTCGTGGTGTGGCGGCATTACGAGGACGAGTTCGTAAGGCATCAACTGGTGATCCGCAACACCATGAACACCGCCACTGAACAGTTGATTGGAATTTACCTTACCGAGACTCACCCAGAGTACGTCCCCTTCTCCATCATTTCCATCACCTACGTCGAGAAACACTCCGTCATGCTGCGGACCTTTTGCAAGTGGCTCTATCGCGCCTGCACGAGGTCTGCGGACGATGCCGTGAAGGAATGGAAGCAGAATAACGGCATGGCCGTATAACCACTATCAAACATAGGAGAAACATCCATGACCAAGAGCGAACTCATTGAAAAGGTGGCCCAGGAAACCGACCTGTCCAAAGCCCATACCGAGCGGGTCCTTGAATCCTTTTTGGAAAACATCCAGGCCGATCTTGCCAGCGGCAACAAGGTCACGCTTCGGGGCTTCGGCACCTTTGTGGCGGAAGAGCGCAAGGCCCGTCCTGGCCGGAACCCGCGCACCGGAGCCGAGGTCACGATCCCGGCCAAGACGGTGGTCAAGTTCAAGCCCGGCAACGTCCTGAAGGACGCCGTTGCATAGTGCGAAACCGCCCCGCATGAGGGGCGGTCGTGGGGGCGTGGTGGCCCCTGCCTGACGAGCAGCCAAAGGGAAAGACGATGAACCACAAAGATATCATCACACGAATTCAGAAATTACTGAGCTTGTCCACTTCCGACAATGAGCATGAAGCAGCGGCAGCCGCCGCAAAAGTACAGGCCCTCTTGTCCAAGTACAATCTGGAAATGTCGGACATCCCAGGACAAAATCATCAGGCTCAAACGGCAGAAAAGGCGAAGACAAAGACCCGGCAAAGGCTCGAACAATGGGCCTTCAACTTAGCCCAGGCCACGGCTCACGCTTTTGATTGTGACTACTTCCATTCGTCGAGTGGCTACACGATTTTTGTCGGCGTTGGCGCGGACCAAGAGGTATGCGCCTGGACGTATCAGTACCTCTACAAAACTTTGTTGCGCATGGGGTCCACCTACTTGAGAGAAAAACAACGCAGACTGCGGTCAAACCGATCAAAGAGTATTGCCCGTTCCTCCTACTTAAAAGGTCTGGTTTTCACCATCAGCCAACGCCTCGAACGCCAGAAGGCCGATACCCCCATTACTGAATCCTCGCTTGTCCCATTGAAGGCAAGCGCCATTGAGGCCGCTATGCCGGACAATCTGAAAACCAGAAAATTCAAAGGACCAAAAATGCGGGAAAATGACTTTATGAATGGGATGCTGGACGGTCGTTTCATCCCTATTTCCTCCCCTTTGAATGGTTCGGGACCTCTTAATCTCAAATAATTTTTTTGGAAGGAAGACTACCATGCCCAGCCTGAAAGCTCCGCTCCGAATCCCGGCCACCAAGGGTATAAAAGCATGGCCTTTGCTTTGCGTTTTTCCTGGTGACCATCGGGAAACATGGCGCAACTATGGGGGAAGTAAGAATAATTTTCGTCTGCAAATCGGCAATTCATTTTACAGCCGTCCTAACGAGCGCCGAAGCTTTCTGTCCGCGTCAGAGCTGGGGCGCATCCTGGCCGAAATGATCGCCAAGGCATGTGGTGTTCCCTTGGGCGACACCCCAAACGGGACGGTTACACTCAACCTCTATATGCCGCAGGGCGCAAAAGTCTGGGTTTTCGAACGCGGCAATCTGCCCAAGGCTGAAATCGTCTCTACCACCCCTTTTCAACGCGACGGCGAGTGGCTTGTCGGATTGGGCTATTCCCGACGGACGGTGCCGTTGAAAATGGTCAAACCTCGGACAGAATCCCTAGCGGAATGCACCATTGACCAGGAAGATATGGAGGAAAATTAATAATGCCCATACCGCGAATCGCTATATCAATCCGTCAGCCTTGGGCGGCGCTCGTCGTCCTCGGCCTCAAGGATATTGAAAACAGAACATGGAAGATTCCACAGCGCCGGATCGGCTGGCGCGTCCTGATCCATGCCGGAAAGGAGATTGATGCCAATGCCCTGAGCCACGCCCGGCAGCCGCTCAACCAAGCTGCCGCCGATCTGGCAACGGCCAAAGGCATAGCCCCCGAAACATACTGGCGGCTTGCAAGGCGCTGGCCCCAAGCCTTTGAGCTTGGTGCCATTGTCGGCAGCGTAGTCCTTTTGGGGTGTACCGAAGGTAGTATTTCCCCTTGGGCCAATCAGACGCCCGGCATCCGGCATTGGCGTCTTGTTTCCGCACTCCCCTTGGACAAGGTACGGCCATGCGCTGGTGCACTTGGTTTTTTTGACCCGAATAAACCGCCCCGGTTCGCAGAACGCCAAGGGGCGTTGGTCTAATCATCAGCAGAACCACGATACGAAGGAGATATGATGAAAATTCTGTGGAGTACCCCAAACAAAGATAAGTCGGATTATTACGGCGAAACCTATTCTGTTCCACTCGTTGCCTATAATCAGAAGGGGGAAGTTTTACCCTACATGGTGCGCTGGCATTTCAATTTAAAGGGCTGGGTAATTGCCACCCTTCCTGATGGTCCGAACCCCAGCGACTACCCCGAAGTTAACGAGGAAGTAGATACCTGGATGGACCCGCAGTTTCATTTTCACGTCAATCGCTACTAATCCGCAAGAGGTACACCAATGCAAAAGAATGAAATTACCGGCGAAGCCATCTACTGGTGGAACGAACTGACTGAAAAGGCCCAAGAAAGCGGATTCACCCTCGCCGTCAAGGAAACAAGATTCCACATCGTTGACGCTGACGGGAATGTGGTCCGTATCGCATTCGACTTGGGCGAAGCAGACGCTTGGCTTGACGGTTATAACTCCCATAAACATGGCCTTGCTTCCGACAAAACAGATGAACTTGTCGAGGCTCTTTACGAACGCAACATGGACAACTGGCGTTGCGCCGAATGCGGTCATTGGTTCGATCCCGATGAATCGGCCGGAGAAGACGGCGACCTCTGCCCCAAGTGTGGCTCGCATTTGATTAGCGAGGCACACGACTATTGTGAAAAGCTGGTGGAATCATTCGATCCCACCTATTCCGTCAACTAATAGGGAACAAACAGATGCGCAGCAATATCTACGCGTTAATCGGCAATATCTATTAGCAACATGAGTGATCACTACCGATGCAAAATCTGCGGGGCGTCCTGGCTCTTGGACCCGCCGTGTCACTGCAATGATGGGAGCTATCATGCAAAAAAACAGCAGTTGGAGAAACGCACTGCTCGCGAAAATTCACATAGCGAAAAAGCAGATGCCGAACATGGACGACGACCTGTACCGGGACAAGCTGAATGAGCTGTACGGCAAGGACTCCGCTGGCAAATTGACGATTCGTGAGCTGACCGACTTCGTTAATTTTCTGGAGAAGAAGGGGGCTGAATTCCCGCACAAGGGGAGCCGCTTCCGGCAGCCCCGGCAGGACTTTTATGAAATCCCGGATGGCACTCCCTACGCCGAACAGAAGCGGCGGATCGCGGCCATGTGGCGGGCGCTGGAATGGAAAATGTCCGGCCTCGACATTCGCTGCAAGACCCAGTTCCGCGTGGAAAAATTTCTCTGGCTCAATGACCAGAGCGACTTGCAGGTGTTGGCCAAGGACTTGATCGGGCGGTGCCACAGGAAAGGGATAGACCCCGACGATGCACAGCCTGCGCAGTGAAATTGAGGCGCGTTTCGGGTCGGTGCACAGGTTCTGCCGCCTGCATCCGGCCCTATCCCGCACAACGGTATATCAAGTGCTCTCGGGGAGCTACGGCGGCGACGCGGAGCTGCAAATGCAGCGCATACAGGACGCTATAAACGGTACGAGCCGCGAAAAGCGCATAATGGCGACGATCAAGGCCACGGCCTGTGCCCGGTGCAGCGTCACCGGCGAATGCAACAGGTGTGACGACCTGTTCATCGCCCAGGCAAAAGCGGTTTTGAATCTCATCTCAAGTTGACTGTCACGGAGGTGGATATGACGTCACAGCATTTAAAGGAGTTTGCGGACTTGTTCGGCAAGGGCTTCCGACCATACCAGGGCGAAATTATGCCGTTCGTATATGAGGAGCTGGGATGTAGAGACCCGAAAAAAGCGTACTGGGTCTGCAAGTGGCCGATCCTCTATTGTTTCGGATGCCGCGAGCGGTGCACACCCCGAACCCCGCAGGGCTTTCAGCTCATGCTGCCCGAGGCTTCGGCAATCCAGGCAAACGGCCCGTTCTCCATAACCCCGGCGGAAATGCTCGCGTCAAAGTCCTTTCTCCGTGCCGATGAAGCCGCCTACTGCCTCAGCGTCAGCCCCCGCAAGGTGTACGCCATGGCCTCGGAAGGCAAACTTATCACCCATATAGACAAACCCTTTCGAGTTACCGTAGAAAGCGTTAAAGACGAAATGAATCGCATTGATTTGTAAGGAGGTTTTCATGACTGTTCTCTTGTCCCTGCTGTTGCTCATTGCCCTTGTCGGGATAGTCCTCGGCCTGATCAAGCCGGGGCTGGCGCTGCCGTTCCTGGCTCCGGAAAAACGCACTAGGACCAAGGCGTTCAGCCTGTATGCCGCGCTGCTCGTGTTTGGCGTTTTTGCACTGCCCGCCGTCGCGCCCAAAGACGACGCCGATGTGTACATCGCGCAGCTTAAAAAGGAGGGCAAGCAGGCAGAAAAAGAAACGGTAAATAAGAATGAAAGCAAATCTATGATTGAGCCTGTAAAATTGTCCGTTAACTATAAGTTACGTCCAGATTTTCGTGTGAATGTATCGGTTACTACCAATTTACCCAACGACACGTACCTATTGCTAACAGTTAGCGACCGGGATGTCCCTGCCGGATTTATGGGACAAGCCAGTGGAATTATCAAAAACGGATCAGCCTCGTTTGTTCCCGTAGGGCCGCTCCCCAATGGGAATTACATTGCAGAAGTTCTGGTTCCTGTCCCAAGCGCCCAACCTAAAACGGTTCAAGCCGTCATTGGTCCTCAGGGGGAGCATTTGACAGGCGTGCTTGTGGAGAAAGGAGATTTCGGAAAGACAGTTGAACAAGATATCTTTTTTGCAGTAGAAGGGAGTACTCCTTCTCCTGCTATCATTGTAAAGTCACTAAAAAAAGATTTTACAAAAGAATATAATGCATTGCTTGCATTCAAAGACGACCATAATTTTTGGCGATATGGATTTGGGCAAGGTGGGAAATATTACGACTGGCTCAAAAGGGTTCAGTCTTATGACAAGCAGTACCCTTCTCAAATTGAACTTAAAACAGGCCTGATGTTTGCCAACCTGTCGATTCTAGGCAGAACCTACATTCGGACAGAAGGGCACGAGACTCAATATACTCAAACGATGCGCAAAGAAATTGAGAAGGCCCTTCGATAAATTTTATCTTTTTACCCCCTCCTCTGCAAAGGCACCCGAAAACGGGTGCCTTTTTGTTTGCACTGTGCGCGTGGATTCCTGCACCGGATACGCCTGCCCGATATTATCTCCCTGTTTTCGCCAAACATAACGGCGGGGCCACGCCAGCCCGGCCCAACAGGGAGATACCATGCACAAGAAAAGCGTCACCATCGTTCGAGTCGATCAAGGACTCGACGGCACGTTCGGCAGGATGTTCCTGCCCGGCGGTACGGATCGCGTCAGCGCAGAGCCGCCGTGGAAAGACAACCGGCTGAATGCGTCCTGCATTCCGCCCGGCATCTACGAGTGTGAAATCAACGAATCCCCGCATTTCGGGCTTTGCCCCGAAGTCCTGAACGTTCCGGACCGCACCCACGTCCGCATGCACGCCGGTAACTGGGCCGGGGACGTAGAGCAAGGCCGCCGGTCCGATTCCAAGGCCTGCATCCTCCCCGGCCAGCGTTTCGCCGTCTTGCAAAATCAACAGGCCGTGTCCGGCTCTCGCGCCGCCCTGGCCGAACTCATGAACACCGTATGCGACGGCAATCCGCGTCCCGGCGTTCGGTTCGACCTCGAAATCATCGACGCTACCGGCGAGGCCGGAAAGGGGTGGAACGATGGGACTCGGTAGCATCCTGACCGGCGCTCTCAAGTTTATCCCCGGTATCGGCCAGATCGTCACCGCCGTGGATGGCGTGGCTAGCTTTGCCGGTGCCATAGGCGGCGAAACCGGCAAAAAGATTCAAGAAGGTGTGTCTATGATCACGGACGGGCTGAAGGAAGCCGAAGCCCAGCCGTTGACCGGTGAACAGCAACTCGCGCTCAAGGAGGCCGGTCTCGCCACCACCGTCAAGCTCCGCGAATTCGACCTGAAGGACGTCGAAGGGGGCCGCAAGCTCGCCAAGGCGGAGATCGCCTCCAGCGACGAATACGTGCGGCGTACCCGCCCCCAGCTTTTGCGCTGGTACGGCAAGGGCACCTTCCTGCTCATCTTCTCGTGCGTGGCCGTGGCCTTTGTCTCCGCCTTCTCCTCGTCCGTCAGCAAGGACGAAGCCGCGTTCATCATCGACGTGCTCAAGTGGGCGCTGCCCACCGTCTCCGGCACGTTCCTCATGATGTACCGCGCCTATACCGGACGGCGCACCCAGGAGAAGCTGGGCGAGATGGGCATTCAGCCGGAAACGGCCATGGATAAGGCGCTCAAGCTGCTGCGGAGGTAGGGAGACGTGGACCTTCATGCCCTCGACCTCATCCTGCGCATTCTTCAGGTCGTTTTCCTCCCCATTGTCGGCTTGCTGATCAAGCTGATTCTTGATCAGCGCAAAAGCCAAAAAGAGGAACAAAAGGCCAATGCCAAGGACCACACCGACTTTGAAAAGCGTCTGTCCGCAGCCGAAGCCTGCCTGAAATCGGCCCCTACGGAAGAAGCCATCCACGACCTCGCCCTGACCATTGAAAAATTCGGCGGCAGCCTACGCGTTGCCGTCGAGAAGATTGAGGGCGTGGACCGCCTCGTGACCCGCCTGGAACGCATCGTCACACGCCACGAAGATTACATGCTCAACGGAGGAAAATCATGAGCTACGGAAACGTCGTGGCCGAGCACCTGCGCATTACCATCCTGCGCCTGCTGGCCGAACAGCCCGACTACACCCTGAACGACAGCATGATCCGCGACATGGTGCCGGAATACGGTTTTCGCCCGTCGCGGGACGTGATCCGCACCCAGCTCGCATGGCTGGACGAACAAGGCCTCCTGAGCGTGACCCTTACCGGGGAATGCCGTGTGGCCCACCTGACCGAACGGGGCGAGGAAGTCGCCAAGGGCTACGCCACCGTCCCCGGCGTCAAGCGTCCCTCTCCCGGAGGCGAATAGCGTGGATAAAACAGGCCGCGAATACCCGCCCGAAGCCGTGTGGGAGGCGCAGGAGTTGTACTGCGTTGCCCGTCTGACCTTTGAAAAGGTCGCGGAGGAAACCGGTGTGGCCATGTCCACGCTCAAGCGCTGGTCCGCCACCTACGACTGGCGCGGCAAGCGGGAAAAGCTCGCCCAGGCCGAAGCCGACCTCGCCGCCGACACCATCCTGGCCCGGTCCGTGATGCTGAAGAAGCTGATCAAGAGCCAGAACGCCCAGGACGGTTTTGCGGTTTCCGCGCTCGAAGGCCTCGCCATGAAGCAGGCCGAAGCGGCACGCGCTCATGAGCTTCTGGGCGCGGCCAAGCAGCACGAGCTGCGCCCGATCCGCACCAAGGAAGAGGCCGTGGCCGCGCTTGAAGAGGCAATTGAACTCAAGCTCAACAAGCTGCTTCAAAGCCCGGAAGGCACGGACTTCAAGGCCATTCAAGACGTGCAGAAGGCCATGGAGCTGGTGGCTGAACTCAAGGGAGCCTTGGGCAAGAAACAGGACGACGGACGAGGCGTACAAGGCCGCAACATCGAAGCCATGCTGGATGCGATGAGGTAGGCAATGGGAATTCGTCTGCTCAAATACCAGCACGAACTGCGGACCGCTCTCAAGCTCTCGTCCGTGGTCGTCGTCGAAAAATCACGACGCACCGGCTACTCGTGGGGCGCAAGCTGGGTGGCTGCCGAGTACGCGGCCAAGGCCAAGTCAGAAGGTGGCATGAACGTCTATTACATGGGCTACAATCTGGACATGGCCCGTGAGTTTATCGAGTACGTTGGTGAAGCCGGTAAAACGCTGAACCTCGGGGCCTCCGCCATAGGCGAAACGCTCTGGCAGGACGCCGGAGACCCGGATAACCAAATCCAGGCTTTTCGCGTCACCTTCCGCCATGGCCGCGTCACGGCGCTGCCTTCCCGCCCCCGGTCGCTTCGCGGCATGCAGGGCCTTGTCATTCTCGACGAGGCCGCATTCCACGACGACCTTGACGAGCTTCTCAAGGCCGCGCTGGCCCTGACCATCTGGGGCGGCAAGGTCCTCATCATTTCCACCCACGACGGCGAGGACAACGCCTTCAACCAGCTTATTCAGGACTGCCGGGCGGGCCGCAAGCCCTACACCATGCTCCGGTGCGACTTTGACCGCGCCATTGCGGAGGGGCTTTACAAGCGCGTTTGCGAGCGTACCGGCAAGGAGTGGAGCAAGGAGGCCGAAACCGCGTGGCGTGATGAAATTATCAAATTCTACGGCGACGGCGCGGACGAGGAACTGTTTTGCATCCCTTCGAAGTCCGGCGGTTCCTACCTTGTTCGCACGGTCATTGAGGCCTGCATGGACCCGGCCATACCCGTTGTCCGGTGGGAACCTCCCGCCCCCGATTTCGTGGATTGGAGTGATGACCAGCGACACCGCGAAATGCGGGATTGGCTGGAGGGCAACCTCAAGCCCGTCATGGCCTACTTGCCCAATCAACGGAGCTGGTTCGGCGAGGACTTTGGTCGCTCCCTCGACCTGTCCGATATCTGGCCCTTGCAGGATGCGCCGGGCGCGACATACCGCACGCCGTTTTTGCTGGAGCTGTTCGATTGTCCGTTTTCCCAACAGGAGCAGGCCCTTTTCTACGCGGTCCACCGCCTGCCCATGTTTTCCGGCGGCGCACTGGATAAGGGCGGCAACGGTGCCTATCTCGCCGAGCGTGCACGGCAGGAATTCGGACCGGACATCATTGAGGAAATTCACTTTTCCGAAAGCTGGAATCTGGAAAACTGGCCGCCCGCCAAGGCCGCGTTGGAAGACCGTACCTCCATCATCCCCCAAAACGACAACGTCCTTGACGACCTTCGCGCCGTGACGGTCGTCAAGGGCGTTCCCAAAATCCCGCGTGACGCCCGAACCAAGGACCGCAAGGGCACGGGGAAACGCCACGGGGACTCCGCCATTGCCTATGTCCTGGCAATGTATGCCGCCCGTAAATTCGATGCGGCCTTTACCGAGTGGGACTTCTGCACCGGCGGCGCACCCGTCGCCAATGGAATCATGAGAGGATACCGATGATTTTAGATCACAAAGGCAACCCCATCGACTTGGGGGAAAGCCGTGCCGACCTGACCACCGAATTTGCTACCCGGCTCGCCGCAGGAGCGGACGTAGGCACGTTTCTCGGCAAGCTGCCGGACCCCGACCCGGTCTTGCGCAAGCGCGGCGAGTACGCCGATGTTCTGGATGACCTGACCGCCGACGATCAGGTGTGCATGGCGATGCAGAACCGCAAGCTGCGCGTGCTGAACAAGCAGGACTACGACTTCTCGCCGGGGCAGGCAAAGGGCAAGGACGTCTCCGCCGACGCGGCCCGGCTTTGTGAGGAGCTAGTATCCGACCTTGAGGCGATCAACCTGCGCGACGTGTTCAGCTCGATGCTGGACGCGCCGTTTTTCGGGATGACCGTTCTGGAACTCATGTGGGAGCCGCACGGCGGCAGGCTCAAGCTGGTCGACATCGTCGCCAAGCCCCGAAAGTGGTTCGGCTTTGACGACGACAACCGCGCCGTCTTTTGCGGAGAAACGCATACCTACGACGCGCCGTTGCCTGCGGGCAAATTCGTCTTGGTACGGCACTTCCCGACCTTCGAGAACCCCTACGGCCTGCGGCTCCTTTCCCGCTGTCTCTGGCCCGTGGCCTTCAAGCGCGGGGGCATCGAATTCCTGACCCGCTTTTGCGAAAAGTTCGGTCAGCCGTGGGTGCTGGCCTACGCACCTCACAACGCAGACCGCGCCAGCCGTCTCTCCATGGCCGGGGACCTCGCCGCCATGGTGCAGGATGCCGTGGCCGTGCTGCCGAACGGGGCCAAGGTGGAACTCGCCGCCGTGTCCGGCAAGGCTGGCGACCTGCATGAAGGCTATCTGCGGCGCTGGGACAAATCCATTTCCAAGGTCCTCATGGGCCAGACGCTGACCAGTGAAATGGACGGCCAGGGAAGCCGGGCAGCCAGCGATACGCACTATGCGGTTTCGGGGGATATGGCCGATGCCGACCAGTTCCTTGTTGTCAGCGCCATGAACGAGATTGCGCTTACCTTCCGCAATGTGAATGCACCGGCAGGCGTCATTGCTCCCGTCTTCGGCTACCAAGAGCCGGAGGACTTCGACGCCCAGGCCAATCTGGATAAAAAGCTGCACAGCGTGGGCGTTCGCTTCAAGAAAAGCCATTTTGAACGGCATTACGGCATGGCCGAGGACGAGTTCGACCTTGTCGATGACAACCAAGCCGAAGCCGAGGCGCCAGCCGATCATTCCGCATTTATCGAATTCGCCAGCGCCCGGGACGCCCAGGACATCATCGACACCGCCCTGGCCGAGATCATGCCGCAGGCGGTCAAGGCGAACGCCAAGCTTGTCACCCAAATTGAGAAGATCGTGCAGAGCGCCGAGACGTTCGAGGACATGCAGATCATGCTGGCGGAGCTGCTGGGGCAAGAAGCCGAGCAAGACGAGCTGGCCGAGCTGGCGGGCCGCATCATGCTCAACGCCCAGGCCTTCGGGACCATGGCGGCGCAGGAGGAAGGCAATGCCTGACGAGTGCGACATGGCCCAGGATATGGAGGCGACGTACCGGCGCATGGCCCTGCAAAACGCCGGGTGCGCCGTTACCGCGCGGGAGTCACGGCCTTTCTGTGAGGAGTGCGGCGAGCCGATCCCGGCCCCGCGTCGCCGGGCCGTCCCCGGTGTGAGACTGTGTGTGGATTGTCAGGAGGAAGCCGATGCCCGTGACCGTTGAGCCGCTCGCCCCGGCGGAAGCCGTCAAATACTGGCACGGCAAGGCCCCGGTCTCCGCCAAGGAGTTCGAGGTCCTGGACGCCGCCGCCCGCTCCCGCGCCTTCGCCGTTTCCGGCCTCGCCAAGATAGATCAGGTCGGCAGCGTGCAGACGGCCATCGCCAAGGCCCTGGAGAATGGCGAAACCCTGCGGGACTTCAAGGGCCGCATCGGCGATATCATTGAGCAACAGGGCTGGACCGGCAACCGGGCGTGGCGCGTCGAAAACATCTTTCGCACCAACATGCAATCCGCGTACATGGCGGGCCGCTACCAGCAAATGACGCGTGTTTCCAAGTCCCGTCCCTACTGGCAGCTCGTGGCTGTTCACGACCGGCGCACGCGGCAAACCCACCTTGCGGTGGACGGCCTCGTCTTCCCGCACGACCACCCGTTTTGGGACACTTGGTATCCGCCCAACGGCTTTGCCTGCCGGTGCGTGGTGATCACGCTCTCGGAGCGCCAGGTTAAGGCGCGGGGCCTGAAGGTGCAGACCGAGATGCCGGACCGCGTGCGCTTGGTGGACCCGGAAACGGGCATGGAGTCCTTTGTGACGCCCATCCCGGACAAGGGGTGGGCCTCCAACGTCGGCAAGGATTGGTTGACCGGCCTGTCCCCGTCCGAGCTGGACGGAGTGAAGGACCGGGCGTTTCCCACACTGTGCCGCCGGGGCGATTTCGCGGACGAGTCCTGCAAGCTGCCCATTTCGGACATCGACCCCAGACATATCCACGTCGTGAAGGAAAGCGACCTGCTGCCCAAGACCGGTCTCGCGATTGAGGATTACGTCCGCGCCTTCCTCGGCGAGTTCGGCATCAGCGACATCAACGCCAGCAAGGTTGTCAATATCCACGGCTTCCCGGTGACGGTCAGCAAGTGGCTGTTCACCGAAAAGGCCACCGGCGAGTGGAAAAAAACATGGACGGACAAGCGCCCGTACATGCGGCTGTTGGCGAGGGCGATCAAAGACCCATACGAGGTGTGGTGGCGGCCCGTGGACCATGCGGCGACCGGCAAGATGTATTTCACCCTGCGCATGATCCGGCTTTTCCGCATGCCCTCGTCCAAGGAGGTCTGCGGCTTCAGCTCGTTTTCGCTGTTCGGGCGGAACTGGACGGGAGCAACGGCGTTCGCCCCGAGGGCGGACCGTAGCCAGAAGGTCATCTATGAGCAGGCGGAAAAGGAACGGGCGGGAATACTGATCTATCGTGAATTGCTCAAGTAGTCCGGTCCTTGAGCCAGCTCCGTACAGTTATGATCCCTGACCCCGGCGGGACTGATACGGACGCCGACAGCGTTCACGATATACCCGATTGTTAAATCCAAGATGGAGGAATGTCAAATGAGCAGCAAGTGGATCAACATCTTCAGAACCGGCACGCACACGGACAGTTCGGGCCGCAAGCGGACATGGACTGATGCCGATCTTGAAAAGATCGTCAGCAATTTCGGGGAGCGCACCGAGGACCCGCCCATTGTCTTCGGCCATCCCAAGGACAGCGACCCGGCACAGGGTTGGCTTATGGCGGTCCGCAAATCCGGCGAATTTTTGCAGGCACAGTTCGCACGCCTTTCGGACAAAGCCAAGCAAGGCGTGAAGAATAAGGCCTACAAGTACGTCAGCCTCAGCCTGACGCCCGCCCTCAAAATCCGCCACCTAGGCCTGCTCGGCGCAGTCCCCCCGGCGGTCAAGGAATTGGGGGAGGTCGAATTTCAGGAAGCGGACGGCATGACCGTTTTTATCAATTTCAACGAATCGGTCCCGGAGGATGTGCCGGGCGATCCGAAACCGGAGGAACCCAGCATGACGGAAGCGGAAATGAAGGCGAAACTCGAAGCCCAGGAAGAGGAACTCGCCAAGGAAAAAGCGGCTCGCGAAAAGGCCGAGGGAGACCTCAAGGCCAAGGACGAGGAAGCCCGGCAGAAAGAGGCGGCGCAGCGTTCTGCCGATCACGCTGCCAAGGTGGACAAGCTCATTGAAGACGGCAAGCTGCTGCCTGCCGACAAGACAAAGGTTCTCGCGTTCTGCGAGGCCCTGGACGGTGGCGAGGAGATGAGCTTCAGCGAAGGCGAAGGCAAGAAACCCCTGGCCGACCATTTTTTGAGCTTCATGGCCGAAGGCAAGGGCAACGGCCTGCTGCATGAATTCAAGGCCCCGTCCGGCCACGACGACGCCGTAACCGAAGACCTCACCCAGTACGTCTAAGGAGACAACAATGCCCATCAAAGGAAACATCGGCACCATCAGTGCCGGGGGCGACCGCGCCCACACCGACCATCACCCGGCCATTACCGGCTCCCGCGAGGTCAAGGCTGACAACGGTGTTTATCCTATCGGCCTCATCGTCAAAGAGGACGAGAACGCGGAACTGGTCCCGTACACCGGCGAGGCCGACACCGGCACGCCCGTGGCCGTCATCGACGAGCCCTGCGACACCGCCTCCGAGACCTCGGCCTTTACCCTGGAGCACGGCACGGTCCGCTCGTCCCTGCTCAAGATCGGCGCGGACGGCGACTCGGCCACCGCCGCCGATATCAAGAAACTCGCAAGCTGCGGCATCTACGCCGTCTAAGGAGCAACACGAATGTTTACCCAGCTCAAAGGGCTTTTCTCTCCGCAGGCCGTAGCCCTGCACCTCAAGGGACTGCCCAAACTCAAGACGTCAGTTATGGACAACTGCTTTCCCGGACGCCCTCAGAATCCGTTCGCTGTAGTGGGCATAAGCGATGTGTTGGAGATCGTCGGCACGGCTCCGGTGGTCCGGCGCGGTGGCCTGTCCACTCCGGTCGGCTCCGGCACCGTCTCGGCAAGCATGATTGAGCCGCTGCCGGTCAAGCCGTCCTTGGATATCACCGGGCAAGACCTCAACAATCTGCGCATGATCCTGGCCGACAAGGCCAGCCTTGATGCCTGGACTCGCGGTACCATTGACTATCTGCGCACCACCTGCCGTCAGACCACCGAAGGCATCGCGGCTACGGCCTTGACCGGCACCATCTCCTGGCCAGTCAAAATGGACGGAGGATGGGACACCTACGAGGTCGAGTTCGGTACCCCGCTTCGTGCTAATCCCGACAAGCTGTATACGGCGGAAGGCGCGAGTATGAAGGACGTCATGCGGCATCTTTCGGACATGGAGACTGCCATTCAAGAAGGCGGCTACGGTGGCGACATTGAGTTTTTGGCGGGCAAGGAGGCCTTCCTCGCCCTGTGGGCTTTGGCCGAAAACTTCCAATCCACGGCTAAAATCCGCGTGTCCGTAGAGGGCGACGCCATTAATATCGGCACCTATAAGGTGCGGAAAATGTCGGAACGATACATCAACCCCAAGACCGGCCAGCCCGTTCCCAAAATCCCGGACGGTGAGATTGTGGGCTACGCAAAAGACGCTCCCGCCAAGGTCATATACTGCGCCCTGGATGACGTGGATGCAAAGCTTCAGCCCTATCCATTTTTCCCCAAGCCCGTGAAGCTCGTTGAAGGCAACGGCTATCGCATCATCGGCCAGAGCAAGCCGCTCCCTTGCCGCTCTCCGAAGTCCATCTGTTGGGGAAAAGTGGCTTAACTTCCATATTTGCGCCCTGCCGCGTTTTGATGCGCGGCGGGGTGCATTATGCGTGGGGAACCCCTCGGACTAGTCTAATACTAGTCCAAAACGCGAAGGAGAGGCATCTGTGTACTGTGAAAGAACCGATTTGACCGAATACGTGCTGGAGGCCTACCTGACCGCCGCCGAAGAGCAGACGCCCGGAATCGTCGATAAGACCATTCGGAACGTCTCCGGCGAAATCGACGACGCACTTCGCGCCCGTTTCGAGCTGCCCCTCGTCACCGTTCCCAGCACCCTCAAACGCATAGCTGCCGTCATCGTATCCTATCGGGTGGTCGGCGGCATAACGTCGCTCATGACCAGCGAGGGCGGCAGCAACAATGACTGGATACCGCTCCAGACCCAGTACAAACAGTCGGTCAAGGATTTGGAGGCCGTCCGCGCCGCCCACCTCGACATCGGCCTGAAGGAGCTGGGCGAGGAATCCAAGACCGAGGACCTGATCGTCAAGACGCGCAAACCGGCAATCGATATGCGGGGCTGGTAATGGGCGGTACAAGTTTCAAGTTGGACTGGGGCGGTCTGGATAAAGTGCTCGGTTCCGCCGTCTCCAAGGCCGGGCAAAGCAAGGCCGCAATGGAGGAGATAGGTGAAATGCTGACTTCTTCCACCGTGGAACGGTTTGACTCTTCCACGGGACCGGACGGCGAGGCGTGGCCCATCTCCCAACGGGCTGAGAAGGAAGGCGGCAAGACGCTTGTCGATACAGGACGCCTGCGCGGTTCCATCGGCTACGAGGCCAGCCCCGACCAAGTGGTGGTCGGCAGCAACCTTGTCTATTCGCGCATCCACCAACTAGGCGGCGAGGCCGGGCGAGGCCATTCCTTGAAGCTCCCACCCCGTCCCTATCTAGGTATCTCCCAGGGCGACATAAAAGAGGCCCGCGCCATCCTTGCCGACCACCTTGCACGCATCCTCGGAGGCGGCAAGTGAGACAGATAGCCACCGCCATTATAACGGCAGCCGCCGTTGCCGCCGGACTGCCCGAAAGCGCCGTCATGATCGAACCCGAAAAGGACGGCATCACTCTGCCGAAAAAGCGCGTCGAAATCTCCTACCTTGCGGAGCAGTACACTCGCACGGGCCGCCCTTTGCGCAAGCGTCCCACCACGGGAAAGGAGAAGACGCATCGCACCCTGACTCGTGAAAGACACGCCATCCGCCTGCCGGTTCGGGCCGCGATCCGCGCGGACGACGAAGCGTGGCTCAAAGAATTTTCCAGCCGTTTCGAGGCCGCGCTGCCCAAGCGCACGACCGACGAAGACGGCAATGCCGTGGCCGTGTCGGTGGAGAAAGCCGAGTACGGCGGTTTTACGACCAAGACCGTGGAAGTGTTCAAGAAACGGTCGAAAACATACCATGTCACCTTTACCGGCAGGACCACAACCGAAAACGAGATCCCGCTCATCACGAGCGTGACTATTACCCCTAAATACAGGGAGGCAAGCAATGAGCAAGAACAAGACTGAGGCAACGCCTGTGTTCCCCGTTGAGACGCTGGCAAAAGGCGTGGGAATTACCGCGTGGGAACTCGCCGCGCTTCGCGTGGGCATGAACTGGGCGGAAGGAAAGGCGGTCTCCAAGACCGAATTCGACAACGCCCTGAACCGGCTGCGTACCCGTCCGCAGGGCGGCGGCACGCTGTAGGGGGAATCCATGAGCAACGATGTAATTGAGTATCTTATCGACGGCACCAGCGGCCTCGCGCCGGGCGACGTGTCCGGTTCCGCCGTTATTGTCGGCGTGTGCTCCAAGAGCACGGTCGGCAAGGCATACCTCCTCGGCAAGCGGAGCGACCTGAGCGAACAGCTCGGCTCCGGCCCCCTCGTGGACCGGCTGCGCGACATCTTCGCCACCGGAGGACAGGAGCCGGTCGTTATCGCCGTGCCGGTCCAGGGCTTGCCCGGCGGCTATATCGGCAACGTCAAACACACCGGAACCGGCCCGGAAGCAACCACCAGCGGCGTGGCCGGGGCCAATGCGGACGCCGTTGTCCAGATCGTGGTGGCCGGTCAGCTCGGCACCGCCACGTACAAGCTCTCTCTGGACGGCGGAAAAACGTGGGAAAACGCCACGGCCACCCCGGCCAATGGGCAGATCACCCTCGGCGCATCCGGCGCGGTTCTCACGCTGGCCGAGGGGGCGCACGTCAAGGACGACGCCTATGCCGTCACCGTGCGCGGACCCATAGGCCCGGTTTCCCAGATCGGCGAAGGCCCTGCGGTCTCCGTTACCGGCACGGTCAAGGCCGCTGCCGAAGTGGTTCTGCTCGTCTCCGGCGCTGGTGGCCGCAATGTCGGCACTTACCAGCTCTCCGAGGACGGCGGCGACAACTGGGGTTCCATCCGCACCATCCCGATTGACGGGCTGATTCCGGTTTCCTCAACTGGCGTGACCATCACTGTGCCGGACGAAGATTTGACCCTCGGCACGGAATACCATTGCCGCCTCAATGCGCCGGTCCCGTCCATCTCGGCGGTCATGGCCGCGCTTGAGACGCCGCTCGCCCTGTACGATCCTGAGTTTGTCTACATCGTAGGCCCCAGCGATTCCGTAGACTGGGCCGCCTGCGGGACAAGGATGGATGAACTTTGGAACCTGCACCGTCCCACCTACGTCAAGACCGAGTTCCGGCTGCCCTACGACGGCGAGGACCTGAATGACTGGGTAGCGGCCTTCAAAACCGAACGGGCCAAGTATTCCCACCGGTTCGTGCAATCCATCCTCGCGTTCGGCGAGGTCTCAGACTCCACCGGCCTGCGCAAGCTCCGCAACTGGGGCGGCCTGCAATGCGGGCGCGTCCTGTCCATCCCCGTGCACCGCGCCACCGGCAGGGTCAAGGACGGCCCAATAAGTCAGGCTACCTTGCCCGAAGGCTGGGTAGAGAACGACATCCATGAGGCCCTGGAAAGCGCCGGAGCCGTGTCGGCCAAGACGTATGCCGGACTTACCGGCGTATATTGGGGCGACTCCAAAACCTTGGCCGAACCCACCAGCGATTACCAGTACGAGGAAATCCTCCGGGTGGTCTTCAAGGCCGTCCGCCTCGCACGCATCGCGGCCCTCAAGAGCATGTACGACGAAGCGGGCGACCCGACGCAGGAGGCCAACGCCTCCGGCCTCGCCTATCTCCAGGGCAACATTGAACTCGCCCTGGATACCATGACCAAGGCCACGCCCAAGGAATTGATTGCCTACGTCGTCGCCATCCCGCCCGGCCAAGATATCGTCAATAACGGCGTGGCCGTGGAGCAGACGCTGATCGGCGTGCCCATCATCCGCAAGATCAAGCTTTTCTCCAACTTCACCTATGCCGGGTCCAACTTCGATCCGCGCCTGAAGGAGGCTGCGTAATGTCCGTAAACGGCAATCTCTACGACTGGGAAAGCGTTGAGGTGCAACTGCCCAACGGTGTGGCCGTCGGCATCACCAATATCAGCTATTCCGACGAACGCGGCATCGAGCCGCGCTACGGCAAGGGTAGCGTCCCGCGCGGTTATGGCCGCAAAAACTATAAAGCCTCCGGCTCCATTGAGCTGGACCGCGACGAAGCCGAGGCCTTGCGGAATGCGCTTGGCGGCTCGGTATACAACAGCAAGCCGTTCCAGATCGTGGTCAGCTACGGTAATGACGATATGCCCACGGTCACCGACACGCTCCCGGCGGTCAAGATCACTAAAAACGATACCAGCTCCGGGCAAGAAGACGACAACGCCGGTGCCCTCAAACATGACCTGACCCTTCTGGCCCCCATCAAGTGGGGCGGCACTCCGGCTCTGTAAACCGGGACACCCAACATGAGAAAAGAGGATAGCATGGCAGAGAATGAACCCATCAAGGCAACGGAATTCGTGGAGCTGAATCATGAGTTTTTCGACCGCTTCAAAGACAAGGACGTGAGTTTCAAATTCCACTTCAAGCGCCCCTCCACCCCCCAGGTGCAGCGCGTGCAGAAAACCGTCCTGAAGAATGCCGGGCAGGCCTTCAAGAATCTGATCATGGAAACCATCCAGCCTGAGGAAAAAGCCCAGCTCAAGGAAGCACTGGAAGACTATTCGGGTCTTGCCTCCACCTTCGGCGGGGCGCTCATGTCCTCCTGCGGTTTTGGTGACTTGGGAAACTGATCCGGCGCAACCTGCAACAGTTGGACGGGGACGGAATGACTCAATACGCCGTGCTGATTAAGCACTGGCTCCATGAGTTGCCGTCCCCGTCTGTCGAGGTCTTTGCCCGGCAGGCTGCGCAAGCCATGTGGTTGGAGAAACGGTACAGAAGGAAAAATGATAATGCCTTGGTCTAGGACGATTCCCTTTTTAAGGCTTGGGACAGTTTTTCTTCCTCAGCCTTTTTAGCATCAACTTTTTTTATTTTTTGCTGATTAAGCTCCTCAATCTTCTTCTCTAATTTATGGAGTGTATCCTTGTATCGGCGAGCCTCTTTTTCCTTGCTTAGTATTTGTCTATCAAGTGATTCAATGTCACGGGTGTACCTTTTAATCATCGCCTCATGTTGCTTAGAGCTCATGTTGTCTCCTTTGGGTTATAAGTTTTGCTCAGACTTAACCAAAAAAACTATCGTCGAAGCCGTCAGGTGCAAGGCGTAAGCGGCAATGTGATCCGGGACATCAACCAGTTCCGCGCCTTGCCCATGTCCTCCCATCTTATTCCTTACCGTTGGCACGCCACCCTCTAGGGTGGACCGCAAACCATTCATGTAGCTTTGCCAGAACCCAGGGATAAGTCCGTTCTCAAAACAAATGGCAATGAGTTTTTTGGCCGTATCGTTTTTGCAGTACTCCCATCCCCGCTTGTCGCAAATGACTTTCATTGTGCTTTCGAAGGATTTGAGCGCGTCGACTAAAGCCTCTTGGTGACGTCCATTACGAAAATGCTCGTGGGCAGAAAGAAACTCTTCCTGTGGACCGGAGTAGGCTTTGCCCGAAAGGATTGAGAGAGCCGGTATAACAGCTTGTTGATGTATATATTGACTGTCTATTCGGACGATTTGCCCACTCTCAAACTGATACCCGAACCCATTCTCAAGGCATCGTTTGTTAAATTCATCTACCAATTCCTGATCTGCATAGAGTAGGCTGAGTTCAAAAACAGACAAAGAGACTTCGATGTCGTTATGCGAAAAAACGAAATCAAACAAAATATTTTGATATAGAATGAATGAGTTAAATCTATTATAGCTAAAATCTACGCCAATAGTACTTGCAGAAAAACCCAACTCACGCACTAGTCGTTTTAAAATATTCCACGCAAGGCTCTCTCGTCCGCGAAATATATCACCAAGAATGTACACTAATTGATTTTCTAATCGCTCGGGAATCTCTTCATACTGATAGAAATCAGAGAATTCTCCACGGGCCAGCATTTGTCGCCGCTTGTATAATTCCATTTTGCCCCACTTGTTACAGGCGTACACAAAGCGATTGGAGGTACATATACCGAGCCGCGAATGTCCCGGTCAAGCGGTGACTTTTTCAAGCACCCTTCGCACAGCCTCCTGAATGAAAATCTCCATGCGCCTATCCTGGCCGCATGGAGATTTTCAGCGTCATGGCATCCATGTCCCTCGTGGACATGATCACCGCTCCCTTGAGGAAGATTGCGGGGCAGATACACGCCACCGACAGCGCCGCCGCTTCCCTGAGTTCCGGTGCGCTGCGATTGGCCAAGTCTCTGCTGCCCGTCGCCCTGGCCGCCGGAGTTGTCCTCGCCGCCCTTACGCCGTGCATTTCCACGGCGGCGGACTTTGAAGCAGCCATGTCCAATGTGGGCGCGGTCTCCCGCGCCACCCCCGGCGAAATGCGCGAGCTGTCCGATGCGGCCCGCGAGCTGGGGGCCACCACGGCATGGTCCGCCATGCAGGTGGCCGAGGGCGAGAAGTACCTCGCCATGGCCGGATTCTCGGTAGCGGAGAACGTGGCCGCGTTGCCTGCCGTGCTGAACATGGCAAGCGCCGGGGCCACCGATCTTGGCCGAGCCGCCGACATTTCCTCTGACATCCTTTCCGCGTTCAACCTTCAGGCCGCGCAAATGCCGCGTGTCGCCGACACGCTGACCGCCGCGTTTACTTCGTCGAACACCTCCCTGGAGCTGCTGGGCGAGACTATGAAATATGTCGCGCCAGTAGCCGAAAAGGCTGGCGTGTCTCTGGAAGAAACCGCCGCCATGGCCGGACTGCTCGGCAACGTGGGCATCAAAGGCTCGCAGGCGGGTACAGCGCTCCGCGCTATGCTGAATGGCCTTGCGGCTCCGTCATCCGAGGCGGCTAAGTCTATGGCGGCTCTCGGCATTGTCACCGAGGATGCAACGGGCAATCTGCGCAGCCCCATTGCCATTCTCGCCGACATGGCAAAGGCTACCGAGAATATGGGCAGCGCCCAGAAAATGGCCTTCACAAAGGTTGTTTTCGGCACGGAAGCCATGAGCGGAGCACTGGCCCTGTTTGACAAGGCGGGGGCGGGCGGCATCACGGATTATGCAAAGCAGCTCACAACAGCCGGAACTGCCGCCGAAATAGCCGCCCGGCAGAATGACAATCTGGCCGGTGACAACAAAGCCCTCGGCAGCGCCTTCGAATCCCTGCAAATCACCATCGGCTCACTTTTTCTGCCTGCTATGCGCGGGGTGGCCCAAGCCGCCACATGGGTGGTTCGTGGTCTGGACATGATAGCTGCCAGCCCCGTTGGCAAGTTTCTACTCTCCGCCGTCGCCGTCCTGTCGGTCACGGTTATAGCCGTTACGCTTATGTCCGGTGCGGTGTGGGCCGGTACCGCTGCATGGGCCGCACTCAATGCCGTCCTCTTCGCCAATCCTATCGGTCTCATTGTCCTGGCCGTGGTAGGCCTCATCGCCGGTCTTGTCGCTCTATACAACAAGTGTGACACGGCGCGGGAGATCATGGACGATTTTGCTGCCGGGGCCATGCTGATATGGGAAGGGATCAAATCCGCAGCATCAGCCGTCAGCGACTTTTTTTCCATCCTCTCCGGCGTCGGCATCATGGGCGTGATCGCCTACTACTTCACCGACATTTACAACGCCGCAGGTAAATTGTGGGAAGGCCTCAAATCCCTGTTCGACTTTGACCTGACCGAATCGGGCCGCAAGCTCTTCATGACGCTGGCGGACGGCATCAAGTCGGTCATTACCATGCCGTATGATTTGGTTAAATCCGGCTTGCAGAAGGTCCGCCAGCTCCTGCCGTTTTCCGATGCCAAGGAAGGCCCGCTTTCGGCCCTGACGCTCTCCGGCACCAAGATTATGGACACCCTTGGCTCCGGCATTCGTGCCGCAGCTCCACAATTGCACGCCACCGCATCCGGCGCACTCGCAGGCGTGGCCGTGGCAGCCAACCTCGCGGCCACCACGCCCCCGCCGACCTCTATTGAGGGACCGGCCCCGGTCCCGGCGTTCGCCCCAGCGCCGGACCGGGCCACGGTTCGCCGGTCGGGCAACACCATCACCATCCAACATCTCTCCGTGACCCTGCCCGGCGTGCAGGACGCGGAAGGATTCATGGCCGCGTTGCAGCAGCTCGTGGCCCAGCATGACGGCTCCGGCGCGGAACAGGAGGGCGAAGCCTGATGGACGGCCTGTTGACCTTTTCCCATGGCGAGGTGCGGCTCGGCTCCAAACTGGTGCCGGGCATCCTCAAGAGCCTGAACGTGCGCGGTAGCGTCCTCTTTGATGAGGCGGAACGCGACGGCCTGTCCGGCAAGACCAAGACGCCCAAGGGCTGGGACGATTCCGTCATTACATTGGTGGTGGAGCTGCTGACCGACGACACGACCTGTTATGACAAGCTGGCCCAAGTAAACGCCTTGTTCCGGGGGCATGACAACGGCGCGAACCCCCGTGTGCTGGACGTGGCGAACGCCCACGTCACGGCGCGCGGCGTTGAGCGCGTGGTCTTCGCCGGGCTGGATTCTTCGGAGTCGGATCGGGATGATGTGATCTTGACCAACCTGAAATTTACCGAACACCGGCCCCCCATCATCCGGGCTGAAAAACGAATTTCCAGGACCGCCACCGCTACCTCGACCGAACCCGGCCTTGCCGCCAACATAGGGGAGCGGTCCCGATGATTGCCGGAATCCGCTTGCATGTGGAGGTCGGCTCCACCATCATTCAGCGCTGTCCCCGGCTCGAAATCGTTTCGGCCCGGCATTGCCCCCTGGATATCGCCCGTATCGACGTGCCCGACCCGTCCGGCGACGTGGCGGACGCCTTTGCCTACGGCGATGTCGTGCGCATCGAGTACGGCTATCGCGGCGGGGAGTCCGCCGTATGGACAGGAACTCTGCAAGGTACGGAGCGCGTCAACCGCGACCAGCTCCGCCTGCTGGCGGACAGTGCCGCGCTGCCGCTGGTCAGCACCTATGTAACCGAGTGCTACGCGGACGAATCAAGCGCCGCCATAGCTCGCCACCTTATCCGGCGAACCGGACTTCCACTGGGCCGCATCGCAATCCCCGCCGAAACCATTTCCCGCTTCCCAGTCTCAACACTTCCGGTGTGGCAGGCCGTGGCGCAATTGCTCCACACCCTGTCCCGCGCCTTTGGGCACGACATGGCGTCGTCCGCGCTTTGGCTCGGTTCCGCAGGCGTTAATATCGGTGATTTTGACGAACCCGGCGACGTGCCGATCATCGCCACCGGCGAGAACCTGATCCGCCATCTGCCAGCCGACAGAAACAGCGGCCTGCATCAGTTGGAAACCGCATTGCTGCCCGGCCTGAGTCATTCCCGGCGTTTTGACTTGGAGGACACCCGCCTCGGCCTCACGGCGGCGCACCGCGCCCTCAAGGTCCGGCACGAAATCAATGAGGAGCGGGTACGGACGTTTCTGAACTACGGGAGGGAGCGTGGTTAATTCTTCCGAGCTGAAGGCGCTCCTGAAACGCGTTGTGGAGATCGTCATGCCCAACCTCCGCGCCTATTACCGCGTGGTGCGCAAGGCCAAGATCGTCGCCACCTATCCGGCTGAGGATGGCCGCTACTGGGCGGACGTACAGCCGCTCCGCAACGATGAATCCGTGGACGAAAACGAGCCGGTCATTCCCCGCGTGGAAATCCCCATCATGTGGGCCGGGCCGGATCGCGGCGTGGTTTGCCCGCCGCTGGTCGGCTCCCTCTGCGACCTCGAATACTACGACGGCGACCCGGACTTTCCGCGCATCTCGAATTTCCGCTGGACCGGCAACGGCGCACCCGCCTGCGAGGTTGGGGCCTACGTGATCCACCACAGCGACGGCACGTACATCAAGATCGACGCGGCCAAGAACATCCTGGAAATCACCCCAGCCAACGCCACCACCCGGATCGGCACCGACAAGACCGTGGAAGTGGGCGGCAACAAGACCGAAACCATCGGCAACGTCTGGACCATCAAGGCCCCGCTCATCATCCAGGAAGGCAACGTCCAATCCTCCGGCCCCGGCGGAACGGTCGGCACAGTGAGTTGCAAGGCCCACACCGCCCAGGAGGGCAGCCTGCAAATGGCTGGCCCCATCGTCTGCACCCGCCTCACGGTGCTGGAAGACGCGGAGATCGGCGGCAACCTGGACACCGCCGGGAACAGCCACGCCGGAAGCCGGAGCGGAGGGACGATATGAAGACATTACTGCAATACGGGCAATATCTTAATCAAAATCCATGTAGAGATTATGCCCAGTATGAATCCAATCCCATTAACGAGGCTTTTCTCTATAACTTCTTTAAGTATTCGAACAATCCAACATGGACGGTTCAAATAGTCACTCCCGTCTGCTGTAATGATGACATCTGGAATAACTTGTCCGTAGTACGGACTGTCCGTTTTAATAAAGCCGCGTTCCTCAAGATACTTAATTGTTGCCATCAATTCTTTGGGTGGACTCGGCAATTTTTCAAATTTGCCGTTAAGAATCGCTTCACAATCTATCAAACCACAACCACGGGGAGCATAATCCGTATCATGGATTTTTTGTGCCGGATAAAATTCATTATAAACAGTTATAAGCCTTTTCCACTCAAGTGGATAATGAGAGGCGGCTTCGCATTCTCGAAGAATTATCATTTGAAGTTTACGATTCAAAACATGCTCCTCTATTAGCTATGACAAACATCTTCGGCCAAGACATAGCCCTTGACGGCGACATGCAGGCCCGCGTTGCGGCCAACGGCGAGCTGGTGCTCACGGACGGCACGGACACGGGCGTACAGGACATTGTCCTTCGCCTGGATACGTACCTTGCTTCCCTGTTTTATGACAAGGGCTTTGGCTCACTCCTGCGCGACTGGGTCTACGCCGAGAACACCGAGGAGGCGCGGATAGGCTTTGCGGCCGAGGTCAAACGGCGGCTGAACGAGGACCCGCGCGTCCAGCCCGGCACCGTCTCCAGCTCGGTCACGCACTGGGATGAAAAATCCATTCAGGCCGAGGCCTCTTTCGCTTTCATCGGCACCGACCACGAGCAAAACCTCGTCATTACGGTGGACAAGTCAAAAAAGGAAATGGTGATCAAGGATGCCAACCCCGCAGTTATCTAAGACGCTCGACGACGTGCGTTCCATGGTCTTCGGCCATGTGGAGGACGTTATGGAGGAATATGCGGCCAAGGGGTGGCTGCCCCGTCGCCTGAACCTCAATAAAGGCGTGGTGCGCGGCCTGTTGGAAATCTTCTGCTGGGGCCTCTATCAGCTGTACCAGCTCCTCGCCGCCGTGTTCGTGCAGGCCGCACCCAAGACGGCCACGGACGAGGAGTGGATGGAGTGGCACGCCGAACAGGTGGAAGCGCCGCGCAAGCAGGCCACAAAATCCAAGGGCGGCGTCCGGTTCGCCCGTGTTTCCACCTCCGGTAATGTACCGATCCCCAAGGGCAAAATTGTCCGCACCGAACCGGACGGAGCCGGGCTTATTTACCGCTACGTTACCACTGAGGACGCGGTTATCCAAAACGGCATGAACGAGGTGACGGTGCCGGTGGAAGCCGAGGAATACGGCGCGGCCTCGAACGCGTCGGCGGGACAGATCACCGAAATGGTCACGACCATTCCCGGCGTGGATGCCATTTCCAACACCGCAGACTGGCTCACTTCCGAAGGGGCCGACATCGAGACGCTGGAAAAGCTGCAAGAGCGCTATGTCCTGCGCTGGATGGGCAATAACGGCATGACCAAATACGCCTACGCCTCGTGGGCGCTTTCCGTCACCGGCACCGTGGCCGTCAAGGTGCTGGACCAGCACCCGCGCGGCCAAGGCACGGTGGACGTTATCGTCAAGGGCGCGGCAGGCATCCCCACCGATGCGTTGCTGGGCAAGGTGCGCGAGGCCGTGGCCTGCGGCGCAAAGCCCGACGACGTGCAGGCCGGTCCGCCGATCAATGACGACTGGCAGGCGCGTGGCCCGCAGGCCGTGCCCCTCGCCATTGAGGGCGTGCTGACGCTCAAGCCCGGCACCCATGCCGATACCGCGCTGGCCGAGGCCGCCCAACGTATCCGCGCCCTGTTCACCGATCCCACCACGGTCACGGGCATAGACCCGCTCCAGATCGGCGAGGACGTGCCGCTTGACCGGCTCACCGCCGCCGTCATGGGCGCGGCGGGCGTCAAGAAAGTTGTCTGGGCCTCGTCCCTTGCCGATACCGTCGTGGCGGCGGACGCCCTCGCCACGCTGGAAAGCCTGACCCTGACGGCATCCGAAGCCAGCGAGGAATAAGCCATGGGCGTCTTCAAGGACTACTTTTTCAAGACCCTGCACTGGCCGCTCATCTTCCGGCCCGGCCCGCTCGCCGCGCTGGTGGAGGGGCTGGCACGCGCCATGGACGAAGTGCGGCAAGATATCATTTGGCTCCGCAACCAATTCAACCCCTGGACCTGCGAGCCGGAAATGATCCCGTTGCACGCCGCCAGCCGGGGCCTTGTCCAATACGCCTCGGAGACGGACAAACAGTACCGGGAGCGCTGTATCCGCGCCTTTGCATGGCAGCGCCTTGGCGGCGGTCAGCTCGGTATGCCTCAAATCCTCGCCCACACCGGCTACCCCGGCACAGAAATGCTCAACGTGCGGCACGAAGACCCGGAGCGCTGGGCCGAATTCAAGCCCAAGGTCCCGGTGCCGGAATCCGGCCTAGCGGCAAAGGACTTTACCCGTATCGCCTGGACCGCGAACGAAACCAAACCAGCCCGGTCAAAGCTGGCAGGCATTCAGGCGGCCAGTTCGGTCTCCGCGAGCGTCAGCGCTGGCGGCATCACCTTTTCGACAATCCGCGTCCGGCTGACCCCGGAGCGCACAACGGCAATACGCATCGACGGCGCGGTGCACGGTGGCGGCTACACGCACACCGTCGCCCGCGTCCGCGCATAAGGAGGAACGCATGTCTTTGATTCTCACGAAAGCCGGGCTGAACGCCTACGCCCAGTCCGAAACGGACGGCGTCAAGCTACAGGCTACGCACATGGCCATCGGCGACGGCGGCGGCGAAGCGGTGGCACACACGGACAAATCAGAGGCGCTCGTCAATGAGACGTGGCGCGGGGAATTGCAGGAGATCAAGCTCACCGCATCCGGCGAGGTGGAATTCATCGGCCACGTCCCCATCACCATCGGAGGTTGGTACATTCGCGAAATCGCCATTTACGCGGACGACACGCTCCTGGCCCTGAGCAGCCACCCCGAAACATGGAAACCCGCCCCGGAGGCCCCGGATAAGGTGGAGCTGGTCATCACCGCCCCGGTCAAGTTCGCCAACGCCGACAACATCAGCATGACCGTGGACACCACCAAGGTCCTCGCCAGCCAGGAACATGTGGCGGAGAAAATCGAAGAGCACAACACCAGCGAAGCAGCCCACGCGAACATGCTCGCCGGGTATGCGCCCAAAGGGCACGTCCACGCAATCTCGGATGTTTCGGGACTCGCTGTTGAACTGACGAGGAAAGCTCCCAATGATCACACGCACACCACCACCGAAACCGACTACTTGTCCGCGTCGGCCTTTAGTGTGGCCTCCTCCGCATCGGTTACATCGGGGCTACTGGAAACACCGAACAACGGCATGGTGTATCAGGTCGTGGATATGCCCATCAATGCCGACAGCCAGTTTCATATCAGCTACCCCATGCCCGAAGGCTGGGATCGCGGCACCATCAAAGCCAAGGTTCTGTGGCTGCCCTATGACGGCGAGGCCGAGGGGAATGAGCTGACCCTGTTGCTCGCCGCCGGAGCCGTATCGCCGGGCGATTCGCTTGACGTCGCCATGGGGGCGGCGGTGACGTTGTCGGACGCGGTGATTGGGAACGGTCTGCTGCACGTATCCGACGCCAGCGCGGCCATGACGGTGGGCGGTACTCCCGAATTGGGCGACCTGCTCCATTTCGTACTGACCCGCGACGTGGACGGCGGCACCACGAACATGACCGGCGTGGCGGCGATCATCGGTCTCCTGATTCAATACACTTGCAAACAGACCACGGCGGTGTGGTAGGGGGGCGATTATGAGTAGAATGGCTATGGGCAACGGCGGCATAGAAAAGTCGCGAGACTTCCATATCTATGGAGCCGGAGATTACGAGATTGACGTGTCCAAGTACAAGACCATGGAGATCATGGCCTTCGGCGGCGCTGGAGGTAACGGCGCGGATACGAGTGGCGACGGCACCAATCGCGGCCAGACCGGCGGCTACGGCGCACGCTGGTGGGGATTGATTGATATCTCCGACCGCCAATCGCTCTCGCTGTCCGTTGGTGCCGGTGGCATTGGAGCCGTCTCCACCAGCACCCACGGGCAGGATGGCGAGCCGACGGTTATCGACGACTATCTGACATGCAACGGCGGGACCGGCGGTCTGTCGGGAGCTTACACCAATTACATGCAGCCGACCGTGCAGCCCGGCTCGGTTGTCATGGGGAGTATCGCCCCTTCGCTGGCGGATAACATCGCCGTGGACTGGATTGAGTCGAACACCTGGACCGGCGGAGCGCTGGAGAAATATCCGGTCGACCTCGTCACAGACTGTGACCAGCCGGAAGGTGAGGATAATAGCCTGTATGGTTCCTATTCCTCAAACGTCACGACGGGTGAATCCTTCCCGGCAACGCTCTGCACGGATTATAAATACGGCTGGCAGTATGGCACGTATTACTGTGAAGGGTGGTCCTATGGACTGGACGGCACGGACGGTGCCGTTCTCATCAAATTTGGAGTGTAAAAATGCTTGGATATGTCAATAATTATCGCGTGGTGAAGGTGTACGAGACCGATGGGGATATCCCCGAAATGCTGAGAAACCTTTGCGTGGATGTGGACGGCATCGAGGTCGGGATGTGGATGCACCCCGACGGCACGGCAGATTATGAGGTCGAACCTCGGGCGGTGCAGCCGAAGGTCCTTGAAATCAGGGACCGGCAGGTGTGGAAGGCCAATGCCGCGCTGAATAGCGCCGACACGGATGAAGCGACCAAAGCCACCCTTGAAGAGTACAAAACGGCGTTGGCTGACATTGAAAGCCTGGAGGGCTTCCCTGTCGAGTTCGTCTGGCCGGAAGTCCCCGTGATATTGGCTGACGCGTAACCGGCGGCGGCTCTGATCACCGATCTTTGACAATCGAATAGGCGCAGAAAAGACAAGGCCCGCCGGAACTATCCGGCGGGCTATAGGAACAGTGCTTTTGCTGCTGTTTTTACCCCGAACATAAAGAACCCGGCGGACAGGACCGTCATTAACACAGATAACAGGCGGAATAATTCAACAAAAAAATCCAGCTGACCGTGCTTTATGAAATTGATCCTGATGTAATCTAAATAGCTCAACAAAAAGAAAAGAATAAGGCCATATATGGAGACGGAAGCCCCTCGTCCAAAAGTTTTAATCGCTGGAGCTAAGGAGGCCAACTCGGAAGGCCTTCCCCCTGAAGTCAAAGCGGTAACAATGGCGGTTGCGGCTCCGCCATTCAATACCGCTGACAAGGCAAGAGTCGCCCTTCCGAAATTGAGCATCCGTTCATGAGCTTTATCCGAATTCGACTCTGGGCTGTTCATGCATTGCCTCGGGTTTAGAGATTCACAAGAGGAACAGGCGGGGGTGCAGACCACCCCCACCGTCCCGGCGCAGACACGCCGGAACACGGCCCCACGGACGGCGGCAACCGTTCGCAGAGATAACCCGCTGCTCCATTCCCCTGATCAGGGTGGCAAGAGGTTACAGGGGGCAAGTCTAGTGTCAATCAAAATGAGAAAAACGGAAATTCGTTGCGGCCATTGCAATCGCCTGCTCGGCATAGGGCAGGCGGTAGACCTTCAAATCAAGTGTCCCCGTTGCGGGACAATCAACCACCTGATAGCCACGAGCTTCAACACAGAAAGCCCACGAGCCTCAACCGGAGAGTTAAGTGAGGATTCAAATAGGAAACGCTACCATGTGTCGGGGCGAAGCTCTGGCGTGCCTGAAGACATTGGAAGAAAACACGGTTGACGCGGTATTGACCGATCCGCCGTATTCAAGCGGCGGCTTGACCGTCGGGCAGCGCCAGCAAGCACCATCGAAAAAGTACCAAAGCTCGGACGCTCAAAAAAAGTTTGCCGACTTCCCCGGCGACAACCGGGACCAGCGCTCGTTCACGACATGGGCCACACTCTGGCTTACGGAAGCATACCGAGTCACCAAGCCCGGCGGCGTCTGCATGATGTTCACGGACTGGCGGCAGCTCCCGGCCATGACCGACGCCCTCCAGGCCGGTGGCTGGCTCTGGCGCAACATCGTCGTATGGGACAAACCCACGGCCCGGCCTTCCATGGGTGAATTCAAACGCCAGTGCGAGTTCATTCTCGTCGGCAGCAAGGGCAAATTAACCCCGGCCACGGAACGCTGCCTCCCCGGCGTCTACCGCCGCTCCATAGTCGCCAGCTCCAAACGTCGCCACCTGACCGAAAAGCCGGTCCCGCTGCTGCATGACCTCCTCCAGATCACCCCGGAGGGCGGCACAATCCTCGACCCCTTCGCAGGCTCCGCCGCCACGGCCCAGGCCTGTATCGAAACAGACCGCCAATTCATCGGCATTGAACTCTCGAATGACTACTTCGAGATAGCCTGCGACCGCCTCAAGTCCCTCGCAAACTGGACGATCTAATCCAACCCACCAACGCGCACGCGTAGCACCCCCCGTGCCAAACAAAAAATCGGCCACGCAAGTTTTCGCAACTTACATGGCCGATTTTCTCAAGTTATGTGTCAGCTTACAGGCACCCTGTCGGAAGCGGCGGACACATAGCGGACATATTCCCAAAAGTGCCCCTCAGACACGAAAAAATGGTTCCAAGTACTCACTTGAAACCCTTAACTTTCTTGTGGTGGAGCTGGAGGGAATCGAACCCACGACCTCTTGAATGCCATTCAAGGTCATCGTTTGTTGTTATTTTGAATAGCTATCGTTTTAAGCACGGAACATATTTCCGGACAATATTGCAAGGTTACAGCATCTAGCTTTTGGGAGGATTAATATTGGGGTCCACATTATAGTTCGCAACCTAGACATCATCTACTTTTTTGATTTATCATGCTTTAATTAGTACTTCCCATGTTTTTTTGAACAGTCGATCATATTGAATTGTTAGCGGAAACGGGTGATGACAGCACTTGCTCAATGGCATTTGCGATTCGTCACGATGAGAAGGAGGAAGACATGAGTATTAAGTGCTTGAGCATGGTCATTCTGATGCTCCTTCCTCTTAATTTCGTTCATTATGTTTCGGATGTATGCGCTCAGGAAAATCAGATTGTCATTGCAGGGGACATGGAAAAGGAAGGCGGATATCTTGCCGAAATAACAGATACGGCTTTCAGGAGGGCCGGTTACGATCCTGAATTCGTCTTCGTACCTTGGGCCAGGGCTCTTTTAGGAACGATTGAAACTGAATACGACGTTCTGCTTGCGGCATATCGTACAGAGGAACGGGAAGAGGTATTACTATACTCTAATCCGATTGGAACAACCGACGTCATTCTACTAAAACTCAAAACAAGAAACATACATTTCAGTAGCATAGAAGATTTGAGACCGCACAGAATAGGACACATAAAAGGATCAAAGGTCAACAAGGAATTCGACGAGGCTGAAAAAAAATATCTTAAGATAGATTATGTCAAGGACGCTAAGTATAATTTGAAAAAACTTCTCGCAGGTAGAATAGATCTCGCTGTCGAAAAAAAAGAACGCGTAGAACAGCTACTGAAAACCTCTTTCCGCGATTATGCCGACCACTTTGAATTCATCACCCCTCCTCTCCAGAAAAACTTTTTTTACAATTGCATCTCAAAAAGACACGAGCACAGCTATCAGATCATAGCCGATTTCAACAGGGGATTGCGCATGATCCAGGAAGACGGAACATTGGATGGAATACTGGAGCGACACGGCGCTCCCTCAAAATGACCTCCATGCACGTCTGTTCCCACCAAAACACACTCATTTACAAAGCGGCGGGCATCATTGCCAGGGCGATACTGAAACGGGAAATCCGTCGAGAACAGCAACCGATCTTTACCCACAATACTGTCGACAAGTCCCAGATAGAACAAAATCTTCAGTTTCCGCTTTCCGCATATCACCTGCTGTGACAGTTCAAAAAAACAATTCAAATTTCTCTCCCGTCCCGCTTCAGCGCGCACATCGTTTCAATTTTCATTTTTTATCCTCCTTGCGTGGGTATGCTTACCTTTTGGTAAGTAAGCAACTATAAAGTGTGTACTTGACCCAAGAGAAGCATAGATTATTTTTGAGCCAATGAACATTGGCAATATGAAACTCAAGAACCGTATCATCCGCGCTTCAACGTCCATGAAAATGTAGACGATAACGACAGCTCGAATCAGGAGCTGCCGAACGTCTAAGAGGAAATCGCAAAGGACGGCTCTTCCCTGATCGTTACCGGAATGGCCTACGCCATGAAGCATGGTTCAGCTCTTCCATACCGCCGTCGGGCATGGCTCATGGACAAGGATGGCCAGTTACCAAACATGTTCCATAACGAGCAGCTTTCCGCCCATTACAACACTGTTCCTTACCCTAAGGAGGATCTCCATGGAACTCTCGAACATATATAATGATCAATGTCCGTCTAAGACGGACGACAACGAGTACAAAGGCTTTGAACAGGGGCCGATCCGACCGCCGAGCGAAGCCGGAAGCCTGCTTCTGCGTATCACCCGTAATTGTCCTTGGAACCAATGCACTTTCTGCGGGCTATACAAGGGCCAGAAATTCTCCTTGCGCCCGGTGGACCATATCCTGCGCGATATCGATCTGGTGCATCAAAACGTGGAAAAGCTTTTAGACCTTGAGAAGCTCTATGGGCGCATGCTTTTGAGCCATTTTCATGCCTTGGAGAATGATCCTGGCTTTGACCCCCAAGCGATGTACGCTGCCTACAATTTCATCAATAACGGCATGCACTCCATCTTCATGCAGGACGGCAACAGCTTCATTCTCAAACCGGATGATCTTGTCCTGATTCTGAAACATATCCGTGAATGCTTCCCGGATGTGGATCGCATCACGACCTATGCCCGTTCCAAATCTGTGGCAAAGGTCAGCGACGAAGACATGATACGGATTAGTGAAGCAGGTCTCAATCGCGTCCACATCGGCATGGAATCCGGATCGGACAAAGTCCTCAAGGCGGTCAAAAAGGGTGTGGACAAAACCACTCAGATCGCGGCAGGACAAAAGGTCAAACGTGCCGGCATGGAATTATCCGAATACTGGATGCTAGGGCTGGGTGGTCGCTCCCTGTCACGGGAGAACGCTGTTGAGACAGCAGACGCCTTGAACCAGATAAATCCGGACTTCATCAGACTGCGCACTCTGGGCCTGCCGGACAGCGCCCCCCTCGCGGCACAATATGCGGCTGGCGAATTCGACAAGATGGGCGAAGTTGAGACAACGCAAGAACTCCTGCTCATGCTGGATTCATTGGCTGAAATCGACGCCACTGTGCGCAACGACCATGTCCTCAATCTCTTCCGGGAAGTTGATGGAAAAATCACTGAAGACAGAGAAGTCATGACTAAACCAGTAAGGGCCTTTCTCGACCTGCCGCCAGAGGAACAGATGCTCTTCTCCATTGGCCGTCGCACTCATTGCTTTTCACGTTTTTCGGACCTGAACGATCCCGAAAAACGGGGCTACGCAAAACAACGATGTCGTGAACTCGGTGTGTCTTTGGAGAACTGGGACCACGTTGTGGATCAAATATTAAAACAATTCATCTAAGCTTCCGTACTTACTCTAAATCTACCGGAAGGTATGTATTAAACTTATAGTAGGCCCTTGTTTGAATAAATGGCCTATTCTGAAGAAAATATCGCAAACCTGTCCGAGTATGTTCGGGCAAACATCCCAGGGGTTGAACCAATTGTTCAGAAGGCCACCTATTTTATGATGTTGAACTGCCGTGGACTGGGTTTGAGAACTGAAGAACTTAGAAGCTCAACTATGCTCTTTTTGCCCATGTCCTCGACCGGCTTTTAAAAACGCCCAGAAGCACCGTTCAGTGTTCCACAAAGTGGCCCTACTTCTCATTCCCTTGACCAATCCCTGTTGTCCGCAAGACCCACTTGAGCTACCACCTGTAACTTTACACTTTGCACGTTACACTTTACACAAAAAGAATGAGTGAACCTACCGATACTCGCGGCATCAGTCTCGCTGGCCTCTTTCTGCGACTGGATACCATTCAATGTAAGGACCTGCACAGGATAGTCAGCACCGCGCTTGAGACGCTTCTGGAATTGACGCAGGCTTCTCAGGTTTCCCTGATGGCCGAACTGGAAAAGGAAACCTTTCCTGTCCTTGCTATATTCAATTCATCCGATCCCAAACCGGATTTCTTTCTCTCGGAGTTTTCCTTCGAGGATTTACCCGCATCAGCTGAAATCGATTTCATTTGCGAACATACCGATGCGAACTGCCACCTGAAATGCGGAATCATCGACGCACAGAATCCCGAAGCTGAACCGTTGGTCCAGTTGTTCATGCAGCGATTGGCCGGGGCCGTCGCATATTACGGCATCCAACAGGAAATGCAGCGTAATACCAACGAAATAAATCGGTTACGTTTAAACATGGAGTATTCGTTCAACAGCATTCCGAATGCCATCGCCACGCTTGACGACGACATGCGCATACTGTCTGCCAACGAGGCGTTTTTGGCCCTGTATGGTGGCATTCTCATGGATTACAAAGGGAAAACTCTTAAAGAGTGCTTTGGCGAAGCGTCGCGCCCTTATGAAAGTGTGATCAGGCAGACGTTGGAGATCGGCAGGACCACCTCACTTTTCCAGATTACCACCCGCAATCCGGATGGTAGGGAGTGCAGGTTGGAGTTGAATGCGGCTCCCCTGCGGACCGGTGACTACAGCTTTGGCGGCGCGGTTCTCATCATCAAAGACATAACCCGCCTCGCCGTGCTGGAGCAACAGTTGCAGGATCGGAAGTTGCTCACCAACATGATGGGCAAAAGTGAGGCCTTAAAACATATCGCCAGCTTGGTGCAAAGCCTCTCCGACCTTGAAACCACGGTGCTGATCACCGGCGAATCCGGGACCGGCAAGGAGCTGGTTGCCGACGCCCTGCACTACAACGGCAACCGGGCAGACAAGCGCATCGTCAAAGTCAACTGCGCCGCCCTGTCCGAATCACTTTTGGAAAGCGAACTGTTCGGTCATATAAAGGGTGCATTTACCGGTGCGACTCAGGCTTCCGAAGGACGCGTGGCAGCAGCCGAAGGAGGCACCCTGTTTCTCGACGAAGTGGGAGATCTACCGCTTTCCATCCAGCTCAAGCTTCTCCGTTTCCTGGAATACAAAAAATACGAACAGGTCGGCAGTTCCCGCTCGAGAAAAGCTAATGTCCGCGTAGTCACAGCGACCAACGCGGACCTCTTGCAGAAGATTCAGGACGGTTCATTCAGAAAGGACCTGTATTACAGGCTCAACGTTTTCCAGATCGAACTCCCCCCCCTCAGGAAACGCAAAGGGGACATCCCGCTCCTGGTTGAGCATTTTGTCACAATGTTCAACAACGAACTTGCCCGCTCCATCAAATCCATTTCCCCGGAGCTCATGGACACCCTTGTTCGCTACGATTGGCCAGGCAATGTCCGCGAACTCAGGCATTGCATAGAATACGCAACCATCCTTTGCCGGGATGAAATGCTCACACCCGCGCACCTGCCACAAGCCTTCAAGGACAACTTCTCAAACCCTTGCCAGCAGCTTTCCGAAACACCTCAAAAAGCACAATCCTCCCCAGCACATCCCGCCACTCCATCAAAATCACACACATTTGATGCGGACGTTGTTCGGGCCGCATTGGAACAAGCCAGCGGGAAAAAAGCCAAAGCGGCACGCATACTCGGCATCAGCCGCCCGACTTTGTACCGCTGGATGAAACGTGCCGGGATATATTGAGCAAAAGTGTAACAAACACGTTACACATTGTGTAATACTGTAAACATTGCTACACATTTCACAGACGTTACATATTTTACAACTTCACAATAAAACTAAATATTTTGGACATATATGACATTCTTCAACATTGGCACACTACCTGCTTTACGCGGCTAGGAGCGTACGCCATGCCTCTTAGTAAGTGTAAAATGCTGAACCCCGACCAGTATCATGCCCTGGTGGAAGAAACTCCCGGGCTGCTGGTTATCGGCTACTTGTCAAACGACCTGATCTCAGGCGGCCAGATGCGAATCCTTTCGGATTTCGCACAGGCTGTCGCAAAACGCGTTACGTGCGCGGTGCTGAACCCCGCGTACAGTTCGTACTTCGAAAAAGAGATGAAGCTAGATGGAAGCCCCACCTTCCTCCTCTTCTTTGCCGGAGTTGAACAACAACGCTTCCTCGGGGCGGCTGACTATGAAGACCTTCGGGAGTTGGTGAGCGGTCCGGCCGGAGATGTGAACATTGGATGCGCCTGAGGCGCTTCAAGAGATATCCGGCAACATCGTTGGAGGTTAGTGTGTTATTTTTTAAAGGAGAGTGTGAATATGTCTAACTCGAGGAATGAAAAGCTCAAGGCAGCAGCGATGTCTCGTCGCCAACTGCTCTTGAACGGGGGTGCCATGGCAGCGGGGGCTGTACTCTTCGGCGCCGGTGGAAGCCTTGCAAGCGAAAAGGCACCCACGGTCCGTTCGGAGCTGCCCACCACCAAATGGGACGCAGAATTCGACGTTCTGGTTATCGGCAGCGGCTTTGCCGCCCTGTCCGCAGCCATTGAAGCCCGTCGCAAGGGCCTCGACGTCATGGTCGTGGAAAAAATGCGCGTGCTCGGCGGCAACTCCTGCATCAACGGCGGCCTTTTTGCCGTGGCAGGTAGCGAACTTCAGAAAAAAGAAGGCGTCAGAGACAGCATCGACTACATGGTAAACGACATGTTGAAAGCCGGTCGCGGCATCAACCATGTCGAACTCACCAAGACCATCGCAGAAGGCTCCATCGACGCATATAATTTCGTTATCCAGTGTGGCGCAGTGTTCAAGCCCAAGCTCTCCTGGCTGGGCGGTCACTCTGTGGCCCGCACCTATCTCACCCACAACGCTTCCGGTTCCGGTATTGTCCGTCCGCTCGTGAAAACCGCCCGCGCGGAAGGCGTGTTTCTCCGCACAGGTTGCAAGATGCTCGACTTCATCGTCAACGACGATCACCGCATCGTGGGTATCCGCGCCCGTGACGGCTACCGCTTCCCGGACGAGGAAAGCGGACAGGTCTGTAATTTCCGCGCACGCCGCGGCGTTGTCCTCGCCACCGGCGGTTTTAGCCAAGACGCCAAATTCCGCGCTTCGCAGGACCCCCGTCTGGCAGGCAAGATCGACTCCACCAACCAGCTGGGCGCAACCGGCGAAGCCATGCGCGCGGCCTTCCGCGCGGGTGCCATTCCGGTCCAGATATCCCTTATCCAGCTCGGCCCGTGGGCCTCTCCCGACGAAAAGGGCTTCGGTGTTGCCTCCATGTTCAACATCCAGTCAGGCTTCCGCTACGGCGTCATGGTCGACCGTTCCACAGGCAAGCGTTTTGTCAACGAACTGGCCGACCGCAAGACCCGCGCCGATGCCATGCTGAAAAAAGTCGACGCCAACGGCACCCCGGATTACCCGATCATCGTCGTCGACAGCAAGGGCGCAGAAGCGTGCCCCACGCTGGACCGCTGCCTCAAGTACAAGGTCGTCAACAGCTTCGAAAAACTGGAACAGCTGGAAAACTTCTACAACATTCCCTCGGGCGGCCTGAAAAAGACCGTCGACGACTACAACAAATACGTCGCGGATAAGAACGATCCCGAGTTCGGTAAACCGCTGAGCACGGCCATCCCCATAGCCAAAGCCCCCTTCTACGCCGTACGCGGATGGCCCAAGGTCCATCACTGCATGGGCGGCGTTCAGATCGATGTCAACACCCATGTCCTCCACTCCCAGACATTCAAGCCCATTGACGGGCTGTATGCCGCAGGAGAGGTCACCGGCGGTCCCCACGGGGCCAGCCGCCTCGGCAGTTGCGCCATCACCGACTGCCTTGTCATGGGTCGCATTGCCGGCAAGAGCGTCGCCGACAACGAACCGGTCTAATCGCATCTAACATACCGAAGGGTTTTACCATGAAAACGAAAGTTTCCATCGTCTCCGGGGCGATTCTTATGCTGTTTGTCCTCGGTGTCTTCCTTGCGCCGAACGTTCTGCGCGCGCAGGAAGAAGTTGAAAAAAAGCCGACTGTTGCCGACCTGACTCTGAAGGAGCACAAAGTCCGTCAAATCACCATCGACCTGATCGACAACAAGGTGTTCGGCAAGGTCCCTGTGAAGAGCTTCCACAAGAAAGTGCACCAGAACGGCACCAACTGCGAGCTCTGCCACGGTGTGAAAGAGCCGACCGCTGCTCCCGACACCCGCAACTGCGCCAACTGCCACGGCACCCCCGAGGACGTTGCCAAGCGCACCGTCAAACTTGAACCCAACCCCCACAACTCTCCCCACTGGGGTACGGAACTCCCCTGTGACGCCTGCCACAAGGAACATGGCAAATCTGAATTCTACTGCAAAAACTGCCACCACTTCGATTACCAGGTTCCCTAAAGAGATCAGGAGGAAAACCGTATGTTTACCAAACAGGCCATTGCATGCCTGGTCATACTGCTCGCCTTGCTGACGGCGGGAGGGGCCATGGCGGCAGACGAAGCGGCCAGGCAAGAGGAGCACTTCTACTCCCAGGCCAACCGCATGCGTCACGAGGCTCTCACACAAAACGAGACGTGTTTCACCTGCCACGGCAAACGTGAAATCACCTCTCAATGGAAAACGGACAGAGGGCGCACTCTGCAACTCTACGTCGACCCGGTCGACTACCGCAACTCGGTCCACAGCGGTCAGAGCTGCCAGAGCTGCCACGAAGGCGCAGGCCCGAACGCCTTTGCCAGCGCACCCCACAAGTTCAAAAACAAGCAGCCAGCGGACTGTCTGACCTGTCACAAAGATTACTTCAAGGACATCGCCGAGCAGACCAAGCGCAGCTACCACACCAAAGCCATTGTCGAAAAAGGCAAGCCGTTCCCGTGTTCGTCCTGCCACAATGCCCACTCGTTCCGCCTTCCGGAGCGAACCAAGGACATTCCCGACTCCATTGCGCAGTCCAATGAGCGCTGTTTCCGGTGCCACAACGACCTGCGCGGCTATCAGGCCCTGACCGACAAGAAGCTGCTCGATCAGAACATGGCTCACTGGTTCCTGCCGCACAAGGAAAAGCACTTTGCCGCCGTGCGTTGCGTGGACTGCCATGCAGACAATAATGGAACCGACGTCCATGTGATCATGCAAACAAAGGACACGCCTATCGACTGCGAGTACTGCCACTCCCGGTCCTCCGCCATGACCACCAAGCTGAACACCTACCGCAACGAGCAAAAGGCGTTCTCCATGGTCAACAAGGGGCTGTTCGACGACAAGGAACTGGTCGCCAAGAACACCGAGTTGATCGCGGCCAGCAAAGGTCAGGCTGATTCCGTGCTCGGCTTCATGAATGCCGATTTGCTCGACAGCAAGTACGTCACGGGGATCACCCAGACCCCGGAGCTGAATGCCGTATTCTGGCAGTTGCTGGCTGCCATCCTGCTGGTCATCGTCGTCCATTCCGTATTGCGGATATCCGGCACCAAGGCCATTGCCCATGGCGGCACCGTGGTGACCATGTTCCCGTTGCTCGTCAGAGTCTGGCACTGGATCAACGCGGCCTTGTTCCTCGTCCTGATCGTCTCCGGATTCTCCATGCACTTCGGTGTGGGCATGGGCTTTGAGGCGGCACAGTCCACCCACGCCACCCTCGCCATCGGGCTGGCGGGCATGTGGATGCTGTTTGTCCTCTACCTCATCCTGTCCGGCCAGATAATGCAGTACCTGCCGCGTGCCGATTTCATCTCGGCCACGTTCAAGCAGCTGCGCTATTACATGTTCGGCATGTACAAGGGTGAAGAGAACCCGGCAGGCCATGATCCCAGGAAGCGCTTGAATCCGCTGCAGCAGGCTTCGTATGTAGGCGTCCTGTTCATCCTGTTCCCGGCCCTGGTGGTGTCAGGTGTCTACCTGTTTATCCCGGACCTGATCCCGGCTAAGATCATGGGCATGGAAGGTGAACGCTTTGTCTCGCTGGCCCACACGGCTTCGGCCTTCCTGATGGTCGTCTTCCTTGTGGTCCACCTTTACCTCTGCACGACGGGCGAAAGCGTCTTTGCGCTGGTCCGCAGCATGATCACGGGCAAGATGAAAAGCGACAAAGAAAAATAAACTGTTGTCACACAGTTTAACAATAGCCACTCCCTACTAGACGGGGACCTCCTACCCGTCACCTCAGAAAGCACCAAGGGGCCGGACAACGCTGTCCGGCCCCGGCTTTCCACTCAAATCACATCACCCGGTATCGCAATGAAAACACTTTTCGAAACCTGCAATATAGGCCCGATGACATTGAAAAACCGTCTGGTCCGCAGCGCGACATGGGAAAACATGACCACCGAAGACGGCCACATGACAGATCGCCTGTATACCATCTATGAGGAGTTGGCCAAAAACGAAATAGGCATGATCATCACCGGGTACGCCAACATTGTCGCCGAAGAGCAACCCAACCCCGGCATGATGGGGATATACGATGATTCGTTTATCGGCGAATATGCACTCCTGACAGGCAGGGTCCACAAACATGATTCCAAAATAATTTTGCAAATCGCCTATGGTGGAACCAAGACCAGCTACAATGTCGGCGACAGGACTATCTTCGCCCCGAGCGATGTTCCCGAAAGAAGCACCGGCACACGCGGCACCCCCATGACCAAGGCGGATATCGATTATATCGTCAAGGCGTTTGCGGCTGCGGGCAAAAGAGCGAAAACAGCCGGTTTCGACGGCGTGGAAATCCACGCTGCCCACACCTATCTCATCAACCAATTCCTCAGCCCATACTACAACCGGCGCGACGACGAATACGGCGGTTGCCTGGAAAACCGCATGCGTTTCCTCATCAAGATATATGAAGCAATGCGCGAACAGACGGAAAACGACTTCCCCATCCTCGTCAAACTGACAGCCAGCGAGTTCTTCGAGGGGGGCCAGACCTTCGACGAAACACGAACCATCTGTAAGAAACTGGAAAAATTGGGCGTTGACGGACTGGAGATCTCCGGCAACATCCACGGAAAAGCCAAATCAATGGCCGGGCGCATATTCGATGGCTACGAGCTCAAGAAGCAGGGCTACTTCGCCGAGTTCGGCAACATCATCAGTCAGGACGTCGACACCCCTGTCATCACCGTAGGAGGGCTCTCTGACCCGGCCCATATCGAAACCATGCTCAATGAAACGAATATTGAACTGTATGGCCTGTCCAGGCCGCTCCTTGCTGAACCGAACCTTTTCAAGCGTTGGAAAGATGGCGATCGAACACCGGCCAAATGCGTTCACTGCTCGAAATGCCGGACGGATGAGGGGAACTACTGCACTCTTTTCTCCCGAGCATAACAGCCCAATTCCAGAGCTTCCTGACTCATGGTCAGCACATCGGCTAAACTAAACCATCTGGAATTATTAGCTGCCCATTCCATCATGGCAAAGTCAAAAACAACAAGTAATAATCCCCAAATAATGTATTTTACCTTGGTATACCAAGTGGATACCAGGATACGTTTTTTTGTGCTGGCATACAAAAAATGACAAAATAGGTTCAATTATTTCAAGACTTATTTTCCAGACATTTTCTTCCTAATCAGTAGATCGTCGATTCAACTAAAATCACTAAATACAATGAAACAAAGCGCCTACGACAAGTCGTAAGCGTTTTTTTGGGTTCATCCGATTCAAGCGTACTTTTGACAAAATGAAAGGCAGCCAGTTTCATACGGCTGCCTTTCATGTGAGTTGTGTTACCGCTTTTGTTCAATAACGGGCAAACTCTTCATCTGATCCACTCTCAAAAGGAAGTGGTGGGGAAGAAGTAACTGTATGCTCTACAACTCCCTTACGGCCCTCAATGTCAAAAAAGGTGATGGCGGATTGAAGTTGCTGCGCTTGGCCCGACAACTCTTCTGCGGTTGATGCCAGCTCTTCCGAAGCTGATGCGTTTTGTTGGACTGTGGAGTCCAGATTCTGGATGCCAGAATTTATTTGATCAACGCCCTCGGCCTGTTCGCGGCTGGCCGCACTGATCTCCTTAATAAGTTCAGAGGTTTTTTTGATGTCGGGCACCATCTTGTCGAGCATGCTCCCAGCTCGTTCGGCCACAGCTACAGAATTTGTTGAGAGTTCACTGATTTCTGCGGCAGCTGCCCCGGAGCGTTCGGCCAGCTTTCGTACTTCGGCTGCGACAACGGCAAAGCCTTTGCCCTGTTCTCCTGCCCGCGCAGCCTCAATGGCTGCGTTCAATGCCAACAGGTTCGTTTGACGGGCTATCTCTTCGATTATGGATATTTTTTCGGCTATATCACGCATCGCCAAGACTGTTTCGGAGACAGCCTTTCCACCTTCTTCAGCATCCTTGCTTGCTTGTTCAGACATCCTTTCCGTAGTGGCCGCATTTTTCGAATTCTGTTGAACCGAGGCTGTAATCTCATCGATACTGGAAGAGACCTCTTCCACTCCAGTGGCTTGCTGGTTAGCGCCAGACGATACGGTTTCCGCCGTGGCCGACAATTCTTCGGCCCCAGAGGCAACGTTTTCTGCACCCGCAGACACGGTTCGTATGACCTCGGTAATCTTCTCTACCATGGCTTGCATGGCGCCATAGACCGAACCAACATCATATCTCCCGGTAAAGCTTATTCCAAGTTTTCCATTTGCAAGCGCCTGTGCAATTTTAACAAGTTCTATCGGATCTGTTCCTAATTGTTTCAGGATACTGCGTATGATGACGATTGCCCCCAGAATGCCCAAAGCAACGCCACACAGCGCCAAGGCGATTGCAATCAGGCTCAAATAATCGGCGTGATTGGAAACCTCTTGAGCATTTGCATATGTCATCTCCTTCGCATCAGCTGCGATCTTGTCCACCACGGGCTCAATGGCATGAACCGCCTCTCGCATGGATGCAATGAGGTTTGTTATTGTGGCGTCTTCCGCCACCAAGGCATCGAAGGCTGATTTGTAAGCATTTCCAACCTTCACGGCCTCCTCAATGAATTCTGGCGAGGCATCGGAATTCTTGAAAGCGTCTACCAGCTTGTCCACACTCGCGTGAGTCTTTTTGACATAACTTTCGCTGCCGCGGAGCAGATAATCCTTTTCTCCGCGCCTGACCATCAGGAGAAGCCCCTTGACGTCCGGGACATACAACGCTTTAAGTCCTTCCTCCATCGTTGCGGCCGCAGAACGGGTTGCTTCGTATTCGGCTGCCGAACCGCTTGAAGCAAACGCATTGAAATGCTTTTTGTATTCAGAAAAGCCGCGTGCCGCCTGTTCCAGTTGTTCGGTTTTCTCTTCTCGGGAATCAAGGCTGGCCTGGAAAGACTCCATGGTGGCGCGCATGCGGTTCAGATATTTGCCGGCCTGGGTCCGGTGGTAGTCCTTTTCCCATCGGCGCATCAGCAGAAGGTCGAGGTACAGATCCTGAACCTCATGTTTTACAAACGCGGCTTCCGCGTCTTTGACAACCGCACGGAAGGTGCCTTGCAACCCGGATTCATGATCCAAGCCACGCCGCTCCCAAGCGGCGATAAGTTCATAAAAGGCATTCTCATACTCCGCTGCCGACTTTTTGATAGATTGGGCCAAGTTAGCCAACTCGTCATTGTCTATCGTTTGAGCCAAAGGCACGATGGCATCGGCATGCTCTTCAACAGCAGCAATGCTTGCTTTAAACTTTTCTTTGTATTTCAGGTCCTTCCTCAAGAGGAAATCTTTTTCATTTCGTCGGCATTGAAGCATATACGTTTCAGCGGCCTTAGCGTGGGACATGATAGCCACTTCTTCTTTGAGCAAGTGGTTAAAACTTCCGACAGACGAAGACAGGGCAAACTGATAGAGGCCAACAATGGCGAGCATCAACACAAGAACAAGCCCAAATCCTGACAACAGTTTGGTTTTCAAAGATAAAGTATCAAGCATGCCCTGTGTCCTTTTCTATTTTCAGAGTATATTAGCTGGCTTAAAAACTTTTGCCATTATTTTTTCTCAGTACCATCTTACTAATAACAATTGAAAGAAAGATCAGCCATGTCCACGAGTTTCATCAATCACGCATTCGGCCTGCGAGACTACGACTACGTTCGACAGGATTTTGTAGCGGGTAATATCATCTTGAAAGTGCAACCCAAAGACGACCTAATCCGTTGTCCTTGCTGCCGCTCCAGAAACATCATCCGACACGGCTTTGCGGAGCGATGGGTTCAGACTGTGCCCATCGGCTTCAAACCTGTCTGGCTGGTCATTCCTGTGCAACGAGTGGGATGTCACAATTGCGGTGTCGTCCGCTTGATTGACATTCAGATTGCTGAGCCAAGACGTTGGTACACCAAGACATTTGAACGCTATGCCCTCGCTTTGGCAAAGAAGATGACCATACAGGATGTGGCCGACCTGCTCGGCGTTGGTTGGGACACCATCAAATCGATATTCAAACGGTATCTGTTTCGACGTTTCTCAAAACCGAAGCTGGGAAAACTCAAGTATATCGCCATCGACGAAATCAGCGTCAGGAAAGGCCAGAAGTATCTGACCTTGGTCATGGATCTCGAAAGTGGCGCGGTTGTCTTTGTTGGGGAAGGCCGAAGCCGCGAAACTCTTCTTCCATTTTGGAAAAGGCTCAAGAAAACCAAAGCAAGAATTACTGCTGTGGCGACTGACATGAATGCTGGCTACATCAGCGCCGTCATGGAGAGTTTGCCCGATACGGCCATCGTGTTCGACAGGTTCCATGTGGTCAAACTGATGAACGAAAAGATTACCCAGATACGCCGCCAAATCTTTCGGGAACTGGCGTCGCCGCTTGAGAGGAAGGCGGTCAAAGGGACACGATGGATTCTCTTGAAGAACCCGGAAAACCTAGATGAAAGCCGCGATGAAAAGGAGCGCTTGGAGAAGCATTGCGGCTGAACAAACCCTTGGCGACAGCCTACTACCTGAAAGAGGACTTGCGGCAACTCTGGTCCCAGCCGGACAAGGCAACGGCAGAGAAGGTCATCAACGACTGGATCGCCAGAGCCGAAGCCTCCGAAATTCGTCCTTTGCAGGTCATGGCGAGGACGCTTGCTTCGCACCGCTTCGGCATCCTTGCCTACTACGATCACCCCATCTCATCAGGTCCCATCGAAGGGACGAACAACAAAATCAAGACGCTGAAAAGGCAGACCTATGGCTACCGCGACACCGAGTTCTTCAAGCTCAGGATTATGGGCATTCATGAATCCAAGTACGCTTTAACCGGATGAACCCTTTTTTGTGCCTCGGCATACATTTGAGTACAAGGGGATGCCCTGGGATGGTCGGGGCGTATATCTGAACCTGACCCTATCCCTGGACCTGGAGCAGTGAAAAAATCTGAACTTTACAGCTGAAACAAATGAATCACGATTGAAAAGTTACCCGAAACGTCGTTCCCACACCCAAGGTACTCGCCACTTCAATATGCGCCCGATGCGCTTTTATTATTGTTTGGCAAAGATAAAGACCCAGGCCATACCCCCCAGTGTCACGGGTGCGCGATTCGTCTACTCTGTAGAAAGGATCAAAAAGATGACTGATCGATTCTTCCGGGATGCCTATACCGTGGTCTGTGATGATAATGCTGACCTCATGGCCTTTCACTCGTAGCGAAACCTCGACAGGCGGACCGTCCGGGGCGGAATACTTGATTGCATTGTCCAGCAACGTGTTCAAAGCCATAGTGATTTTTTGTGGATCGACCATTGCCAAGACCGGCTCTTGAGGGATGTCCACCACAATCCCGGGAGGCTGGGCTTGATAACCGCTCGCAACAGAGGCGACGAGTTGTGCCATATCCATCGACTGTGCTCGGACACCATCGGCTCCGTGGTGCATTTTCGCAGTTTCCAGCAGCGAGCTGATCATGGCTTCCATTTGCCCCACATCCTGCTTGATAGCCGAGGTGTCGACCTTGGTGTCCATCATTTCAAATCGGAGCTTCAGGCGGGTGAGCGGAGTTCGCAACTCATGGCTGACTCCAAGCAACAAATCCCGTTGTCCTGTCACAAGAGTTTCCAGCCGGATCGCCATTTGATTAAAGGTTTCACAGAGCTCTCTGAGTTGGCCGGAACCTCTCGTCTGCACACGTGTGTCGAGCTTGCCATCCCGGACAGACTCGGCCCCTTCGGTCAACCATTCAATGGGCCGAAGCAGGAGCCGCAGGACAAGGTAGATGGCCAGCATGATCAGGCAAGAGCCAACGAGGAAATAAATCCCGAATTGACGCAACGCAGACCGTTCGGCTTCTGTGGAAAACAGATCAAAAGTCAAAAGCCCACCAGAGGCAAGCGAAACACGCAGTCTGTAATTCTCATGAAGATTAAGTATTTCAATCCCCTCTTGAGAAAAGCGGGGCACAAGGAATCTTTCAGGAAATGTCTCCTCCGTTTTGCCAACCACCCATGGAGTTTTCCCCGTATAGGTGATGCGCATGGGCCGTTGGCGAGTCAGAGCCTCCGCTTTACTCCTGTCTGGCGGGGAGCCGACCTGGTCGGCAAGGTGACGGGCATACTGCAACAAACTCAGGTTTAACGTGGTGTCATATTCACGTTTCTGGGTGGCGTAGAGATGGATGGTGACGGCATTGATGGCCACAACCCCCATGACGAGCACCAAGGCCAATTTAGTGAACAGGGATTGCCTGATACTTCGACAAACTCTAGCCATCTTCACTTCCTTGCCCAATAAAGACATAGCCGGTTCCCCAGATTGTTTTGATGTATCTGGGATGCTTGGGATCGTCGCCAAGCTTCTGGCGGATGCGGCTCATGGTGATATCTATGGAGCGGTTGAAAGATTCACTGTCCAGGCCTCGCAGCTCCTGCATAAGATCGTCCCTGCTGAACGTCTTTCCAGGGTTGCGGGCCAAAACGGCAAGCGCGTTGAATTCATTGGTGGTCAGGCCAATGTCTTCCCCATTGAGCAGCGCGGCTCGACCATCGAAGTCGATACGAAGTGAGCCGAACTCACCTTTTCCGGAAGTCGTATTATGCTGGCTGCGACGCAGGATGGATTGGATGCGGGCGACGAGTTCACGAGGTTCAAACGGCTTGGGCAAGTAGTCATCTGCACCGATTTCAAGCCCGGCCACCCGATCCATGACGTCACCGCGAGCGGTAAGCATGATGATCGGGATCTGCGAGTCCTGGCGAATACGGCGACAGACCTCGAAGCCGTTTATTCCGGGGAGCATGACATCCAGAATAACCAGGTCGGGAGAAAGGGATTTGAAGGTATCCAAACCAGCTTCAGGCGTCCCTTCGGGATGGACTATATAACCGAACCCGGCAAGATACTCTTTCAGGAGTTGCTGGAGATCGGCGTCGTCCTCGATGACCAAAATGGTATTTGCCATTGCATCCTCGCGCGATATGAAAATGAGTTGCCCCGTATGCCGAGGCAACTCGAACACTAGCCGGTTATTGACTGCCGTGCCAGCCCTTCTTGCCATGATCAAGAATCAGTTGGGCCAAAGCACCTTTCTGTTCATCCGTCAGCGTTGCATGAAAAGCGACAAACGCATCCTTCTCTTCTTCCATGATGATGCAGAAGAGCTGCATGCGCTCTTTCATTAAAGCTTCCATCGCATCCATGTCGAGCCGTGGCTTGCGGACTTCTTCAGCCATTTTCACTCGCAACGCATTTACCTCGGGACGCTGTTCAAGCGCTTTGGCGGCCATTTTTTCCACCATCACCCTGAACTGATCACGCTGTTCGTCAGTCAAATCAAGCCTGTCTTCAGCTTTATCCACAACATACTCAACAAAAGCGGTATTGACTGCATCACCGTTGAAGGGGCCCTTCATTGCTGCAAATCTGGTGCAGGCACCAAGCATGACGACGCCGACCAAGACACTGATAATCAGCATTTTTTTCATATGGTTCTCCTTTGGGTGCAAAGTATGCTTTCGAATATCGCAGGCGAGGGTCAAAGGCTTTTCTCACCTGAAACGAATTGTATCCAATTGTATCCACCCGCCGGAAACAACTTGTTACACATCGTTGCAACTCAGAGAGGAATTCCGGCTTGACTGGTGTATCTTGGTGCCAACGTCGCTCAGAAATGCGGCAGCCACTTATAAGGAGATCGTGATGCAAAATGAAAACAGCAGACCCCAAATGTCGTGCGACACCTGCAAATTAAGAAAGAAAGCGGAGCAGTCGCCTTCGTCGTTCCTCGGCCGTCTCTGGATTTGGCACACCGCTGTTTGTCCCGGCTGGGGACAATACATGAAGGTGGTGCACGCCTATGGAGAAAATCCTCCTGCCGTGGGCCATCTTCGTGGACACTGGACCAAGTAATGGGTGTTTTTGTTGGTACGGCTTTTCTGACGGGACTTTTAGGTAAAATCGCGCACCAATTGTGGTTGCGAAAAAAAGCCGCAGTCGGGCACGAAGGCAAGAATTCCGGCGCAGTGAAAGGATTAGCCGACCGGCGCAGCTAATCGACGGGGGAAAGTTGCAATGTCAGCACTTTTAACTCTTCATATTATCATTTGCTCTCTGGGCTATGTGCTTTTCGGAATCACCTGCGTGATCGCCTTTGTCTATCTGAGGAGAGAAAGAGCAATCAAGACCAAGGCGTACAGATTGGGTGAGGGATTCCGCTGGAGTCTCCATGATCTGGACCGAAGTCTTTTTGTCTCCCTGACCCTCGGTTTTGTGGCGATGGGCCTGGGGCTCCTCATGGGCATAGCTCTTCAGAGCACCAAGTATGGAATGGTTGATCTGACTTCGCCACGGATACTCTTTCCAGCCGTCATTTGGCTTTTCTATCTACTCATTTTGTCCTTCAGGCTGACAACGGGACTGCGCGGTAAAATTCCTTCCTATATGGCCGTCTACGGTTTTCATGCCGTCGTAATGTCCTTTGCCCTGGAGCTCTATCTGGCGACAGCCTGACAAACAGCTTGCGCTCGTCTGTTCGGTACTACGCAATATTATCAGTAGAAATTTAAGCAACTTGACCAACATTAAAAGGAGAAAAAAATGAAATCAGTGGATCAATCCGTCCTGGATGCCTTTGACACCATGTGGGGTCTGTACCCCGAACCCGTGATGCTCATCCACGCCTGCCGCGACGTTCTGGCTGTGAACCAGCGTGCGGAAGAGTTGGGTATCACCGCAGGCATCAAATGCCATAGCCTCTACCCGAGCGATCGCATCTGTCCCGGTTGTCTGGGCAACAAGATGCTCAAATCCGGCCAGGCCGAGCGCAAAGGTGCCTTTACCAAGCAGGGCATATTCATGGACGGCTACTGGATTCCGGTCAAAGGCGTGGAAAAAGTATTCGTTCATTTCGGCAACGACATCACTGAATTTGTCAAGCCGGAACTGCTGGCCGAGTAAGAAACAGTTCATGTCATGAAAGCGATCACTCTGACCCAGGGCAGGGTGATCGCTTCCTCTGCCCCCCTGCCATAGCTTCTTTCATGAATGTTTATCATACAAGGCAGGTAGCTCAACAAAGCAAAATCCACTCAGATATCTTGCCCGAGCCTGTAACACGCCTAAATGTGTAGGGACAGAACAACAAGGAGCATACAGTGCGTATAAATGTTAATGAACCCGCGCCGGACTTCATTCTGCAGGACATCCACGGGCACGAGGTCTCCCTCTCCCAATTCAGAGGCCAAAAGAACGTCCTGCTCGTTTTCAACCGAAGCTTTGTCTGACCGTATTGCCGCAAGCACATGGCGCAGTTGCGCCAAGAAGTAAGCAAATTGGAAGAGAACGACATCGAAGTCCTGATCATTGGCCCGGAAAAACGGGAAAAATTCAGGGAATACTGGGAAAAGGAGTCCATGCCTTTCATCGGCCTGCCAGATCCGGAACACAGGGTCCCCCAACGCTACGGCCAAGAAATCAAATTCCTCAAACTGGGTAGGATGCCAGCTCAGATGATCATCGACACTTCCGGCATCATTCGCGCTGTTCATTACGCCAATTCTATGGCCGACATCCCGGACACCACGGAATTTATCAAGGCGCTTGAGGGGAAATAGCCCAGACCATTCGCATGGACTGCGGAATCATTGCCCCCAGCCACTTTGTCAAGAACCTGCTTGAACCGTCTAGTCTCGGTATGAGCATGGCTAACGCTTGCATATCAACAAATCAGTAAGTCGAAACTCTAACCGCCCAGCAGATAGTCGGGAAAGAGCATCCCCATCACGGCGCCGAAGATGAGCCCCAGGGTCTCGGGCATCTTTTCCTGATGTCCGGCCAAACCAGGAACTCCGCGAAGTAGCGGTCGCTCTCCTCGCGTAGCCGCTCCCGCTCCTCGCGCACCTTTCGAGGTCCCTATTGAGCGAGCGCAGCCCCACCAGAAAGACTTCACACTTTTCCCGGGCCGCATTCTAGAAATGCCCGGCTCATGACGTTGCTCAGAGCATCGCTGTCGGTGGCCTTTCCCAGATGCTCGCGCGCAGCGGACAGAACCATCTGAACAAATTGGGAGAAGATTTCCTTATGCAGTCCGCTTTTCCCGCCAAATAATATGAGATCATCGCGCTGTTGACCCCGGTTTCCCGGGCAATGTCTTGGATGTCAACAGTCTCGTAGGAGTCTTCACAAAGAGTCTGGCCGCTGTATTAAATATGATTTCCCGCTTGTTCACCATGGCACTGTCAATCAAGTAATTGGCCGAGGCCATTCACTCGATTTATATTTCGCAATACATTGGAATAATATACTTAAATCTATAATCCAGGCGTTGCCCCACCGGAGCTCATCCCCCGTTCTTTCCGCCAGCCTCCGTCCCAAGCCCCAATAAACCAACACAACACCTCATCCGGAAGCCTGAAAATAAGAATTCACCCAGCCCTTCATCTTTTTTTAGATGAATTGCCAATCAGGCGATTGCTCCACATCCAAAGTTGACTTCTTGCAAGATATGAGAATCTGGCAAAGTCATTTTTGCCAGTTATCTTCTTTTGCGCTTTCTTGTTTATATTAAAAATATACTATTATTTTAATATATTAATTGCATATTAATTATTTCAATTTTCCTTTCTGGCAAAGCCCTGATCGTGGCACACCCGTTGCTTTTGCACTGGTGAAACATGAACTTTCACCAACGGGCCATAGGCCTGAAAGGAGCTTCTGTCATGGAACTCGATTTTACCATTCACGGTCACTCCTGTGACTTGGCCCTGCACCCAATATCCGCAAAGACCGCCAAGCTTATAACCAAACACGGTTCGGACATATACGCCATGAAGCCCATGGACTGGTGGCGCAACGGCAAGACCAATACATGGGGAATGCGCATTGACGATGAGTGCGCGATCACCTTGACTCTGGACGGCGCGCCAGTGGACTTCAACCGAAACGCAATCACAGAATCCCCCGTGAAGATCCGGCGACGGATGTATCTGGAAAGCAGGGCCAAATATATCGCCGTATTCGGGTTCGACAACGAAATCTGCAAGTTCACCTGGAAGTGGGATGACGTGACCAGCTTCGACCCGAGCAAGTTCGAGTTCATGGTGCACCAATGGGATAGGATAATGGGCTGCAAAAACTACTTTATTCTCGACGAAGTAAAGTATAACGGTACGTTCGCAAACGACCACCACTGGTGTGAAGCACAGGGATTCACCCTTGTGGAGCCGAAGGTGATCGACTTGGCGCAGGTTCGGAAAGAGCTGCAAGAAAAGGGTGAAATCCCGCATACCGGAAGCTATTTCCCGGCGCCAAAGGTAGAGGTTGACATCTAGAAAACCGGCATCAATCGATCGGTGAGGTTGTCCCGGACAGGCCTGCGCCGAGAACTCGCGGACCAACCGGAACTGGCCGCACAATGCCAAATAAGAAGGATCATTTTGCCTAGAAACAAATATACCCCCATAACGGTCATTGTGGTGGTACTGCTTACGTCTGCTCTCGTCCTGCTCTTCTGGCCAAAAGAGAAACCAGCCGCCCCGGTGCGGGTCATCATGGACAATGCGGGAGGGCGGGTCATCTTCGCCCACCAGACGCATGTCGAGGACTACGGGTATGCATGTGCAGACTGTCACCATGACAACATCGGCCAGGCATCTCCCATAGCCTGTGGCAACTGCCACCCTGTGGAATTCGGCGATACGTTCAGAAAAGAGCATCAAAAGCGGTTTGCGAATGACGAGGCCTGTCTGCGCTGCCACGACGAAAAGCCGACTTTCCCCCTCAAGGAGGAAGACAGGCCTATGGTGGAAAACATCCCCCTCAGAGCTGATGCCTTTCATCAACTGTGCATCCATTGCCATGAAGAAAACGGCGGCCCCGGCGAAGACGCCTGTCACGAATGCCACGCGAGGTAACGGCCATGGGCAGAATACACTACTCCCTCAAATCGGGTTCCAGCAAGCCACTCAGCGACATACCGATGCCCAAGGAACTCAATATACGGATACGCAATCTCGTATTGAGAGCCAACAAAGGCCAGCAGGTGGAGTGCGGCGAAATAATAGCCGAGCCGCCCTCGCCGCTGGGCGGGGCGCACCATGCGGCGGCTTCGGGCAAGATCAAGGTCGTCAATTACTACCACCTGACGATCCAGTGTGACGGCGAAAACCGTTCGGTCGCCCCGGAGGATGTCGCGTCCATGGGCACGGGCAAGAAACTGCTGCGTACCCTGCAACGCCTCGGCATCGACGTCACCCAGCTAGACAGAGCCGGGCTTCTGATCATCAACGGATTGAACCCGGAACCGGGCATCTCCGTGGCCGAGCAACTTCTGGAAAGCGAACGCGAGCTCCTGGAAGCCGGACTGCGGCTTGCCCAGCGGATCATCGTGCCCACCAGGACCGTACTGGCCTCACCGTCCTCCTCCGGCTTTCTTTCCGGAACGGAGACAATGAAGATCGAGCCCAAATACCCGGCTTCCCTCAACCCCCTGGTCGTCAAGGCCGTCACCGGCAAGGAATATCCCGAAGATACGAGAATCCTGACGCTCATGAATTTGTATGAGTTGGGATTTGTCGCCCAGACCGGGCTGCCGCTGACCTCCACGATCATGACCATCAAAGGCCGCAACTACCGTGTGCCGGTCGGCACCCCGCTGGGATACCTGCTGGACCTCCTGGAAATCCCGGTCTCGGATGGGGACAAAGTCATACTGGGCGGGCCATTCCGGGGCGAGGCTGTCTACGGCCTCGATGAAGGGGTCAAGAAGGGGGATTACGGCCTTCTGGTTATTCCTCATGAGGAGTTTCCCCCGGTCGAGGATGCCACCTGCATCAACTGCGGCGAATGCGTGCTGAACTGTCCCGGACGGGTGCTGCCCAACCTCATCAGCCGGTACGCGGAATTCGAGATGTTCGAAATGGCGGAGAAATGCGGGTTGCGCAGCTGCCTCGAATGTGGACTGTGCTCGTTCAATTGCACTGCAAGAAGACCGTTGCTTCAATATATCCGTCTGGCCAAAAACCAGCTGTTGTCCCGTGGCAACGCCGCAATGCCGCTGCAGGCAGGCTGAGTGAACCGGTACAGACATTAAAGGATTGAAAGATATGAATCCCCCAATAATAAAGGCGATGTCGAACATCGCCATCAGGCTATCGGTATCGCCCGCTCCGCATTGGCGCAGCAAACGCACTGTACAGAAAATGATGCAGGCCCATCTGCTGGCACTTGTCCCCGCCTTTGTCATGGGCGTCTACATGTTTGGCTTGCAGACCATAACCGTTGTCGGCCTGGCGGGATCGGCGGCCGTCCTCACAGAGGCGTTCTGCCTGAAACTCCAGGGCCGCAACGTCAATGTGGACAACTACACGGCGCTGTACGAAGGCATCCTGTTCGCCTTTCTGCTCCCGGCCACGGCTCCGTGGTGGCTGGCCTGTATCGGGGCCATCCTGACCATTGTATTGGGGCGGACCGTCTTCGGCGGCTACGGGACGAATCCCGTGTGCGCCCCGCTCGTGGCTTGGGCGTTCTGCCGTCTCTCCTGGCCTGCGGCCATGGATATCGACCTGAACCTCTCGCAGTTCCTGATCAATACACCGCTCGACCAGCTCAAGCACTTCGGGGTGCAGAGTCTTTCCCAATTCCAATACATGGACCTGTTCTGGGGAAAACAGCTCGGCGGACTCGGAGCCTCGCAGATTGTCGCACTCCTTGCGGGCGGCCTCTACCTCCTGGGCACCGGTTGGCTCCGGGTCTTTATCCCGGCGTCGTTTTTCCTCGGTGTGGGCTTGGCCTCGGGTATCTTCTGGCTCATTGACCCCACGGTATATGCGGACCCCATGTTCCATATACTTGCCGGGTCCACCGTGTTCGGAGCGTTTTTCCTGGCCCCGGACGTGGCCTCCAGCCCGGTAGGCATGTTGCCGCAGGTCCTCTACGGCCTTTTTGCGGGAATCATGGTCGTCATCATCCGGGTTTACGGAGTCTATCCCGACGGAGTGCCGTTCGCGATCATGCTGGCGAATCTGCTCAGCCCGCTGCTGGACAAGGTCCACCCCAAACCCTTCGGAGCCAAGTAGATCATGCGCGAAATAATACATATGATCGTGGTGTTGTCCCTTATCTGCGCCAGTTCGGGAGCCCTCCTGGTCAACCTGAAACAAAACACCAAGGACAAGATCGAACAACAGGTCCTGACCTATGTCCAGGGCCCGGCCCTGCTCTCGGTCCTGAAGAATCACGACAACGATCCCATTGCGGAACGGGTGACCATCGACAATGTCACGGTTTTCCCGGCCCTGCGCGACGGAAAGCTCGTGGGCGTGGCCATGGAAACGTTTGCAGCGGGCTATTCGGGCGATATCGGCGTAATGGTGGGGTTTGACGTACAAAAGGACGTGCTGCTCGGCATCGGCATCACCACCCAGACGGAGACGCCAGGGCTGGGAAGCCGCGTCACGGCCCCGTCCTTTACCGACAAGTTCAAGTCGCACTCGCTGGATTCCATGAATTTGACGTCCAAGGGCGGCGACATCGACGGAATATCCGGGGCGACCTACTCCTCCACCGGCACGGTGAACGCCGTCCGCCGGGCCATCGAACTCTATCAGTCCATCAAACCGAAAATCACTGCGCAGTGGGCTCATTCATAGGAGGCACCATGCATCGCATAGTTAAAGAATTCACCAAGGGGCTGTGGACCGAATTGCCGCCGTTCAGAGTGCTGCTCGGCCTGTGTCCGACGCTGGCCGTCACATCCTCGGCCGGAAACGGCTTCGGCATGGGGGTAGCCGTGCTTTCGGTGCTGACCCTGTCCAACCTGATTGTTTCCGCATTGCGCAACATCATACCACCCAAGGTACGCATCGCGTGCTTCATCGTCATCGCGGCATCGCTGGTGGTGGCGGTGGAGCTGCTCATGCAGGCCTATGCCTATCCGTTGTACCAGAAGCTCGGCATTTTCGTGCCGCTTATCGTCGTCAACTGCATCATACTGGGGCGGGCCGAGGCCTTTGCCTCGAAAAACGGCGTATTCCTCTCCATTGCCGACGCACTGGGCATGGGCATCGGGTTCACCCTGTCGCTGACGTTTCTGGGCGCCCTTCGCGAAATCCTGGGATCGGGCACGGTCTTCGGCTTCCCGGTCGTGTGGGACGCCTTCGAGCCAGCCAAGCTCATGGTCATGGCCCCCGGCGCATTCATCGCACTGGGATTCATCCTCGCGTCCATGAATGCCCTCAACAAGCACTTAAGCCGAAAGAAGGAATTCGTTCCGGAACGCCTGGATTCGCCCTGCGCATCCTGTGGCGCCTGTAATTCCCGGACCGGCAAGTAACGGAGCTGACGATCATGGAATACTTCATCCTCTTCATCTCGGCGACGTTCATCAACAACATCGTCCTTGTCCAATATCTCGGCACCTGCCCGTTCATGGGGACGTCCAAATCCACCGATGTGGCCATGGGCATGGGCGGCGCGGTCATATTCGTCATGCTCATGGCCACGGCACTGACCTGGCCCCTGCAGCAGTACGTGCTCAAGCCATACGGCATAGAATATCTCCAGACGATCATGTTCATTCTGGTCATCGCCTCCCTGGTTCAGTTCGTGGAGATGTTTCTGAAGAAACTCCTGCCCCCGCTCTATTCATCCCTTGGGTTGTTTCTTCCTCTGATCACAACCAACTGCGCCGTGCTGGGCGTGGCCATCATGGTGCAACGAAGTGGCTACTCCTTCCTCAAGGCCATGGTCTACGCACTGGCGTCCGGCACCGGTTTCATCATCGCGCTGGTCGTCATCTCCGCCATCCGGGAACGGACCGCCATTGCACCCGTGCCAACCGTATTCAAAGGCGTACCCATCGCCCTGATAACAGCCGGAATCATGTCCCTGGCCTTTTTCGCCTTCAAGGGCATGGCCGCCTGACGCATAAAGAAAGAGAGCAACAGAAATGGTTACCGCTTCAATTCTAAGTCTGTTTGTCGCCGGATTTTGTGCGGCAGTCATCCTGGCCGTGGCGTCCAGAATCCTGCATGTGGAGGAAGATCCGCGCATCGCCCTGGTGGAGGCCTGCCTTCCGGGCGCCAACTGCGGAGGCTGCGGCTTCCCCGGCTGTTCGGCTGCGGCCAAGGCCATTGCGGAAGGAGATGCCGCGTCCACCATCTGCGTGGCCGGAGGAAACGAGATCGTAAAGCAGATCGCTGCGGCCATGGGCACGGAAGTCGTCTTCAAGGAACCCAAGGTCGCCCACAACATCTGCCTGGGCGGCTCCCGCGCCAACCGCATATTCGAGTATGAGGGAATCCGGGACTGCCGGGCCGAAGCCCTGCTCTACGGCGGAGACAAACTCTGCGGGCTGGGCTGCATCGGTATGGGCACCTGCGTCAAGGTCTGCCCGTTTGACGCCATTCACCTCAACAGCAACCACCTGCCTGTCGTGGACATGAACGCCTGCCGGTCTTGCGGCAAGTGCGCCGAGGCATGCCCCACCGGCGCGATCCGCCTGCGCGGCATGACACAGGACCTGCTCCACCTCAACATAGGCGAGGACTGCCTGGCCCCCTGTATGCAGAAATGCCCGGCCCAGATGGATGTCCGCACATTCATCAGCCAGCTGAAGCGCGGCGACATGCGCGGCGCACTGCTGACCATCAAGAAACGCAACCCGTTCCCCCTGGCGGTCGGGCGACTCTGCCCGGCCCCCTGCGAGACCATCTGCCGCCGCAATATCGTGGGCGACGGCGTGGCCATCCATACCCTGCTCCGGTTCGTGGCCGACTGGGAGATGGACTCCGGCTCTCGGGTCAAGCTGGACTGCAATCCGCCCACAGGCCATCGCGTGGCGATCATCGGCGGCGGTCCGGCCGGTCTGGCCTGCGCCTACTTTCTACGACGCATCGGCCACGAGCCGACGATCTTTGAAAGGCGAGCCCAGGTCGGAGGAATGCTGCGCGGCATTATCCCGGCATATCGACTGCCGGAAAAGGTCGTCGATTGGGAAATCCAGTCCATACTCGACCTCGGCATATCGGTTCGGAGTGGAGTGGAATTCGGAAATGATTTCACACTACAGGATCTCGATCAGGAAGGATTCGAAGCCATATTCATCGCCACCGGCGCATGGAAGGTACACGAGCTGAAGCTGGAAAACAGCGATGCCGAAGGCGTTGTCGAGGCGATCGAATTTCTGGCGAACGCAAACAAATCGAACACCACGCTCAGAGGGAAAAAGGTGGTGGTTATCGGCGACGGCAACTCGGCCATGGATGTGGTGAGCAGCGGTGTCCGCCTCGGCAGCGAGGTCCACGCCCTTATCCCCTGCATCCAGCGCAAGATGGCCGCCAACAAGAATGAGGTTACACGGGCCACGGAAATTGACGGAGACCTGATGTTCCTCACCGCGCCGACCCGCATTCTGGCAGAAAACGGCAAGGTGACGGGCATAGAATATTGCGAGCTGCAATATGCCGATCCGCAAAAGGCGATCGGTACGCCCAAGCCCGTGCCCGGAACGGAGAAGATTCTGGACGCGGACTTGATCGTGGTCGCCACGGACCGGCTCGTGGAGACGGCGCCGCTCCTCGATGCTAACGGTGAACTCCAGTTCGAAATGGACAAGAAGACCGGTGGCATAAAGAGTGATCCCATAACCATGCAGACCAATATTCCCAATGTCTTTGTCGGAGGCGAAGCGCACCGGGGGCGCGATATCATCATCCAGGCCGTTGCGGATGGCCGCCAAGCGGCCCGGGCAATCCACTTCTTCATGACCGAAGGCGGGCTTCCCAAATTCCCGAATCCCCTGTCGCGCATCATTCCCGAGACAATCCTCAAGAATATGCAGGTCACATACTCCATTCCGCGAATCAATGTCCCGGAGATACCTGTGGAGGAACGCAAGTCCACCTTCAGTGAAGAGGTAAAGGGCGGGATCACCTTTGAGGCGGCCCGCAAGGAAGCCAGCCGCTGCCTGCGCTGCGGGCTCACCTGCTACGACTCGGAAGCGGGAGCCGAATATGCGGTTGATGACGACGTGAAAACCTTTGCCGAGATGAGCAGGCAGTAGCGGATCGGAAGAGCGCTCGTCAGCGGCCCCACTCCCGGCATGGCGAGAGCGAGGACAGTAACGGCCGTTTGAAAGTCAACCACCACCTGAACCCAAAACCGGACACTCTCAGCGGAGTGTCCGGTTTTTTTTGGTTCAGGCTTTCGCCTTCCTGGTTCTCTCCGTGAAACGGATTCAACCTCGCTCGAATAAGATACTACAACATCCACACCACTTGAATGTATTTTGCTGTTCTATTATGTCAAAATAGACATAATAGAATAGTGGTGCATAATCATGAGCAAGAAATTGGCTATTGCCAACTGGTTGTTTTCAACATATTCATACCTGCATTTGTACATTATGTACAAAATTAAATCCTGAGGAGTGCACTATTGTGCCTACTAAAGAACTTATAACTACGCAAGAGTCAATTCAACTTCCGTTTGGAAGTCTTGGAATATCTCTTGAAGATTGTGAAGCGTATGCCGAAACACTGCATGTCCAGGTTATCGCCTGTGATGAAGCGACGTTCTGCAATGGCATTGCTCTGCACAATCTTCCCGTAGCCATCTCAGGCTACAGGCGTCTTACAGTTCTCGGCCGCGAGATTCGTGGACGATAACAACAAAGGATTACTGAATGGGAATGAATCGTCGTGAATTCGTCAAGCTGTCTTCCGCAGCAGCCCTGGGCGTGGCCTTTACCGGCCTCGGCGCGGGGTGCAAAAAGACGGCTGTTGCCAAAATGGCTCAGATGAAGCCTGACTGGAGCAAGGAAACCACCTCCATCTGCGCCTACTGCTCTGTAGGTTGCGGACTGGTGGTCACCACCTCCCTGCAGACCAAACGGGCCATCAATGTGGAAGGAGACCCCGACCACCCCATCAATGAAGGTTCTCTGTGTGCCAAGGGCGCAAGCTCCATCCAGATGACCGAAAACGAGCTGCGCGACGGCAAATGCCTGTATCGCGCCCCCTACGCTGCCGAGTGGGAGGAAAAGAGCTGGGACTGGTGCAAAAAACGCATCGCCAGACTCGCCAAGGACTCCCGCGACAAATCCTTCCAGGTCAAGAACGAGAAAGGCCAGCTGGTGAACCGCAACATGGGTGTGGCATCCCTTGGTTCCGCAGCCCTGGACAATGAAGAATGCTACGCGATGCACTCCTTCATGCGGGCGCAGGGCATCGTCTATCTCGAACATCAGGCCCGTATCTGACACAGCGCCACTGTTGCGGCTCTGGGAGAGTCGTTCGGACGCGGTGCGATGACCAACCACTGGAATGATTTACAGAACAGTGATTGTATTTTGATAATGGGCAGCAATGCTGCCGAAAACCACCCCATTTCCTTCAAATGGGCACTGAAGGCGCAGGCCAAGGGCGCCAAGATCATACATGTGGACCCGCGTTACACGCGCACGTCCGCTAGGGCCGACAAGCACTATGCGCTTCGTTCCGGTTCGGATATCGCCGTGCTCGGCGGTATGATCAAATACATCATAGAGAATAAGCGCTACTTCCTCGAGTACATGCGTGACTACACCAACGCGTCTTTCATCGTTGGCAAGGATTACGGTTTCGAGGACGGTCTCTTCTCCGGTTTTGATCCCAAGACGGCCTCCTACGACAAGTCGAAGTGGGCCTTTGAGAATGACGGGAACGGCATTCCCAAGATGGACAAGACCCTGAAGCACCCCCGCTGCGTTTTCCAGATAGTGAAAAAGCATTACGAGCGGTACACGCTTGAGAACGTTTCCAACATGTCGGGTATCTCCAAGGAGGACCTGACGGAGTTCTACAGCCTGTACTCCGCCACCGGCACGGCCAAGAAGGCCGGTACCATCATGTATGCCATGGGCTGGACCCAGCACTCCGTTGGCGTGCAGAACATTCGTGCCATGGCCATGATCCAGCTCATGCTCGGCAACATCGGTGTAGCCGGCGGCGGCGTCAACGCCCTGCGCGGCGAGTGCAACGTCCAGGGCTCCACCGACTACGCCCTGCTCTACCACATCCTCCCCGGCTACATTGCGACCCCTGTTGCGGGACTGGACACCCTTGACCAGTACAACAGGAAGTTCGCGCCGGTCACCAAGGACCCGAAGAGCGCCAACTGGTGGCAAAACTATCCCAAGTACTCCGCCAGCCTGCTCAAAGCCATGTACTCCGACGATGACCCCAAGGATTCCTACAGCTACCTGCCGAAACTTGAGAACCTCAAGGCCAGCGAGTACTCGTGGATTCCACTCATCGACCGCATGTACAATGAGGGATTCACCGGCGCATGGATCTGGGGCATGAACCCCGCCTGCTCCGGCCCGGATTCCGAGAAGACCCGCAAGGCGATCAGCAAGCTGGACTGGATGGTCAACGTCAACGTCTTCGACTGCGAGACCTCCAGTTTCTGGAAAGGCCCGGGCATGGACCCGACCAAGGTGAAGACGGAAACGTTCTTCATCCCCTGCGCAACGGCCATTGAGAAGGAAGGCTCCGTCTCCAACTCCGGCCGCTGGATGCAGTGGCGCTATGCCGGCCCCGAACCCAAGGGCGGTGTGCTCACCGACGGCCACTACTTCCACGAACTGTGGGAGGAAATGGTCAGCCTCTACGAAAAAGAGGGCGGCGCGTACCCCGAGCCGATCACCCGCCTGAGCTTCGAAAACATGTGCGTGAAGAACAGCCATGGCCACATGGAATTCAGCGCGCAGCAGACAGCCAAGCTCATCAACGGCTGGTTCACCAAGGATATCGAGATCAAGGGCAAGCTGTACAAGAAGGGACAGCAGGTCCCGAGCTTCGCCTTCCTGCAGGACGACGGCTCTACCACTTCCGGCAACTGGCTGTACTGCAACTCCGTGAGCGACACGGAAAACAAGGCCGAACGCCACAACGCCGCCCAGACGCCCATGCAGGCCAAGATCGGCCTGTTCCCCAACTGGACCTGGTGCTGGCCCGTCAACCGACGCATCCTCTACAACAGAGCCTCCGTCGATCAGCAGGGCAAGCCGTGGAATCCGGAGAAGGCCGTCATCGAATGGAACGGCAAGAAGTGGGAAGGCGACGTACCCGACGGCGGCTGGGCACCAGGCACCAAGCACCCGTTCATCATGCGGAAGAACGGCTTCGGCCAGCTCTTCGGCCCGGGGCGCGCCGATGGTCCTCTGCCGGAATACTACGAGCCGTTGGAATGCCCGGTGGAAAAGCATCCCTTCTCCAACACCCTGCACACCCCGACGGCCGTCACCATCAACAGCGAGCAGAAAGCCGTCTGCGATCCGCGCTACCCGTTCGTGGGTACCACCTATCGCGTGACCGAGCACTGGCAGACCGGGTCCATGACCCGCTGGTGCAGCTGGCTCGTGGAAGCCGAACCGCAGATGTTTGTTGAAATCAGCCCGCAGCTCGCGGAACTCCGAGGCATCAAGAATGGTGAGAAAGTCACCGTCGAGAGCGTCCGTGGTTCCCTGTGGGCCATCGCCATGGTCACCGAACGCATCCAGCCCTACAAGGTCAACGGCACCGATATCCACATGGTCGGTATGCCCTGGCACTACGGCTGGGCCATGCCCGTGGACGGCGGAGACTCCGCAAACATCGTAACCCCGAACGTCGGCGACCCGAACACCGGTATCCCCGAATACAAGGCGTTCATGGTCAACGTCCGCAAGTGGAAGGAGGGGGATAAATAATGAACGGTAAAAGCTTCTTTGTTGATTTGTCCCTGTGTACCGCGTGTCGCGGATGCCAGATTGCCTGCAAGCAGTGGAAAAACCTGCCTGCCGAAAAGACCCGCAATGTCGGCTCCCACCAGAACCCGCAGGACCTGTCGTTCCACACCATCCGCCTGGTTCGTTTCAACGAGGCGAAGGACGCCAACGGCAAGCTCCAATGGTACTTCTTCCCGGAGCAGTGCCGACACTGCATCGAGCCCCCCTGCAAGTACATCGGCAACATGTACTGCGACCAGGGCATCAAGCAGGACCCGGCCACCGGTGCTGTTGTCATGAACAGCAACACCAAGGGCATCGGCAGCAAAGTCACCAGTGAAGAGCTGTGCCCCTACAACGTCCCCCGCATGGACGAGGAGAGCGGCGAGTGGTTCAAGTGTGACATGTGCATTGACCGTGTGCAGGAAGGCCGTCTTCCCGCCTGCGTTCAGAGCTGTCCCACGGGCACCATGAACTTCGGCGACCGTGAGGACATGCTGGCTCTGGCGGAAAAGCGCCTGGCGGAAGTGCAGAAAAAATACCCCGACGCGTACCTCGCCAATCCCGAGTCCGTCCGGGTCATCTACCTGTGCACTGCCCCGCCGGAGAGCTACAACGGCAACCTGCTCGCCTCCGTGGACGGCGCCAAGCTGGTAAAAACGGCCAAGGGCGGCGTCAACCGCCGCGATCTGCTCACCGGACGCCTCGGCGCCAAGAGCAAGGCATAACCATACATACCAAAAGGAAATATAATGAAAAAATTATTCATCATGTGCCTGCTGTGTGTATGTCTCGCCGCAGCATTGGCCTATGCACAGACTGAACGGGTCGCCTCCATCGAGGCTCCCGACGACGATCTTGAAATCAACGTCATTCAGGGAAACAGCAAGCGTGACCTCGGCGTGGTGTTCAATCACTCCAGCCATGAAGGCGTTGACTGCTTTGTCTGCCACCACAAGAACACGGTGAAAGACGAGCCCGAGTCCTGTGCGAACTGTCATACCGACACCAACCCGAACGCGCAGGGACCCAAGTCCTACTTCCGTGCCATGCATGTGAAGGCCAAGGGGCATGCATCCTGTCTCTCCTGTCACCAGGATGAATTCGAAGGCGACAAGGATATGACCGGCTGCACCAACTCATCCTGCCATCCGGAAGGGATACACTAACGAATACAACCCCGGGGCAGGGGAATTCCCCCTGCCCCGGATTTACCTGCCCAGCTTCCTGTCTGTAAAAACTATCGGGAACAAAAAGGAAATGAGCGTGCCGTTCGTCTGCACGCGAAATATTTTTATTGGTTCGCGGCGTAACGGCCGCGAGCCCTTCAAGCCAACTCGTTGAACACCTCCGTAAGCCGTCGCACCGGACCTGCGACATATGGCGAACGGAGTTTCACCCGGCCCCACGCAGCGTGCTATCTGCGTGGGGCCTCTTTTTTCCATTTTGTTTGGCGTGCATCAATTCCCGCATACAAAATCAGCGACAGGCGTTTATTGGGGGCCCCTTCAATATGGTGCCAGCGGGGAGGTAACCGACCGTCTCTCCGCCACCCCCAGCCTCGGCTTCGCCCTTGGATGCGACGACAACTCCGTCCCCGACCTCACAGCCACCGTCAGGCTCAATTACCAGATATGGTAAAGGCAAGAACCTGCACGGCATAGACATGGTCGAGCGTTTCCGACGAAACGCCCGGTCATTTGGTTTTCCATTCAGGCAACGCTCTTGACCCTGCCCCTGCGAAAGTTGAAGATATCCATCATGGCAAAGTTTCTGTACGGCATACTCCTGCTCCTGGCTCTGGCCGGGTGTGCTCGCAGCCACGTGGTCTCGGATATGGCCGAGGATACGGACTGGATGAGGATGGACGCAGAGGCGCCCCTGCCCGCCGTGGGCTGGGTTCGCGGACAGGCGAAGACCGTTCACATATACATCGAGGGCGACGGCGTGGCCTACTCCACACGGACCAGTCCTTCGCCGGACCCAACCCCCATCACGCCCACGGCCCTGCTGCTGGCCCGCCAGGACAATGCGCCTGCCGTTGCCTATCTGGGCCGTCCCTGCCAATACGTCACCGGGGACGCCTGCACGACAACATGCTGGACCACCGGACGTTTTTCCGAAAATGTGGTTAAAACGGAGAACCAGCTGGTGGACAGGGCAAAGCGGGCCACCGGCGCACAGCAGGTTGTCCTGATCGGTTTTTCCGGCGGAGGAGCCGTGGCCGCCCTGCTTGCCGAGGCACGCGACGACGTGGCCGAACTGATAACGGTCTGCGGCAATCTCGACCATACCGTCTGGACTCGGATGCACAACGTCACGCCGCTTTACGGCTCACTCAATCCGGCCGACAAAGCCGCGCGCCTTGCCTCGCTCAGGCAAATTCACCTGTTGGGAGAAGAAGACACCAATGTGACCCGCCGGGTGACGGATTCCTTTGTAGCAAAGCTGCCCAAGGGTGCGTCGGTCCTGATCCGGACCATCCCGGGCCTGGCGCATGGCGGCGAGGCATGGGCGGAGGTTTGGCCCGGGATTCTCGCTGGTATCGTCCATCTTCCCGAATAGCCTTTGAATGCTTCTTGTTTGAACAAAGACAAGGGGCGGAACACCTTAATTCAGCCCCCCGTAAGCCCGGTCCATATCTCCAATTTTGCCCCAATGACCTTGGCCCTGTGATGCATGATGCTGATGCCGAGGCCACCCTCTTCCGTATTTGTGTGGTGTCGGCCAACGCCGTCATCGCGCACTGTCAGCGTAACGATGTCCCAGCCTCCGCAGCAATCCAGGACAACGTCTATATGCTGGGCAGTTGCATATTTGGCCGCGCTGGTCAGCGCTTCCAGTGCAATACGGTACAGCGGCGTGATGTTTTCATTGCTGCACGATTCGCATTCGCAATGGCGGCTAAAGGAGACCTTAAATGCAAGCAAGACGGACAAGCGAATACGACGAGGAGGCAAGAGGAGCTTCAAAAATGATATCCCGGAAACAATGGTACAAACGAATCAACGGCCCGAGGGCATCGAAAGCCGAAACCATACAAGCGTCATGAAGTCATGACAACAGCAAACGCCAATCCGACGATTTGTAGGCACTTTGGCGGACAACGATGCGGAACGGACGATTCCATTTCCTTCCGCCCTCCTCTCTTACGCGGAAGCTGATCCGATACGGGCAACGTATTCCAATCCATTATCCGTATTCTACGGGCGCCTTGACCTGCTCAGTTGGATAACGTAATTATTATTGCTCAGTTACCACTTGGTACTTGTACATAGCGGTCATCTTTTATTCGGATCGCGGCCCTGAAAAAGCGGGCCGTATACTGACCGCCGAAAATCAGAATCACAGGCTGCATATACTTGGAGAGACGCCGAAGAGCCATGGCTCAAGGCTGAAACATCCTCTCCACCCTCAAGAATCGAAACCTCTCCAGGCAACGACGTACTTTGTCGTTATCCGTCAGCCTGTTACCGGAGCCGTATAGGTCCCGGCACATTCCCGCCAACATGGCAGACAAGGATACTCTATGAACAAACAGACCCCGGAAGCCCCAGAAACGGAAAACAGCCAGACCGAGTGGTATCACCTCGACATCCACCCCTGGGTCTTTTTCGGTTCGGCCGGACTCATCATCTTCTTTGTGCTCATCACCGTATTTTTTCAGAACATGCTGGGCAATGTCTTCCAGATTCTCCAATCCTACATGTCCACCTATACGGGCTGGTTCTTCATCGCCACCATGAATATCGTGCTCGTCTTCGTCCTGCTGCTGCTGGCAAGCCGGTTCGGCGACGTTCGCTTGGGCGGCCCGGATGCCGAGCCGGAATTCTCGACAGTGGGCTGGTTCGCCATGCTCTTTTCCGCCGGAATGGGCATTGGCCTGCTCTTCTACAGCGTGGCGGAACCCATGTTCCACTACGTGGCCAACCCGCTCACCAAACCGGGGACCATCGAGGCCGCGCGCAAGGCCATGGACATTACCTTCCTGCACTGGGGCCTCCACCCCTGGGGCGTGTACACCATCGTGGGACTGGCCCTGGCCTTTTTCTCCTACAACAAGGGGATGCCCCTCTCCATCCGTACGGCATTCCACCCTATTTTCGGTGATCGCATCAACGGAGCCATAGGCAACATCATCGACATCATGGCCACCACCGCCACCCTGTTCGGCGTGGCGACCTCCCTGGGGCTGGGTGTGCAGCAAGTCAATGCCGGACTCAACCACCTCTGGGGCATCGAACAGAACGTCACGGTACAGATCATTCTCATCATCGGCATCACGGCCGTTGCCACCTGGAGCGTGGTAAAAGGTCTCGACAGCGGCATCCGCCGACTCAGCGAACTGAACATCACCCTGGCCGGAGCCCTGGCCCTCTTCGTGCTGATTGTCGGCCCCACTCTGTTCATATTCAACGCCGTGCTTGAGAACATCGGCTACTACATCCAGTATCTGCCCCAGCTCTCCACATGGAACGAGACCTATGAACAGACCATGTGGCAGCACGGCTGGACCATTTTCTACTGGGCATGGTGGATCGCCTGGTCGCCCTTTGTCGGCATGTTCATCGCCCGCGTCTCCTATGGCCGCACCATCCGGGAGTTCATCCTGGGCGTCCTGCTGGTGCCGACCCTTATCACCTTCCTGTGGATCACCATCTTCGGCAATACGGCCCTGCATCTGGAGATGTTCGGCCCCGGGGGACTGGCCAAGGCCGTGCAGGAAAACATCCCCATCTCCCTCTTCGTCATGCTGGAGAACTTCCCGCTCAGTAACATCACCTGCTTCCTGGGCGTGATCGTGATCATGACCTTCTTCATCACCTCATCGGACTCCGGCTCCATGGTCATCGACATCATCACCTCCGGCGGAAACCCCAACCCGCCGGTGCTCTCCCGCCTGTTTTGGGCGCTGCTGGAAGGTGTGGTGGCGGCAGCCCTCCTGGCCGGAGGCGGCCTCGTGGCCTTGCAGACGGCAACCGTCATCACGGGACTGCCGTTCGCCGTCATCCTGCTCGGCATGTGCATCGCCCTGTATAAGGGGCTCAAGGACTACATCGGACCCCAGGAATTCACCATGGAGCTGGACAAGAAACCGTCCCGTTTCCGTGTCCGGCGCACACCTTTGCCCAAGGGGAAAACATTCGGACACCGCCGTTTGTGGTAACTCAACGCACGAGGGAAAAACCATGCGCACCCTGATCATCTCGCTTCTGCTCACTCTGATGGCTACGTGCCCGGCCTTTGCCGGTGGCACCATCACCATCGCCCATGCGGACTGGTCTTCCTCCATCGCCTCGGCAACGCTGCTCCAGGCCGTGCTACAGGCAAAAACGGGCCGCACCGTAAATCTGGTACAAACCGATGCCGAAGGCATGTGGCGGATGGTGGCCGAGGGCAAGGCCGACACCATGCTCTCCGCCTGGCTGCCGGACACGCACGACACCTACTTTGCAAAGTATCACAACGAACTAAAGGACCTCGGCCCCAACCTGGAAGGCACCCGTATCGGCATTGTCGTCCCCAATATGACAGAAGGCCGGTACACTGCAGGCACCGGGCTGCGCAACCGGCCCTACCTGACCACACGGTCCATTCCCGAACTGGCCGACAATGCGGCCAAATACAAACACCGCATCGTGGGCATCGAACCCGGCGCAGGCATCATGCTCAAGACCCAACAGGCCATTAAGGCCTATGGACTGGACAAGACATTTCGCCTGGTGCCGGGCGATGAGCAAACCATGGTCGATGAATTGGCCGATGCCCTTGGCCATCAGCGCTGGGTGGCGGTCACCGGCTGGATGCCGCACTGGTGCTTCGCCCAGTGGGATCTCAAATTCCTGGACGACCCCAAGAAAATTTTCGGCCAAACAGGCCATATCAACACCATGGTACGCAAAGGACTCGAAAAGGATGATCCCGAAGCCTATGCCGTACTGGACAAGTTCCACTGGTCACTCGACGAGATAAACCTGCTCATGCTCTGGATGCAGACCGACGGCGGCCGTTTCCCCTACGAAAAGGCCCTGCGCTGGATGCGCACCCACCCGAAACGGGTCCAATCCTGGCTGCCATAACACTCCGCTGGAGAACGACAATGCTTACCGATGTCAACATACGCTATAAAAATGCCTGCATGGGCCTCTACAAGATGGACGCCAACGAACAGTTGGTTTTCCTCGGCACCGCCTTTCTGGTCCACCCGGAAGGCTACCTGCTCACCGTTGCCCAGGCCGTCATCTCGCATGAGAACCTCATGGTGGTTCCGGTTCCGACCACCGAGGAGTTCATGCCCGTCAGCCACGCCTCCTTCCGGGCCATTCCGGTCCGCGTGGCCCAAATCAATCCCGAACGGGACATCGCCCTGCTGGCCATAGACGAGGCCGTGGAAATCAACATGCCCGACCACGTCATCGGGACCCCGGAAACCACAGAACGAGGGACAGCCCTCGCCTGTCTCGGCTTCGCCTTCGGCTTTCAGTGCATCTACAGGCAGGTCCTGCAACAGGCCGTGGTCAGCGCCAAGATTCTGTCCGCCAACGACACCCGCCTGTTCCTGTTCGACAACCGGGTCCCGGCCGGAAGCAGAGGCGCGCCACTCATCAATGTCGAGGACCTGCGCGTCGTCGGCGTGACCAGCGGCCGGTTCGACAGCCTGGAAGCTTCTCCCGCAGACAGCGAGCAGGGAATGCCCACGGGATTTTCCTACGCCGTCTCCATTGAGTACGGTGCGGAGCTCATGGAAAAGGAAGGGCTGGAAGTCAGCTAGCCCGACCAATTCGGACAAGAAAAGGGCTTGCGGCGAATCATGCCGCAAGCCCTTTTCTTTTGGACAAATATGAACGTCCGGGAGGATTCGCCTAGACGTTGAACAGGAAATGCACCACGTCGCCGTCCTTCATGACGTAGTCCTTTCCTTCCACACGCAAAACACCTTCGCTCCGACATTTGGATTCGGAACCGTACTTCACGTAATTCTCGTAGCTGATGATTTCCGCGCGAATGAAACCCCGCTCGAAATCGGTGTGGATGACACCGGCGGCTTGGGGTGCCTTGTCACCGTCATGGATGGTCCAGGCGCGAACTTCCTTCTCGCCAGCCGTAAAATAGCTGATCAGTCCGAGGGAGTGGAATCCGGTGCGGACGATCTTGTCGAGGCCGGATTCCTCGATGCCGTAGGACTCCAGGAATTCCTGATATTCCTCATCTTCCAGACCGACCAGTTCCTCTTCCATCTTGGCGGATATCTTGACGAACTCGGCGCCGCGCTCTTCGGCCAGCGCCATGACGGACTTCACGTAGTCGTTGTCCTCGGAAACACCCGCCTCATCAACATTGGCGCAGTAGATGACGTTCTTGGACGTTATCAGCCGGAGTTCCTCCAGCAGTTCCTCCAGTGCCTTGCCGCCATCCGCAAAGGTGCTGGCGGGCTGCCCCTGATCCATATGGGCCAGCAGCTTCTTGGCTCCCTCGATCTTCGGAGCCAGCGACTTGTCGCCCTTCACCTGCTTCTCCATGCGTGCAACCCGGTTTTCCAGGACCTGAACGTCCGACAGGATCAGCTCGGTCTCGATGACTTCGATATCGCGCAGGGGATCAACGGAGTTGGACACATGGATGACATCATCGTCGTCAAAGCAGCGGACCACGTGGAGCACGGCCTGGGTCTCGCGGATGTTGCCGAGAAATTTGTTGCCGAGTCCCTCCCCCTTGCTCGCTCCGGCCACCAGCCCGGCAATGTCCACGAAATCCACGGTGGAACTCTGGACCCGCTGCGGATGAACCAGATCCGCCAGAACCTGCAACCGGCTGTCCGGGACCGGCACAACGGCCTTGTTCGGCTCGATGGTGCAAAAGGCATAGTTGGCGCTCTCGGCATTCTGTGCCTTGGTGAGCGCATTGAACAAAGTGGATTTGCCTACATTGGGCAGGCCGACGATACCGATGCTGAGCGACATGGGAACTCCTCAAAAAAGAATTGCCGAAAACAAACTCCCGGCACCGGCGAACCAGTACATTCCTTCCTTTAAGGATGCAAGTTTTTCGGTTCGCATGGGCACCGGCATCCAAGTCGACAAGACAGCCACCCCCCAAATACAGACACAGAGGAGCGGAAATATCACCACGCCCCCCCCCGCGCAAAAGACCTCTCATTGTTTCTCCCTCATTCAACTATTGCAACGGAATGGGTGAACCAGGACTTCCCTTTCGGCCCCGCAATATATCAATGTTACGAATTGTTACGATTTTCTGGTTGTCATTGATTTGTAACATTGAAACATGACAGTCATGTAAGCAAAGACCCTATGGAGGTTCCTGTGGGAAACAACATCAAGATACAGAAATATCTCGACAACAAGGGATTGGCCGACTTCCTGCGGGAATTGGCCGACGCCGTGGAAAACGGCGGCAAGGGAGAACTCGCCTGCTTGGAGGGATTTCGGGAAATCAAAGTCGGCATCAAGGATGAATACGGCCAGCTGAAACTCAAGGCCAAGATCAAACCGGCGGGCGTCTGCGAGGAACCGGAGACCGAAGCCGGGGAGAACGGCGAAGCAACCGGAAAGCCCAAATACAAGTCGCTCAAGAAACGGATGAAGACGAGTTTCCGGGTTCTGGTGAAGATGGTCCACGATGGCCAGATGCCGCCCAAGGACGCGGTGGAGGACTTTCTGGCCGACTCGGCACTGATGGTCACCTATCCCGGCTACGGAGACGAGTTCTACCAGAGCTATACCGATGCCTGCATGGCCTTCAAGGCGGCGTACGAGGCTGGCGATCTGGCGAAAATGCACGATACAGTGGATGTGCTCGTACATGAAAAAAGCCGTTGCCACGCCAAATATGACTGAAATGCACGCCCCCGGATTCAACCTATGAAATTGATAAAGAATACCGACCAGCAGACGTGCCGCAGCTTTCCCGCCGTGGCTGCCGAGGAAATAACCGACGATGATCGCGCCCGGTTCTTCTCCGTGGTGTCCACGGATCTGGCCCCCTGGCAGATGGAGCAGGTGGTGACGCCCGGCACGGTCCACGTCCGGCAGGAGACCCTGCTGGCGACCCACTGGCACCCGGAGTTCGTGCCCATGGACCTCATCCGGCAGCGGGTGGACGCCATGTTCCCCAACCGCACCGAGGAACTGCTCATACCCACTCAGCACAACGAGCTGCTGGAATGGGACGGCCACTCCGGCGTGGAGGTGGACTGCTTCTCCTCCGGGTTCAACCGCAAGGTACAGTTGCTGCTCCACTTTACCAGCGACAAGGTAAAGGAGGCCGGGGTGCTCAAGTCCATGCTGGCCCATACCTTCAAGTACCGCTCGGGCCAGCTCTTCGAGTTCATGCACACCATCACCGGGCCCGACGAAGACCGCATCGGCAAGGCGGCCAGAGCCGTGGGCGCTGATGAGGACCTCATCGAATTTGTCCGCATTAACGTGGCCAAGATCGAACAGCTGCTGGATGCGAACTGGTCCGACGTGCCCCGCATGTCGGTAAAGAACAAGCTGCTGCGCAACTGGTTTGATACCATGCGCGAGGAACTGGGGGCCACTGCCACGGACCGGGTGCAGGCCTATCTCAAGGCCGTCAAAGCCCTGGTCAAACAGGACTTCGACCTTTCCTTCTTCTATCGAGCCAGTGAGATCATCGAGGAGGTTCGGGGACTGGGCGGCTGCATCGTCATCCCCCACCCGGAGCAGTTCTGGCCCATCCTGCTGCGCAACTACGACGTGGACGGCATCGAAGTCTGGAACCCGCAGTCGCAGGAGTACACGGAATTCCTCATCTCGGTGGTCAACGAACGCAACCAGCAGGGACGTCCGCCGGGCCGGCGCGATGTGCTCATCTTCATGGGCGACGACTGCCACATGGGCGAAAAGACCAAGCCCCTGGACCAGCAGGACATGGAAAAGGCCGCGCGGGAGATCGGTTACCAGCCCGCATGGGATGATTTGTCCATCCGCAAGAAATTGATCGTCAACAACATCAGCCGCCGCTCCGTCATCAAGGAGTACAAGGCGCGCCTGGCCGGATAATTTCGGGGAGAACACCATGGCTGAAGAAAGATTCGTTTTCGATTCGCTCCAGGACAGGGAAACCATCAGGGACTTCCTGATCTCCCTCACCGAAGGATTCGACAAGGGCAACATCTCCCTTTCCACGAATGGGGAGGCCATTGAACTGACCCCCTGCGGGCTGCTCAACTTCACGGTCAAGGCCAAGAAAAAGGGTGCGACCAACAAACTGTCCATCAAGGTGGAGTGGAAGGAAACCCTGAAGGACAAAAAACTCAGCGACACCCCGCTCGTTGTCTCCTAGCCATGATCACATTCGAAGGACTGGACGAGAATTTCAACTTCATCGTCCTCGAAGTGGAGAACCAGGCCAAGGCCACCCGGAAATTTCTGGATGAGCCGTCGCGCAACATGCACACGAAGATCACCAACAGGGACGACTACATCGACAACCTGAAGACGATCATCGAAAACAAGTGCTACTCGCGCATCCATGCCGACCACTCCCTGGACCGCAACCAGGTCAACAAGATCCGGGCCATGCAGGTCATGTGCGTCAACCTGGAGAAGATTGCGGACTACTTCGTCAACATCATCAAGCAGATGCGCTACCTCGACGACCAGTCGTTCATCAAGAAATACGACTATGAAGAGGTCTTCGATATCATCATGGACCGCTTCTCGGCCGTGCTCTCCGCCTACCGGAACGAAGACATGTCCAAGGCGCTGTACATCTGCAAAGCAGAGCCCATGCTGGACGACCTGTACAAGGTCTGCTTCGACCGGGTAATGAACGAGATGGGGCTAGGCCGCGACGCCCAGCGCCTCGTCACCGTGCTCTTCATCTTCCGCTACTTCGAGCGGGTGGGCGACGCCCTGCTCAACATCGGCGAGGCGATCATCTTTTCCATCCTCGGCGAGCGGATCAAGATCGAACAGTTCGAAGCCCTGCAACGCACCCTGTCCAAATCCGGATTCGGCGACTCGTTCGCGGACATCGACTTCCGGGCCATCTGGGGCACCCGCTCCGGCTGCCGCATCGGCAAGGTGGAGCCGCGCGACGACGACATGGTCACCAAGGAGGAGCACCGCCAGGGTTCCATCTACAAGGAAGGGAGCCTGGAGAAAATCCGCAAGGAGCGGGAATCCATCCTGCGCTGGAAAAAGACCTTTCCCAAGCTGGTGGCCGATATCTACGGCTTTCACGAGGAGGCGGACAAGGGAGCCATGCTCGTGGAGTTCCTCAACGGCTGCACCCTAGACGAGGTCGTCCTCTCCGGCGAGGACGAGTTTGTCTGCAACGCCCTGTTCATCTTCGAATCCACGGTGCTGGAGGCCTGGACCACCACCATGGAGCGGCAGCCGCTCAGGACCAACTACATCCGCCAGATCCAGAAGCGGCTGAACGGCGTGCTTCAGACCCATCCGGAATTCTGGCGCACCCCCCAGGCCATGGGCCGGGCGGAGGTCCGCTCCACCGAGTCCCTGCTCAGGGACTGCAAGGAGATCGAGGAAGAGCTGGAAGCCCCGTTTTCGGTCTACATCCACGGCGATTTCAACATCAACAACGTGGTCTACGATCATGCGGAGCAGCAGATTCACTACATTGATCTATATCGTTCCCGCGACTTCGACTATGTACAGGATGTCTCGGTATTCCTGGTCTCCAACTTCCGTATGCCCATCTTCGCCACGGAGCACAGAGAGCGGATCAACAAGGTTATCGGCCAGTTCTACGGATTTGCCAAAGGGTTTGCCGAAAAGCACGACGACCCGACCTTCGAGGCGCGTATGGCATTCGCCCTGGCCCGCTCCTTCTACACCTCCACCCGGTTCGAGCTGAACTTCCAGTTCGCCAAGGAGATGTACAACCGGTCCATGTTCCTGCTGGAAAAAATCCGCCACTTCCGCGGCGGCGACTGGAAACAGTTCGCCCTGCCCGAAGATATCCTCTATTATTAAGCCAAGTAAGCCAATGCCAAGGAGCGCTCTCGTGAAAATCGGAGTCATTGGAACCGAAGGAGGCTGGTCCTCCGAAAAGCTGGCCGACACCGTGGCCGAAAAGACCGGCGGGGAACGTTTCCTCATCGGCATGAACGAAGTGCGTCTGGACCTGCCGTCGGGCAACGCCTATTTCGACGGGCACAACCTCACGGACTTCGACGCCCTCATCATCAAGAAAATCGGCTCGCGCTATTCCCCGGACCTGCTGGATCGGCTGGAAGTGCTGCGCTACCTCGCCGAGCGCGGCCTCAAGATTTTCAGCTCGCCCTACTCCATTCTCCGCGCCCTGGACCGCTTGTCATGCACGGTCTCGCTCCAGCTGGGCGGCATTCCCATGCCCCCCACCACCATCACCGAGTCCGTGGACCAGGCCATGGTGGCGCTGAAGGAATATGGCGAGGCGGTATTCAAGCCGCTCTACACCTCCAAGGCGCGCGGCATGTTCATTCTCACGGACGGCCCGGCCGCCCGGAAAGCCGTTGAGGAATATCATTCGGAACACCCGATGATGTACATTCAGAAGACCATTGATTTGGGCGATCTGGACCTCGGCATCGCCTTTCTCGGCGGCGAATATCTGACCACCTACGCCCGCTGCAAGACCAACGATGCGTGGAACACCACCACGGCTTCCGGCGGCAAGTACCGACCCTACGAGCCTGCCCCGGAGATCATCGAACTGGCGCGCAAGGCGCAGGCCCCGTTCAACCTCGACTTCACCTGCGTGGACGTGGCCATCACCGACGACGGGCCCTACGTCTTCGAGGTCTCGGTCTTCGGCGGGTTCCGGGGGATTCAGGAAACCAGCGGCATCGACGCGGCCGCCCTGTATGTGGACTACGTCATGGAGAAGCTCAAATGAAGTTGACCGGAACGACCAACGCGGCCCTGGCCGCCGAGATCAAAAACGCCATCCCGGCCGAAGAGGAACTGCTCCTCGACTTCGGCGGCTGCATCCTGCGCGTACTGAGCAGTACCCGCGCCCTGCACGACGATCTGGCCGAATACTTCAAGGAATTCACCACCACGTCCGACACGCCGGAAATAACAATTTCCGCCCATGAGGCCCCCGTACCCGAGTTCGCCCTCAACTTCTCGGTCAAGCAGCCTGATCCGGGCAAGACCAAGATTAAAGAGGAATGGGTGGACCTCGACGACGGACGCGTGGTGCGCAAGCGGCTGACCGGCATGTACTTTCTCTTCGGCAACGGCGAGAACGTGGCCGTGGGTCACTGTCTGGAGAACTCCAATCAGGTCATCAATTTCATCAATAACCGATTCATCGAGTGGAAGCTCAACCAGGGCGGACTGCTCGGCCATGCGGCGGGCGTCATCCATGCGGGGCGGGGTATCTCGCTCGCCGGGTTCTCCGGGGCGGGCAAATCCACCCTGGCCCTGCACCTGATGAGCCGGGGCACGGATTTTCTGTCCAACGACCGGGTCATGGTCGAGGCGGACGGCGACGGCGTGGTTATGTACGGCGTGGCCAAACAGCCGCGCATCAATCCCGGTACGGCGCTGCACAACCCGGACCTGTCCGGCATCGTCGAGCCGGAGCTGCGCGAAAAATTCCTGGCCATGCCACCTGCGGAGCTGTGGCAACTGGAACACAAATACGACGCCCTCATCGACGAATGCTACGGTCCCGGCAAATTCCACCTGCGCTCGCCCATGAACGCGCTGGTCATCCTCAACTGGAAACGGGACGGCGGCGAGATGAAGGCCGCGCTGGTGGACCCGCGCGAACGGCACGATCTGCTTCCCGCCTTCATGAAGGGAACCGGCCTGTTCTACCGTCCGGACGATCCCGCCAAACAGGACGACCCCGGTGTGGAGGCCTACGCCGACCTGCTCGCCAGAGCTGACCTGCTGGAGATTTCCGGCGGGGTGGACTTCGATCTGGCCGCCGACCTCTGTCTGCGGTATATGGAAACCGGCAAACCGCCGGAGTAAAACCATGCGCCTACACATCTCGCACGAAATAGAAATCCCGGACCCGTTCAAGCTGGAGCTCTACAAACGAGCCCCGGAACTGGGCCCCCGTATCCTGTTCTTCAGCGGCGGCACTGCCCTGCGGAAGGCATCGCGCGAGATCATCCGGTACACCCGAAACTCGATTCACCTCATCACCCCGTTCGACTCCGGCGGCAGTTCGGCCATCCTTCGCCAAGCCTTTGCCATGCCCGCCGTGGGCGATATCCGCAACCGGCTCATGGCCCTGGCCGACCAGTCCGTGCAGGGCAACCCGGAAATATACACCCTCTTCGCCCACCGGCTGCCCAAGGACCTCGGCCCCAAGGAACTGCGCAAAGAGCTGGACACCATGGCGGCTGGCGCACACCCGCTAGTCCGCTCAGTGCCGGACCCCATGCGCAAGATCATCCGCAACCACATCCACCAGTTTGAAGAGGCCATGCCGACCGATTTCGACCTGCGGGGCGCCAGCATAGGCAACCTCGTGCTCACTGCGGGCTATCTGGGAAACCGGCGGCGCATGGACCCGGTCATCTACATTTTTTCCAAGCTGGTCCAGGTCCACGGCATCGTGCGCCCGACCATCAACAAGGACCTCCATCTGGCCGTCCGCCTGGAAAACGGCCGCACCATCGTCGGCCAGCACCGGATGACAGGCAAAGAAACCGCCCCCATCGAATCGCCCATCAAGGACATCTGGATCACCGGCTCCCTGGACAGCGAGGAACCGGTGCGGCCCACCATCCGCAACAAGATCCGCGATCTCATCGCCGGAGCCGGGCTGATCTGCTACCCCATCGGCAGTTTCTTCACCAGCGTGGTCGCCAATTTACTGCCCCAGGGCGTGGGCGAGGCCGTAGCCAAGAATCCCTGCCCCAAGGTCTTTGTGCCCAACACCGGACATGATCCCGAATCCCACAACCTGAGCGTGGCCACGCAGACCCGCATCCTGTGCGAGCAATTGGACAAAAGCGGTGCCGGGGAAGGCGGGACGCTGGATTTCGTTCTGCTGGATTCCAAAAACGGCGAATATCCCGGCGGCATCAATCTCCAGTCCATACGCCGCCAGGGGATCAAGATCATCGACTGTAACCTCGTCACGGAACAAAGCCGTCCCTTCCTGGACGAACGGCCGCTGTGCGAGGTCCTGGCTTCTCTGGCTTGAAAACCGAAAGGAGTGCGACATGGAAAAGCAAAAGATCGGCGTCAAGATGAACGTGTCCTACAAGGAGGCCGTGGCCTACCTGAAAGCGCTTGTGGAGAGCCTCGAATCCGGCAAAATAGTGGTGAAAAACGGCGAGGAGCACGTCACGCTCACGCCGCAGGAACAGGTTGCCATCGAGGTGGAGGCCAAGACCAAGAAGGACAAGCAGAAATTCAGCCTGGAGATCAGCTGGACCGAGCAGGCCGCCGCCGATCTCAAGATCAGCGACAAGGAGCCGGAACCAGTAGCCCTGGCCGCCCCGGAGAAGAAGGCGGAACTGCCGCAAGCGGAGAAAAGGGAAGCGCTGCCCGATGCCTCCCCGCAGCCTGAGCCGCAAAAGGAAGAAAAAAAGGCAAAAGAGGCAAAGAAAGAAAAGAAGACCAACCCTGCCAAGTCCAAGATGAAAAAGGCCAGGAAATAACCTTCGACGGCATGGTACGGCCGGTACATGAAGCAAAAACCTTGAATACGATCATTGCAGACGGATGGCGGGGAGGGACATGCGAATCATAGCGGTACTCAACCAGAAGGGCGGCGTCGGCAAGACATCCACCTCGGTCAATCTCGGGGCCGGACTGGCCCGGCAGAAACAGCGTGTGCTGCTGCTCGACCTCGACCCGCAGGCGCACCTGACATACTCCCTCGGCATCATGGCCCACGAGCTGCCCCGCACCATGGGCGCGGTGCTCATGAGTGAATGTTCCCTCAAGGCGGTCACGACCACTGCAAACGGTCTGGACGTAGTTCCGGCCTCGGTCTCCCTGGCCGGAACCGAGGTCGATCTGGCCGGAGTGGCCAACCGGGAGACCCGGCTCAAGACAGCCCTGAAAGACGTATTCGGATACGACTTCGTCATCATGGACTGCCCGCCCAACCTCGGCCTGCTCACACTGAACGCCATGACTGCGGCCACCGAGCTGCTCGTCCCGGTCCAGCCGGAATTTCTGGCCCTGCAAAGTCTGGGTAAGCTGATGGAAACCGTGGCCGCCATCCGCAAGGGATGGAACCCGGACCTGAAACTGACGGGCGTAGTCCTGACCCGCTACCAACGGCAAAAGCGGCTTAACCGGGAAACGCGAAGCAGCATCCGAAACTATTTCGGCAAGGACCTCCTGGATACCGTCATCCGCGACAACATCTCCCTGGCGGAGGCCCCCAGCTTCGGCCAGGATATCTTCACCTACAAACCGCGCAGCAACGGGGCGGACGATTATCGCAAACTAGCCCTTGAGCTGCTGAAACGAGGTGCTCCATGAGCGCAGACAAGCGACTCGGCGCCAATCCCCTGGAGTGGGTTGTGCGCGATCCCGCCGACGGAGCGGGAAATGCCCCCCTTCCCGACCAACAGGCAGCCGAGGCGGCGACACCCCCCATTTCCCGCGAGAGTCCCGCTCCCACTGCGGAGTCCGCCATTTTTCTATCCGATACCGTCAGCGAGGAGGACCTGATGAGCAACGGCAAAGTCAAGATCAAACAGAACCTGGAAACCACGCAGGCCGCCGCCCATCTGGAAGACCTGGCAAAATCGCTGGCATCGGGCGTGATCCGGGCGCAAAACGGCGAAGAAAGCATCGTGCTTTTTGCTGCGGACACGGTAAAATTCGAGATGAAGCTCTCCCGCAAGAAGGACAAGGCCAAGTGCTCCATTGAGCTGGAATGGACCGATGACGGCAGCAAGGCGGAAGGATTCAGCATCTCAGGATAGCACGGACGCAAACAACCTCACTAAAAAATGAGGGCCGATGCGGCACAACGCCGCATCGGCCCTTTTTTACATTCCCCGGATGGGGGACTGGCAGCGGAAGCGGAAGAAAAGCACCCGCTTCCATCAAGGGAGGTAGGATGGATTAGTAGATGCCGCCTATGTTGACCGCCGTATGGATGGTATCGGCAAAAAACCCGGCGCGTCCGGCCAGTTCACCCAGCAGGGCGAGTACCGGCAGCCAGATGGGCAGGGTCCGGTTCTTCCAGACAACCCCCAGACAAACGGCCAGCACGGCAACGTGGGTCCAGTAGAACCCGGAGCCGAACCAGGACGAACCGGTCATGCGCATGACCGTGCCACCGGACATCCACACACAGGGAACCAACAGATTCAGGACCAGCGCGACCACCAGAGCGGTGGTGAAGATGCGGGTCATGAGCGGCCGTCTGGCCTCGCCCGCAAACCAACTCCCGAACCCGGCGCCGAGGAGGACGGCGGAGGTCAGGAAGAAAGTGAAGGGCAAGGCATTGTTCAGCGCTGGCAGAGCCGGAGGCGCATAGGTCATCCCGGCCGAGACGAGCACGCCGAAGCCGAGGAGCGAGCCTATCCAGGCCAGGGCACTCCGGCCGCCGAACGCGGCCAGGGCCGCCACGACAACCAGGGCCATGAACAGCCCGGCGAACAATACCTCGCGGCTCAACCAGGCCGTGGCCAGATGGTTGATGGCATTGGGCGCGTGCAGCGGATGGCCCAGGTGGAACAGGGAGCCGAGCAGGCCAACGGCCATCAGCCCGGCTATCATCCTCCACTCGGGACGGGCATCGGCAACATCGCCGTTGGCGGCGGTACGCACCGCGCGCATCAGGGTCAGGCCAATGGCGGCCTGGGAGAACACGGTGAAAAGGACCAGGGGAAGTTCAATGGACTGCATGGGCTACCTCCTCACCATCTTCGGCATTTCGGGCAGGATGAACCGGGTGGAGGGATTGACCGTCTCCATCTTGGGGAATCCCGCCGGATACTGGACCTCGTTCTCTGCCTTGTGCTCGGCCAGATCAATCAGTTGAAGGGCCTTGGTCGGGCAGGCCTGCACGCAGGCGGGCTTCAACCCGGCGTCCAGCCGCTCATGGCACATGCTGCACTTCTCGGCCCGCTTCTCCACGGGATTGTACTTTGGTGCGCCGTAGGGGCAGGAACGGATGCAGTTGCCGCAGCCGATACACTTCTCCTGATGATGAACCACCACGCCGTCCTCACGCTTGGTATAGGCGTTGACCGGACAGACGTTCAGGCATTCCGGGTTTTCGCAGTGGTTGCAGGCCAGAGAAAAGAAGGCCCGCTCTCGGTGGGGATAAATGGCCTCGTCCAGGGGATAGACCTGACGCCAGACGATCCCCTCTTCCTGATGGTAGTAGTTCCGGCAGGCCATGGCACAGGTAAAGCAGCCGATGCACCGCTCGGAATCGACCAGAAACGCATATTGTTTTTTCATTGTATTGCTCCCTCTACGCCCGTTCGATGTTCGCGAACTGGTCGTGGATGGCCACGCCCGGCGCTCCGGCCTTGAACGCGCCCATGTCGGCGGATTCGTCGTCCACCAGGTTCTGGACATTGTAGTCGTTGCCCCTGCCGAACCACGCCTCGTACATGAGCAGGCAGTCCTCGGCCACGTTGTTGGTCAGCTTGACCCGGACCTTCTGCTCGCCCACCTTGTTGAAGACACGCACCATGTCCAGATCGGCGATGCCCTTTTTGGCCGCCGCATTCGGATGCATGTAGATGTAGGGTTCCTTGTTGTATTCGTGCATCCAGTCCAGGTTCACGAACTGGGAGTGGAGGCCGAACTTGGTGTGGGGCGTGAGCAGGCGGAACTTGTCGTAGCTCTCGCGTCCGGCCTTGAACTCGGGCAGGGCTTTGTGTCCATGCTCCGCACACAGCGCGGACTTGAACTCGTACTTGCCGGACGGCGTGGCGAACTTGCGGTCGCTCCAGGATGCCGAGGACTTGAGCTTGGCCTTGGCCGGTCCGTTGCGCAGATCGGTCCAGTCCTTGAGATCGAAGAGATCGTAGATGCCCTGGTTGAATTCCTTGGCCATCCACGCCTTGGTGTCGATATCCTGCGGGAAGGTGCAGGAACCGGGAGCAAGCTCATTCATCTTGCGCGAGAGCGCCGCGCCGATCTCGATATTGGACTTCGTCTCGTACAAGGGCTTGATGGCCTGCTCGTTAAGGCTGAGCCAGTAATGCCAGTAGGAAACGTTGACGGTCCACTCCTCGAACAGCGTGGTGACGGGCAAAACGATGTCCGAGTTGGCCACGGTCTCGTTGAAGAACTGGTCCACGGTGACGACCATCTCCAGGGTGTCGAACGCCTTTTCCAGCTTGGGTCGGTCGAAATCCTGGGCAAACGGATTCTTGCAGGAGACCCAGAGCATACGGATGGCCGGGTCCTTGGTGTCCAGAATGGACTGTGCGGTCTTGTTGATATTCACGGTGCGGTCCGAGTAGCTCGCGCCCGATCCGCTGGTGAAGTCGAACTCGCCCTTGGCCGCGGCACCCAGGAATCCCTTGGATCCTTCGGGCTGCTTCTGGATCATGGCGTGGTAGTTGAAACCCCACGTCTGGAGGTGGCCGTAGCGGGCACCGCCGCCCTCCTTGCCCACGTTGCCGGTCATGGCGACCAGGGCGTCGAGGGACCGGACGGACGCGCCGCCATTGGTGTGGCGCTGCATACCGTAGCCGATCCAGATGGTCGCCGGGTCGGCCGAGGCGAACTCTTCGGCCACCTCGCGGATTTCCCGGGCCGGGATACCGCTCTGTTCGGCGGCCCATTCCACGGTCACATTGCTGCGCAGGTAGTCGGCAAACTCGTCAAAGCCGAGGCTGCTGTTCTGCACGAAGTCCTGATCCACCAATCCCTTGTCCAGGATATGACGGGCCATGCCGAGAGCCAGCGCGCCGTCGCTACCTGTCTTCGGCTGCCAGAAAACATCTGCTTTGGCCCCGGTCTGGGTGAACACCGGGTCCACGACCACAATCTTGGCCCCGCGCCGCTTGGCCTCCATGATGTACTTCATGGAGTGGACCGAACACCACGCCGGGTTGGCGCCCCAAACGAGGATGTAACGGGATTTGATCATATCTTCTGGATCGTTGCACCACATGTTGCCCAGGTCGTAGTTCTGGGCATCAATGCCTGCGGGCCAACACGGCGTGCCCACAAAACGGGTGGTGTAGCCGAGGGAAGACATCATCCCTTCCACACCGTAATTTGTGATGCCGAAGTTACCGGAGTATTTGGTCATGCCGAGACCAAGCAAATTGCCGTCCCGCTCCTTGAGCTCCAAAATCTTGCGGGCAATGCGGTCCATGGCCTCATCCCAGGATATCCGCCGCCACTTGCCGGTCCGGCGTCCGTCCTGCACCATGGGGTACTTGATGCGGTCCGGGCTGTAGGGACGGCGCGTGTAGCTGTAACCCTTCACGCACAGCCCGCCGTCCGTGTATGTGGACTCGGGTGCACCCTCGATGAACTGGATGACCCCGTCCTTGACGTAGGTCTTGATGCTGCATGTGTCGTAACAGTTTCTAGGGCAGGCATTGCGGAAGACCTGATAGTCCTCCGGCTTAAACGCAGCTGCGTCCGCTCTTGACGGGACCAATAGTCCGCAAGGCGGGAGCATGGCTGCCGCGCTCGCAACCGAAAGCCCCTGCAGGAAGCGACGCCTGCTCAATACGCCTTTTTTCGTAGCCATATTGTTTTCCTCCTTGTTTTTCAAAGTAAGAGCTATGCGTCGGCGACAGTCCTGGCGGACTCAAGCCACCCGGACAATGCGCCCACCGCCATACGCACCGGAGCGGAAACCTCCGGCTGTTGGCGTACGGCGTCCACAAAGCGCGGAATCCAATCCGCCATGTGCTCGCCGATGAACCATTCCCGCACTTCTTCCAGGCCGGGGACATCCTCCCCGGCACCGACCATGGCCGCCACGGCGTCCAGCTCGTAGGCGAGATGGTCGTCGGGCGTGCTGCCCTGGTCCGGGACCATGAGGCCCAGGCTGCGGTAGGCATCCCGCACTTCCATGGTAGAACGGCCCATGAGGATCGGTTCCTTGGCATATGCGGACGCATAAGGCGGAGCTGGTACAGCGGCGGGGCCGACGAAGAGACGATTGAAATCGTACTCCACCCCGGTCCAGTCCGTGGCCGCGTCGAGCGGTATGTCGAAATGATGTGAGATCGAGACGGAAGCGGCCTTAAGGTCCTTCGCATCAATGGATGCAAAGAAATCCCTGAGTGCCGTCAGCCCCTCGCAGATACGTTTCCTGTCCATTTGGCTCTCCCTTCCAGAGATCAAACTCTGCTGGATCAACAGTTTATCCAGTAATAAAGTCCCGAAGAAGGCAACAGACGGGAAAATGGGGATAGATCGGGTATACCCGACTACCCAATCAGGCCGAAAGGGCTGAAGCCTTCAGATGGGCATAGAGGCTGACGCTCTTGCCGTGCAAGCCGAGCTTGCGGCGAATGTTCTTACGGTGTGTCTGGACTGTTTCGACTGAAATATTAAGGCCTTCCGCTATATCCTTGGAGGCATGACCGGCCTGGATGAACTGGCACACGCGGGTCTCCATGTGCGTCAACTTGAGCAGCATGGGGTCTGTCCCTTCACTGCCCGGAGCCAGCCGCGCCAGCTGATCCTTGGCCACGGTGATGTACCCTTTGCGGATACCGGGGTCATCTTCGTTTTCGATGCGCTCCAGGGCGGGCAGGACCAGATTGTTCACCTTGGCCGATATCTCGCCCAGCAACCGCTCGCGCTCCTTGTCGATGCTTCGGAGCACGTTGCGCAGGGTGATATTCATCTCTTCCAGCTGCTCCTTTTCCTCCTGCAGGGCCTCGGTGCGCTCGGAAACCACGCGTTCCAGAGCCTCGCGCTGCACTGCGTGCGCCGTGATGTTGGTCAGCAAGATCATATAGCCGTCACTGGCCATGCTGACGTTGCCCATGGGCGTTATCTGCATCCGGTAGACGGTCTCGTCGTCAAAGAGTCCCATCTCGCAGGACATCCCCACCGGATAGTACTTGAGCAGTTCGTCCATTGACTGACCCTCCACGGACAGCACATCCCAGACGGGACGGCCCAGAAAATCCTCCTCCGCCGCCACGGCGCGCACAGCACCGTTCACACTGGTGACGATCCCATGCGCGTCCACCCCCAAAATGAGGTCGGACGTGGAATTCAGAATATTTTCATATCGGCATTTCTCAAGCGTAAGCAGCCGGTTGGCTTCATCGAGCATCTGATCGGTCTCATCGGGCAGCACCCTCGTCCAGTCACGCACGAACAACACTTCCAGGGCGTCGCCGTAGAGTTTGACATGCCGCCGCGCCAGAACCTTACTCTCGTAGGAACCTTCCATCTTTTCGATGACATCGATGAGGCTGCTGATGAAGGTCTTGAAGCAGCCCAGATACATATCCGCCGTGATGCCCCGCATACGGTGAAGCCTTGCGGACTCTATCTGGGGCAGTCCCCATTCCTCCTCGTGGCGGATGAGCCATGAGAAATCCGGCGAAGTTACGCCCCGCGTCCAGTGGCGGGCCATGGGATCCAGAAAATCTTCAAGTGCCTGGAGGCAATCCAGCCGCTTGGCCGTGGTATGCTCCAGGTATCCGGCCTGTTCCATGCGAAGCGCCCACCGTTCAAGGAAGTATTCCTCTTCCTCAACAATGGACACGACCATTTCCCAATAGTGTTTCAGGTTCCCGTATTTGCTGTTCACGCCCCCTCCCAGTTTCATACCCAACGACTACCCACCGCTTGTTTTATCCTTCGACGGGCGTATGATCAAGCCATGAAAACATCTACCCGAATGCGTACCGTCTTCCGCGCCCTACTGCCCCTCTGCTGTATGGCTGTTCTGGCCCTGCCCGCCCTGGCCGGGAACGCCAGCGGACTTCCCGGTGCCGATATCAAACTCCTGTCAACGGCCAAGGCCGGAACCCCGGTGACGGCCCGCTTCGACCTGAAGGGATACACTCTCCCCGTCGGCTCCTATCCGTCCATCAACATCGACTTTCCATCGGCCCCGGAAGGACTGGAACCCTGGGTGCGGCCGGGTTACCCGGATACCACGCTGACCTTCCACACGCCCGGCACCTACAAGATGCGGGTCATCCTCAACGAGGTCAGCAAGCCCAGCTGCGGCGGGGTCAATGCCAAGCAACTGCTGGAAAAGACCATCGACGTCGTTGTGCAGCCCTGATTCCGGCCCGCCACTTGGCAAGCGGCGGGGAATGCGACACACTCCGCCCTCACCGGGTCCGTCTTTTGCATCCGGCAAGGGAAAAAGGAGCACGCATGCGCTATATCCATAACCGGGTCACCGACCCCGCCTTCAACCTGGCCGCCGAGGAATGGCTGCTGACCAACGCCGACGAGGAAGTATTCATGCTCTGGCGCAACGAGCCCGCCGTCATCGTGGGCCGCAACCAGAACACCCTCGCGGAGATCGACGAGACATTCACCATGTCACGCGGCATTCCGGTGGTCCGCCGACTGAGCGGCGGCGGGGCCGTGTTTCACGACCTGGGCAACATAAACTTCACCTTCATCCAAAACGGAACACCCTCCGGCGGGCTGGACTTCGAACGGTTCACCAAACCCATTCAGCAGGCCCTCGGCCGCATGGGGGTCGAGTGCGTTTTCAGCGGCCGCAACGACCTGCTCATCGACGGCAAGAAGTTCTCCGGCAACGCCCAGCACTTCCATGGCGGCAGGATTCTGCACCATGGCACCCTGCTCTTTGCCTCGGACATGACTGACCTTTCCGGCGCGCTTCGCGTGGATCCCGAAAAATACCGGGACAAGGCCGTAAAGAGCGTCCGCTCGCGGGTGACCAACATATCAAGCCATCTGCCGGAACCCATGGAAGTATCGGAATTCATCGAACGCCTCATGGGATACATCTCCGAATCCACGGACCAGACAAACATGACCCTGACCGCCGGGGAAACCGAGGCTATCGAGCAGCTGGCAACCGAGCGCTACCGCACCTGGGACTGGAATTTCGGTTCCTCGCCCGCCTACAACTTCTCCAAGCGCACACGCACGCCCGGCGGCCTGCTGGACGTTCACCTGTACGTCAAGAAGGGGATCATAACCGAAGTCCGGCTCTTCGGCGACTACTTTGGAGTGCGAGACATAGCCGAACTGGAAGCCCTGCTGCGCGAATCCCGCCACTCCCGCGCCTCCCTGGAGGAACGATTAAAGGACGTGAAGCTGGATGAGTATCTGCACGCGGTCACGCTGCCCGATTTCCTGGACTGCCTGTTCTGATACGGGGCTGAAAACCTGTTCGGAAATCGACCAATGTTCACGTCCGGTACAGGATTACAATCGGTTTTCCCAGTGCTACGATCCGGTTTACAACATAACCACTTGCTATTTAAATGGAAATAGCCACGGGCATACTCCTTGCTGTATTGAGGCATCTCAAAACAACAACCAAGGAGCAATCCAATGGATGCAGCGGAAAAAGCGGCAGATACTCTTGCCAAGATGACCAACCAAGCCAAGAACGTTTTCCCGAACTACATTGCCTTCACCAAGGAGATCAGCCAGTTCGGTCCCATCGACCACAAGACTCAGGAACTGATTCACGTCGCCTGTTCCATGATGTCCCAGTGCGAGATGTGCATTTCGCTCCACATTCAGGGAGCAGCCAGCCATGGAGCTACCAAGGAGGAAATCATGCAGGCAGCCATGCTCGCCATTGCCATGGGCGGCTCGCCGAAAATGATGTACATGCATTACGTCTTCGACGAACTCGAAGACCTGTTTGATTAGTGGCTCCGGCTCTATCGGCGGCCGGAGGGATTCCGTCCCCCTCCGGCCCCGTGCCGGGCAATAATGCCGACCGTGTATCCCCAAAAGATTCCCGGTGACTTTGCAGCAAGTTTACGCAAGAATGGACGATCCCGGCCACCGGCCGAAAAGGACCGAAGGCACAGCCAAACCGTGCCGACGGTCATTTTTCTATCATGACGCGGCACCCTGCCGGACACGACTCTTGTTCTGCGGAGCACGCTGCGGGGACTGCCGAAAAGCAGGAGGAGCCCATGGAAATCAAGACACATGAAAAGATCGACCAAAGCCTGTGCGGAGAGCCGGTTTCCACTTTGGACGGTGCCAGCGAGGTGCAACTGACCTGCACCGAAAGCATGGCCGCCGATGCCAGCGGCCTGGTGCACGGCGGGTTCATCTTCGGCATGGCCGACTATGCCGCCATGCTGGCCGTCAATCATCCCAACGTGGTCCTCGGCGCGGCCGAAACCCGCTTTCTGAAACCGTCCCGAGTGGGTGACGTGCTGCTGGCCAAGGCGCAGGACGAAACACCGGGCGAGCGCAAGCACATGGTCAAGGTCGAGGTGTTCTGCGGCGAGGACGTGGTCTTCTCCGGCACGTTCACCTGCTTTGTGACCAAGGAACACGTCCTTGCGGGCAAATAGCTAAACGTATTTTCCCAGCTCTCCACAAACGGAAAGCGGACACAACCTGTTCAGAATCACGAAAGGGCCGGGACCGACTTGAAGTCGGTCCCGGCCCTTTGTTACGTCCACAGGGCTGGCAGGGCCGTGCTCTCCCACACGGCCCTGCCAGCCATTTCCATCAGCCGAACAAGCTGTCACCGCTGACGTTGTTCAGCCCGGGATGGATGTCGAACCTGACCACGCCCACAGGCACGTCCACGGCGGCGGCTACACGAGCCGTCCCCGCAACACCGAACCCACCGCAGAGTTCAATGGCGCCGATGCCTTCCTTTTCCACCAGATCGCGGGCCAGGGCCTCAGCCTGGGCATAGTCGCCCACGGCCACGGCCAAGAGTTCGACGGCTTCGGTTTTGACCCAGTTTCGGTGCGTGGCTGGGTCGCCGCCCGGAGCGATAAAAATAAATGCGGCCTTTAGCTTGGTACTCATGTTGACTCCTTACTGATTATGCAGGTTGACGAAACAGGCCGTTCTCCCTGGCCTTGTCCATAGCTTTGTCCACGTCCACGACCAATGGGCCCTGCGTGTTCAAACGGACGGCGGCCCTGGAGCCGCTTGGAATGTCGACCTCGCGCTCGCCGTCCACGGCGATGAGACCCGGGGAAACGTCAATGTAGAATAGTTCGTCCGGGGCCATTTCGGCAATGCCGCATATGGGCACGTCCGCGAACATGCCGGGGGCGATGGACGCCGTGACCGTCACCGGCGAACCTTCGCCGAATCGCAGGGCCAACCCGCAGGGTTCCTCCGGACGGATACGCCGCAACTGGCCGCCGATGGCGGACAGCCCGATGGACGAGGCGCTGCATCGAGTCAGAAAAAGCTGGGGAACCTTTTCCATCTGCCAGACCGCCCTGGAAGCGAGAAAGACATCGTCGTACACCGCCGCATCCACCAGGGCGAGGTCCACGACTTCGTTGTCGATGAGGATGTCGAACATGCAGGAACGATAGCAGCTCTCCTCGCGGGAAAGACGGCCCGAGGCCACGAGACCGGCGGCAAGACCGGCCACAGTGGCCTCGCCCATCAGGGGAAAGACGTTATTGGTCCCCGTGGAGAGCGGTAGAATTGGCACCGCGACGGACCCTTTGCAGGCCGCCCGGCTCGTGCCGTCGCCTCCGAGAACGACAAGGCACTGTGCTCCGAGGGTCTCCATGATGCCCGCCGCAATGGAGGTGTCGGTCTGGTTGTTGCGGATGGGCATTTCCACCGCCTCCACGGGGATTGAGGGGGAAATAGCGTTGAGAGCGCGCGGCACGATGCCATAGCCGTCCGGCATGTAGATAATCCGCTCCGTACCGGCCCGCTCAAGCCCGAGGATCAACCGCCGGACCATACGGACTTTTTCCTGATTGTCGAAAACGCTGCCGTGCGCGACGAGGCGGCGGATATCCTTGCCGGAAGATGGATTGGCTATGATGGCTACTGTACTCAATGGTGCGCCCTCGCTGGTTGGGCGGGGAACCGGACAAGACAAAGCCGGTTCTCCCGCCCGGGAATGGGAGTTAGCGAATGCTCTTGACGGCCTCTACGATGTTGTCCGCGTTGGGGATGTAGTACTGTTCCAGCGGCGGGGAGAACGGAACCGGGCAGAAAGGCGCGCCGACCCGCTTGATGGGGGCGTCCAGATATTCCACGGCTTCCTCGGCCACCATGGCCGCGATCTCCGCACCGGGGCCGCCGAACTTGACGGCTTCGTGGGCGACGACAAGGGAATGCGTCTTCTTGACGGACTCGACAATGGTGGCGGTGTCCAGAGGCAGCAGGCAGCGCGGGTCGATGACCTCGGCCTCGATGCCGTCGGCCTTCAGCCTTTCGGCGGCTTCCAGGGCGGAGTAAACCATCTGGGAGGTGGCGACGATGGTCACGTCGGACCCCTCGCGCTTCACATCGGCCTTGCCGAGTTCGATGGTATAGCTCTCGTCCGGTACTTCGCCGGAAACACCGTAGAGCAGCTTGTGCTCCAGGAATACGGTCGGATTGTCATCGCGGATGGCGCTGATGAGCAATCCCTTGGCGTCATACGGGGTGGACGGGATGACCACCTTAAGGCCGGGGATGTTCATGAACCAGGATTCCAAGCACTGGGAGTGCTGCGCGGCGGCGCCGATACCGGCTCCCTGCGGCATGCGCAGGGTCATGGGCACCGTGGCCTTGCCGCCGAACATGAACCGCATCTTGGCGGCCTGGTTGAACAGCTGGTCCATGGAGACGCCGATGAAGTCAACGAACATAAGTTCGGCGACAGGCCGCAGACCGGCAACGGCCGAACCGGCGGCGGCACCTACGATGACGCTCTCGGTAATGGGCGTGTCCTTCACCCGGTCTTCGCCGAACTGGTCGAAGAGTCCCTGGGTGACGCCGAAGCAGCCGCCAAATTGACCGACGTCCTCGCCGAGGATGAACACGTTCTCGTCGCGCTCCATTTCCTGCCTCAACGCTTCATTGAGTGCCTGAAGATATGATTTTTCGGACATTGTTTTCTCCGTTGAATTTTATATGTATTCGTGAAGTCGACCGGCTAGGCGTATACGTCGTCCATGAGCACGTCGGTGGACGGCATGGGGCTTTCCTTGGCAAAAGCCACGGCCTCGTCCACGGCCTTGGCCACGGTCGCCTTGATCTTGTCGGCTTCCTTCTGGGTCAGGGTCTTGCTTTGAATGAGCTTGGCCTCGAACCGGGGGATGGGATCCTTGGCCATCCACTCTTCCAGCTCTTCCGCGCAGCGGTAGGTGCAGGCATCGCCCTCGAAGTGGCCGCGCCAGCGGTAGGTCTTGCACTCGACCAGGGAGGGGCCTTCGCCGTTGCGGGCGCGCTTCACGGCCTCGGCAACAGCTTCGTTGACGGCCAGAACATCGTTGCCGTCCACGACCACGCCGGGCATGTCGTAGGCTGCGGCACGGTCGGCTATGTCGGTAACGGCCATGGACTTGCACTGCGGGCAGGAAATTCCGTAGCCATTGTTTTCATTCACAAAGACCAGCGGCAACTTCCAGGCACTGGCCATATTCAGGGCTTCCTGGGTCGTGCCCTGGTTGGAGGCGCCGTCACCGAAGAAGCAGAGGGTGACGTCGTTGGTCTTCTTGTACTTGGCAGCCAGGGCAGCGCCGCAGGCCAGAGGACCGCCGCCGCCGACGATGCCGTTGGCGCCCAGGATGCCCAGGTCCATATCGGCAATGTGCATGGAGCCGCCCTTGCCCTTGCAGTAGCCGGTGGAGCGGCCGAAAATCTCGGCCATCATCAGCTTCAGGTCGCCGCCTTTGGCCAGCAGGTGGCCGTGGCCGCGGTGGGTACTGGTGATCATGTCCTTGTCGGTCAGAGTGGCGCAGGCCCCGGTGGCCACGGCCTCTTCGCCGAGGTAGAGGTGCACGAAGCCGGGAATCTCGCCGGCGGCGAAGAATTCCTGCAACTTCTGCTCGAACAAGCGGATCTTGTTCATGGTTTCATACATTTGAATCAATGCTTTCTTGCTGAGAGCCATTGTGTTCTCTCCTCTGGGTTATTCGGCCTCGGCAAAGCAGCCGCAGGCCCGTTGCTCCGATCCATCCGTTTCCCCGCCCGCCATGTCCGTCTCTATGGAAACGGTCAGCGCGGCGCAGGCCACGACGATATTGCTCACTCCGGCGGCAAAGCAGGGAACCTCGATGCCCGGCACCGACATGCCGCCGGTGGTCAGGTTCAGAGTGGTCTCGCCTATGGGAATACAGGCAAGCACGGCATCCCTGTCCACGGAATCCGGGTCCGGAACGGCCACGTCCGCATGGACGTACACGCCCTGAAACCGGTCCCGGCCGCAGATCTCCATGATGCCACAGAGGCAGACACGGGACACGGCGTCCCGCACCGCACGCGTGGCGGCCTTGGTCATGTCCTCGCCGTGGAGGTCGGCCGCGTAGCCGAGTTCTATGGCAAACCGTTTGCGCGCCATGGGGCGTCTCCTAGACGATCATCAGGCCGGGGTTCTCCAGCATGTCTCCCAGCTCGCGCAGGAAGGCCATGGCCGGGGCTCCGTCCGTGGTCATGTGGTTGAAGGTCAGGGAAAGGGTCATCATCTGGCGGACGCAGACCTCGCCGTCCTTGACGCCGGGCTTCTCGACCACACGGCCGACGCCCAGGATGCCGGTCTCCGGCGGATTGAGGATGGGGGTGAAACCGTCCACGCCCATCATGCTCACGTTGCTGATGGTAAACGTGCCGCCCTTGATCTCGTCCATGCTCAGGCCGCCCTTGCGCGCCCGTCCGGCCACGTCGCGAACTTCGGTCTTGAGTCCTTCCAGGGTGTATTTGTCGGCGTCCTTGACGTTGGGAACGATGAGCCCGTTGGCAATGGACACGGCAATGCCCAGGTTGACGTGCTCATGCAGATGAATGCCGTCTTCCTGCAAGGTGGAGTTAATGATGGGATGACGCTTGAGCGCCCGGCACACGGCGTAGCAGATGATGTCGTTGTAAGACACGCGGTAGTCCGGGTTACGCTTGTTGCGATTGATGAGCGTGGTGCGCAGGTTGACCATCTCGGTGACGTCCAGCTCGACAAATACCGTCAGCTGGGCGGCGTTCTGCAAGCTGGCCTGCATATTCTCCGCAATGAGCTTGCGCACGCCTTCCATGGGCACAATGGTGTCCTTGGCGGCGGGAGCGGCGGCGGCAACAGGTTCGGCGGCCGGGTTCATGGCCCGCAAAATGTCCGCCTTGGTAATGCGTCCGTCTTCGCCCGTGCCGGTTACATCCGACAGGTCGATACCCTTCTTGCGGGCGAACTCGATAGCCTTCTTGCTGGCGTTGACGCCCGAGAAGGCGGAGTCGGCCTCGGCCTGGACATCCTTCATGGTGATGGTGCCGTTCGGGCCGGTGCCGGTGACTGCGGAAAGGGCAACGCCCAGCTCCTTGGCCAGCTTGCGCGCGGCGGGCATGGCCGGGACGAACTCGCCCTCCTCGACAGGTGCGGCGGCAGCGGCTTCAGCCTTGGGCGCATCCCCGGCCGGTGCGGCCTCGGCAACGGGAGCACTCCCGGCTGCGACCTTTTCGACCGCTTCACCGTCCGCAGCGATGATGCCCAGCACGGCCTTGACCGCAGCCACATCCCCCTCAGGGACAATGATTTGAGCGAGAACACCGCTGGCAGGCGACTCGACAGAGTTGGTAATTTTATCGGTTTCCACTTCAAAGAGCGGCTCTCCGGCTGTCACCGTATCACCTTCGCCCTTAAGCCAGCGGACGACCTTTCCTTCTTTCATGGTCAGTCCCCATTTGGGCATGATCACTTGTTGAGCCATAACCAAGTCCTCCTGATTGTTAGCGTGTGAAGGCCATTCTGCAACGGTGGTGCCAAGTATATTAAAGTAATTATTACAAATTGTTATTGATATTAAGCCAATATTTCGCTCCAAAAGTGTTCGGCGGTTGAACAAACGGCCGGGAAGCGATCACGCCAAGTGGAAAAATGATGCATCACCTCGGGATCAAACAGGGAATCTACTATTTTTACGATATTCCGTGTTCAAATTCCGAACACTTGACAGGTTCAGAGCATTGGTGGAGACCTAACCTGCGGTTAAATTCCATAGGTACTGTTTAAGGGAGGCGCTTATGCATCAGCTTCTCAGGGATGGAAACGGGTTCGAAATATTACAAGACCCTCAAGATATAGAGGTTAGCACCAGAACACAGCCGCTGCTGTCCAGGCCGAGAAGGCAGCGCGGAGCGCAGGTGGACTACGCCAGCTGGAAACATTTCGTTGAGGGGAAGCGTGAATCCGTCAACGGCATGGATCAGGCGCTGCTGGATTCCTGGCACCGCTGCATGGATATGGAGGTGGATCCGGCCCCGCGCAGCTGCTGGGATTTTCTTCCGGTCAGTGAACTGGAACCGTTTACCAACACGCTGGAAAAAATCTGCGGCGATATCGAAGCCACGGCCTACAGCGCCATCAAGGGCAAAAATCTGCTCATCACCATTGCCAACGTGGAGGGCCGCGTAGCCCGCACCTGCGGTGATCTGAAGGTGCTCAAGCAGGCCGACAAACTGAACTTCGGCCCCGGTGCCAACTGGGCCGAGACAAGCGTGGGTACCAACGCCATCGGCGTGGCCCTCTCCACCGGCCTGCCCATGCAGGTTGTGGGTGAGGAGCACTTTTGCCGCAGCCACCACAGCTGGACCTGCACGGCGGCTCCCATACTGGACCCGCGCGGCGACATCTGGGGTTGTTTCGACATCTCCGGCCCGGTGCACTCCGACCACTCCGGCAACATGGAAGTGGTGCTGCAAGCCGCGCGCGCCCTGGAGCAGAACCTCAGCCGACTCTATTGCTCCGAACTGGAGGGGCAGATGGCGTCGCTCTTCTCCTCCATGTTCAACTCCGTCACCACCGGCGTAATTTTCCTGAGCCGTCAGGGCAGGGTAACCAGCGCGAACAGCATCGCCGAACTGCTGCTGGCGCCCAAAGGCAGAGCCCTGCGCGGCTGCAAGGCCGAGGAACTTTTCGACCTCGCGCCCTATCTGGCCCAGGCCAAGCAGGCCTCGCTGTGCGATCCCGTGGTCGTACCGTGCAGGATCAACCCGAACCTGCACGTTCGGGCCATCCCCACATTCAGCGCCAGCGGCGACTGGCTCGACACCATCATCACCGTCAGCGAAACGCAGCATACAAAGCAGTTCCCCATTGCCGGACACAATCACGGCAGGGCTTCGCTCCATACAACCTCCCATGCCGGATTCGAACATGTGCTCCATGCCAGCGAGCCAATGCGCAAGGCGGTCCGCCAGGCTGCCAACGCAGCCAGGACGCCTTCCACAGTGTTGCTGCTCGGCGAGTCCGGCACCGGCAAGGAACTCTTTGCCAAGGGCATCCACAAAGCGGGTCCCCGTGCAGATCGCCCATTCATAGCGGTCAACTGCGGCGCGTTCTCCGAGGAACTGGTGCAGAGCGAACTCTTCGGCTACCGCGAGGGCGCCTTTACCGGTGCGGTTAAGCGGGGCAGGGAAGGAAAATTCCAGAAAGCGGACAAGGGCGTGCTCTTCCTGGACGAGATTTCGGAAATGCCCATCTCGCAACAGGTCAACCTGCTGCGCGCCCTTGAGGAACGGGCCATCGTCCCGGTGGGAGGCACCACGCCGCTGCCGGTGGATGTAAAAATCGTGGCCGCCACCAACAAGAATCTGGCGGAACTGGTCCGGCAAGGGCGATTCCGCGAAGACCTCTATTACCGTCTGAACGTGGTGGGCATCACCATTCCTCCCCTGCGGGAGCGGGGCCACGACATCACGCTCCTGGCCGAACATCACCTCAAACGGCTGTGCAGCGATTTCGGCATTCCCTGCCCGGAAATTGCGCAGGAGACCGCGGACATCCTCATGGCCCACTCCTGGCCGGGCAACGTGCGCGAATTGGTCAACTGCCTGGAGTCCGCCGCCAACAACCTCTCCGGCCCCTGGCTCAGGCCCGAGCACCTGCCCGCCTATCTGCTGGAAAAGACGGAAGGGCTGCCAGCCGCATCGCGCAGGCCCCACTCCAGAGGCTTTCAGCTCAAGGACCGGGAGGCGGACGCCATCCGAGAGGCACTGGAATACCATCAGGGCAATATCAGCAAGACGGCCAAGGCCCTGGGCATCGGCCGCAATACGCTCTACGCCAAGATGGAGCGCTACGGCATAGAAATGTAATGAATGGGGGCCGTGCCATTTCCATGGTCCGGCCCACATTTTTGTTCTTCCCTTTCCCGGCCATTCAGGGCCGCCATAACGGCGCATCCTCCCCTGAACAATCCTGTGAAATTTACGTTTTTCGGGAGGATATTATTACATTTTTGCTACATCTAGCTGCCATTTTCACAGTTTTTGGCAATTAATTCCGAACCATATACAGCTCAACACCTCGAAAAAACGAATCATTTACTAGCCACTCATTTTCTGGCACCCACATTGCACAACATAGTGGGCCGCGATTCATCACGTTGCAGCGGCGCAAGATTCACCTATTCAAACGGGGGAGGATTTCCCATGAAACGTCTTATGACCGTCGCCACGGCCTGTTGCCTGGCGATTGCCATGCTTGCGGGCACTGCACTGGCAGCGGGCAAAATCAAAGTGGCCGGTATCTACACCCAGCCCATCCAGCAGAAATGGGACGCCTGCCTGCACAAGGCCCTGCAAAAGGCGGCCGATGCGGGTGAGATCGAATATGTCTATTCGGAGAAGGTTTCCAACACCGACTACACCCGCGTGCTGCGCGAATATTCCGAAAAGGGCGTTGACCTCGTGGTCGGCGAAGCCTTCGGCATTTCCCGCGATGTGACCAAGGTTGCCAAGGACTACCCCAACGTGGCCTACCTGATGGGCGACTCCTTCGGCCCCCGGGGCACCAATCTTTCCGTTTTCGACAATTACATCCACGAGCCCTGCTACCTGATGGGCATGATCGCGGGCAAGATGACCAAGACCAACAAGATCGGCATGGTCGGCGGCTATCCCATCGGCGAGGTCAACCGTCTCTTCAACGCCTTCATGGCCGGTGCCAAATCCGTGAACCCGGATGTCCAGTTCAAGGTCTCCTTCATCGGTTCCTGGTATGATCCGCCGAAGGCCAAGGAATTCGCCTACGCCCAGGTCGAGTCCGGTGTGGACGTGCTCTATGCCGAGCGGGGCGGCGTGGTCGATGCGGCCCGCGAAAAAGGCATCATCGCCTTCGGCAACGTCAACGACATGAACAAGGAAGAGAACGGCAAGGACGTTGTCGTCGCCTCCGCCCTGTGGAACATGGACGCCGCCATCAAGCACGCGGTTGACCTGGTCAAGGCAGGCAAGTTCAAGGCCGAGGACTATCGGGAGTGGACCATGATGGGCAAGGGCGGAGCCTCCCTCTCCCCCTACTACGAGTTCGAGGACAAGATCCCCGCCGACGTCAAGGCCAAGGTGGCCGAGACCGCCGAAGCGATCAAGTCCGGCAAGCTGGTCATCAAGATCGACGACAGCGAGCCCAAGTCAACTTTTTAATTGTATTAATCCGGACCGCTCCGCACGGGGCGGTCCTTTCTATTTTTCGAGGATATAGTGCCAACACCGGTCCTGAAACTGACAGGCATAACCAAGACATTCGGCTCCGTAACCGCCAACCGGGATGTAACGCTCACGCTGCATCAGGGTGAAATGCTCGCCCTGCTCGGGGAGAACGGCGCGGGAAAGACGACGCTCATGTCCATTCTCTTCGGCCATTACGTGGCCGATTCCGGCACCGTGGAGGTGTTCGGCGAACCGCTCCCGGCCGGATCACCCCGCGCCGCCCTGGAGGCGGGTGTGGGCATGGTCCACCAGCACTTCACCCTGGCCGACAACATGACCGTGCTCGAAAACGTCATGCTCGGCACGGAATCGCTCTTCGCGCCCGGCCATGACAAGCGCAGCGCCCTGCGCCGACTGGCCGAACTCATGGAGCGGTTCGGCCTGGAGGTCGAACCCGCCGCCAAGGTTCGCGACCTCTCCGTAGGCGAGCGGCAGCGCGTGGAAATCCTCAAGGTTCTCTACCGCGAGGCACGCATCCTCATCCTGGACGAGCCGACCTCGGTACTTACCCCGCAGGAGGCGGCCCATCTTTTCGAGACCCTGCGCCAATTGGTGCAGGACGGCCTGTCCGTCATTTTCATTACCCACAAGATGCGCGAGGTCATGGCCGCGTCCGACCGCTGCGCCGTACTCCGCCAGGGCGCGGTGGTCTTCGAGTCCGCCACGGCCGACACCACGGCCGGGGAACTCGCCCGCGCCATGGTGGGCAGCGAAATTCCCAAGGCCGAACGAAACGAAGCCCCGGCCAAGGGTGACGAAATCCTCTTTCTGAACCGCGTCCGCGTCACCGGCGCTTCGGGCAAACGGCTGCTGGACGACCTGACCCTACACCTTCGCGCCTACGAAATTTTAGGTATTGCAGGTGTTTCCGGCAACGGACAGGCCCAGCTGGCCGATCTGCTCTCCGGCCTCATCGAGCCGGAATCAGGCGAAATCATCATCCACGGCGAACTGGTGGACCATCCCTCCCCGGCGGCCATGATAGCCCAGGGCGTGGGCCGCGTGCCCGACGACCGCACCGGCACCGGGTTGGTGGCGGACATGACGGTCATGGAAAATCTCTCCACCGAATGTTACCGGATGCCCGGCTATTCCCGGCGCGGCCTGCTCAATTTCAAGGGACTGGCCTCCCGCGCCAAACAGCTCATCCAATCCTTCGACGTCCGCTGCCCCGGCATCGATACACCGGTGCGCAAACTCTCCGGCGGCAATATGCAAAAGCTCATTCTGGCCCGCGTACTCTCGGGCGCGCCCTCGGTCATCATGGTCAACCAGCCCACCTGGGGCCTGGACGTCGGTGCCACTGCCTATGTCCATCAGCAGCTTCTGGATGCCGCCTCACGAGGCGCGGGCGTAGTTCTCATTTCCGAAGACCTGGATGAACTCTTCCAGATGGCGGACCGCATCCAGGTCATCTATCAGGGTTCCCTGTCCGCTCCCGTCCCCACAGCCGAGGTGGATCGGGCCGAACTCGGCCTGCTCATGGCAGGCACCAAGCCTCCAGCGTCCGAACCGGCTTCCATGGGAGGTGCGGCATGAGGCTTGAAGCCCGGGAAAACGTCTCCTTTGCCATGCGCACCCTGGCCCCGATTTTGGCTGTCCTCGCAGCCATGGCCGTCTGTTCCGGACTCCTGATCTGGGCCGGAGCCTCGCCGCTCGAAGGCTGGGCGCTGATGATCAAGGGCGCGCTGGGGTCCAAATTCGCCATCAGCGAAACCCTGACCCGCGCCACCCCGCTCATCTTTACCGGCCTGTCCGCTGCCGTCGCCTTCCGGGCCAAGCTCTGGAACATCGGCGCGGAAGGTCAGCTCTACATTGGCGCGGTGGTCGCCACATGGCTCGGCACCGGCTCCGTGGAATGGCCGTCCTACGTCATGATCCCCTATCTATTTCTGGCCGGAGCCATCGGCGGCGGGCTGCTCCTGCTGGTGCCCACGCTGCTTAAGACCAAGCTCCAGGTGGACGAGGTCGTGACCACCCTGCTGCTCAACTTCATTGTCCTGCTTTTCGTCAACTGGCTGGTCTTCGGCCCCTGGAAGGACCCCATGGCCATGGGCTGGCCCCAAGCCGCACCCGTGGTGGATTCCGCCCTGCTGCCCCAGCTTTTGGCCAAAACCCGGCTGCATCTCGGCTTCCCCATCGCCCTGGCCTGCGCCCTGGCCGCGTGGTGGTTCATGCGTTCCACTACCTGGGGATTCGAAATCAGGGCCGTGGGCGCATCGCCCCGCGCCAGTCTCTTCGCCGGTATGCCGGTCAACGGCGCCATCGTACGCACGGCCCTCATCTCCGGCGGTCTGGCCGCCATGGCGGGTGTTTCCGAGCTGTGCGGAGTCAAGGAATACCTGACCCTCGACCTCTCGCCCGGCTTCGGCTACTCCGGCATCGTGGTCGCCATGCTGGCAGCGCTGCATCCGCTGGGCGTTGTGGCCGCCTCCCTCTTCGTGGCGGTCATCTACATCGGAGCCGACTCCATGAGCCGGGCCATCAACATCTCCAACTACATCGCCGATGTGACCACCGCCGTCTGCCTGCTGGCCGTCCTGGTCGCCATGTTCCTGGCGCATTACCGCATCCGCTGGAGGTAACCATGGACGTCGTCAATTTCCTCCTCGAAACCGGTTTCTGGATGGCCACCATCCGCATGGCTACCCCGCTGCTTTTCGGCACGCTGGGCGAGTTGATCTGCGAGCGCGCGGGCGTGCTCAACCTCGGCATCGAAGGCATCATGGCAGCAGGCTGCATGGCAGGTTGGACATGGGTCTACCTGGGCGGAACGCTCTGGACCGGCATTCTCTTCGCCGCGTTCATCGGCGCACTCTTCGGCCTGTTGCACGCCTTCTTCACCGTGCATCTCGGTCTGTCGCAGCACGTCACCGGCCTGGGCATCACCATGCTCGGCTCGGCCCTGTCCTCCTTCGTCTTCCGCATGCTGCTGCCCAAAGCGACCACGCCGCCCAAGATCATCCCCTTCAAATCCTTCGCCATCCCGTACCTTTCGGATATCCCCTTCGTCGGACACATCCTCTTCGACCAGTCCGCGCTGACCTACATGGCCTTCATCGCTGTCCTGATCGTCAGCTACCTGCTCTACCGCACGCCCATCGGCCTCGCGGTGCGCATGACCGGCGAAAACCCCATGGCTGTCGAAGCCCAGGGATTGTCCGTCTTCACCATCCGCACAGTTGCGGTCATGGTCGGCTCCGCCCTCATGGCAGTGGGCGGCGCGTTTCTGACCATGTCCGCCTTCGATGCCTTCTACATCGGCATGGTCAACGGACGGGGTTGGATATGTATCGCCCTCGTGGTCTTCTCGTCCTGGAAACCAAGCAAGGCGTTGCTCGGCTGTCTGCTCTTCGCCGCCTTCGATGCCGTGCAGATGCGCGTGCAGCAGCAGTCCGGCATGGCCATCCCGTACCAGTTCTACCTGATGATGCCCTATGTCTTCTCCATCATCGCCCTCATCGTCATGTCCCGAAAGGCGGCCTACCCCAAGGCCCTGCTCGTGCCGTTCAGGAAGGGGGAGAGGTAGGAGAAAAAGAGCGCCTGGCGGCGCCCGGGGGGAAGGAGGGGGAGGGGAACCCTTTGGAAAGGGTTCCCCTCCCCCTCCTTCCCCCCGGACCCCCCACCCCCCCTCTCCCTTCCGAAACTTTTTGGTTCGCTACGCGGGGGGAGCGGGGTACTGGGGATACGTGCTGCTTACCATTGCATCAGGAGTTCCCGTATGGGAAAAGACGAAGACAATTTTCACGTAACCGACCCCGCGAAGCGGAGCTAAAAAGTTTTGGAGATTCCTAAGAACCTTTTTCAAAAGGTTCTTAGGCCGCCGGAGGCATTCCTATGATTGATCTATTAATAAAAAACGCCACCATCAACGGCATGGACTCCCCTGTGGATATTGCCTGTCAGGATGGCAAAATCATTGAGGTTGGCCCAGCCATCACGGGAGAAGCTGCGCAGGTTGTCGATGCTGCGGGCTGTCTGGTCACGCCGCCGTTTGTGGAGTCGCACTTTCATATGGACGCCACGCTTTCGGTGGGGATGCCACGCCGCAACGAATCCGGCACCCTGCTGGAGGGCATCCGCATCTGGGGCGAGTTGAAGCCGAATTTGACGCCCGAGGGAATCAAGGCTCGTGCGCTGAAACTGTGTACGTGGGCCATTGCCAAGGGCAACCTGGCCATCCGCACGCATGTGGATACCACGGACCCGACGCTAATGGCCGTGGACGTGTTGCTGGAAGTCCGCGAGCAGATGAGGAAGTATATCGACATCCAGCTGGTGGCTTTCCCGCAGGACGGCGTGCTGCGCTGCAAGGACGGCGTGGAATTGCTCAAGCGCGCTTTGGACAAGGGCGTGGATGTGGTGGGTGGTATTCCGCACTTTGAGCGTACCATGGATGATGGACGCAAATCCGTTGAAATCCTGTGCGAAATAGCGGCGGAACGTGGGTTGATGGTGGACATGCACTGCGACGAATCCGACGACCCGCTCTCCCGGCATATTGAAGCGCTGGCATATCAGACGCAGCGGCTGGGACTGAACGGCCGGGTGACCGGATCGCATCTGACCAGTATGCATTCCATGGACAACTACTATGTTTCCAAGCTGCTGCCGCTCATGGCCGAGGCAGAGATGAACTGCGTTTCCAATCCGCTAGTGAACATGAACCTCCAGGGCCGCCACGATACCTACCCCAAACGGCGCGGGCTGATGCGCGTGCCCGAACTCATGGCCATGGGCATCAACGTCTCCTTCGGCCACGATGACGTCATGGACCCGTGGTATCCCATGGGCACCCACGACCTGCTGGAAGTGGCCCACATGGGTGCGCACGCCCTGCACATGACCGGAGTTTCCCAGCAGGAGGCCATCTTCGACGCCGTAACCGTCAACGGCGCAAAAACACTCGGGCTGACCGGCTACGGACTCACGCCCGGCTGCAATGCGGATATGGTAGTGCTCCAGGCCGCATCCAAACTGGAAGCCCTGCGCCTGCACCCGGCCCGGCTCTTCGTCATCCGCCGGGGCAAGGTCATCAGCAGCACGCCTCGCGTCGAAGCCTCCGTCACACTGGACGACGGCAGGCACATGGTCGATTTCTGCTAATCAGAAACTGTATTTCAACAATTAATATACAGTTAAATTAAATAGTTATTGATACGCATTTTTAATCAATAGAAGAATTGGATACAGCCCGTTTCCCGGAATGAAATATTCGGGAAACGGGCTGTATTTTATTGCCGGGAACGTGTGGCAGGTCATGCTGTGGGCCGCAACGGCCTACGCTCCCGGTCTCTTACACCCAGCCGTCCAGCGACTGTCGTTTGCATTGTTACTGCAGGGCATCCACGCTGCCCGTCGGTTTGACAGATCGGGGAATCTCCGTCCCTTCCGCCTCTTCGCGGCTCAGGTCGCCGATAATTCCCTGCAAGGTCTCGGCCATGGTGGTCAAATCTGTAATGGCTTGAGCCGACTGCTGCACGGCCTCGGCTGTGGCGGAGGCAAGCTGACTCACTTCGGTCACCGCGCCGGATATCTGTTCCGTAGCAGTGGACTGCTGCCGGGTGGCAATGGCTATTCCCTCAATACGTTCTGCCACATTGGTGGAGAACCCCTGGATTTTCTCGAAAGCAGTCACCGAATTGAGGACTTCACCGTTGGCGGCAGCCACGAAATCGAGAGTCTGCTTCACGTCGCGGATATTTCGGCCTGTGGCTTCCTGGATGGCGGTAATCCGCTCCTCCACTTCCTTGGTGGCAACCATGGTCTTTTCCGCCAGCTTGCGAACCTCATCCGCAACCACGGCAAATCCCTTGCCCGCCTCACCGGCACGAGCAGCCTCAATAGCTGCGTTCAGCGCCAGCAGATTGGTCTGATCCGCAATCTCGTTAATGACGTTGATAACCTGACCGATGGACTCGGTATCGATTCCAAGCTGGGCCATGCCTTCTTCCAGCACGGAGACCGTGCTTTCCACTTCGGACATGGACTTTTCGGCACGGCGGACAACAACAATGCCCTGGGCCGCCTCTTCACTGGCTCCATTCGCCGTCGACGAAGCGTCGTTTGAGTTCATGGCCACCTCGGTCACCGTGGCGGTCATTTCTTCCATGGCGGCAGCGGATTCGGCCATGCGCTCCTGCTGGGCAATGGCACCGTCGGCAATGCCGCCGGTCCGTTCCTTCAGGTCGCGGGATACAGAGGTCAGCCGTTGCGCCACCTCGTCGGCCTGCTGCGCCGCTTCTCCCATACGCACCATCAGGGCCTGTACCTTTGTCTGCTGGGCCAATGCTTCGTCGCGGGCCTTGCCTGCGGCTTCGGCCTGACGCCGGGCATCCTCCTCCATCTCGCGAGACTCGTTTATCACCACTCGCAGATTGCCGACCATGTCCACCAACGCGGTGCGCAACTCGCCCAGTTCCGCGGAGAACGTGCCCTCCGGCTCGACTTCCAGATTACCGCCGGACACGACCTTGGCATAGTTGTTGAGCCGCTCAAGAGGACGGGTGATGGACCGCATGACCCAAAGCAGCAGGAGCATGATGATCACCCCCACGGCCACTTCCACGCCCACCACGACATAGTGGATAACCCGGGCATCCCGTTGCGACTGGGCCGCGCTGCTATCGGCGATATCATCATACACCGGCTCCAGGCTCCGGGCGGACGCCATGAGCACGTCGGTCAGTTTGAGAATCGTTTTTTCCTTGTTCACATAGTTATGGAAGGCATCAAGGTACCCTTGAAGGGCCTTAATCTGGGCCACGCCCTGATCCGGGGTGTAAACCTGGGAGATCATCTCCTTAAGTTCGGCTACCCCCTTGTCCACCCGCTCCACATACATGTCACCGCCGCGAATGATGTAGTTCTTTTCCTGGCGGCGTGTCTGCAACAGCTTGACCACGAAATCCTGGGCCTTATCCCCTTTCTTGAACTCGCTCTCCATATTCCGGGCCGCCAGGATGAATGTCCAACGCAATCCATCCTTCATGGTCAGGCCCATGGCCGCATAGTTCTTTGTTACCTGATCCAGCGAATCCTTGTACTCCGCCAGGATTCCAAGTGCCTCTTTACATTGGTCGGCGAGCTGAGGTTTGATGACGGCAATTTTTTTCAGGACCTTGCCTGCCTTGTCCGCACTTTCCAGGGCCTTGGCAGTATACTGCGCATCGTGCCGCAACAGAAAATTCTTTTCCTGCCGCCTTGCCTGGAGGAACAATGCAGTACCCTCGTTGGCGAGAACCGAGAGTTGCCGCGCTTTCTCCACATACCGGCCTCCGACGTAATCGACTGCGAAAATACCGACGAGTCCTATCAGCACGGAGACGAAGATCAGAATCAGCTTGCTTTTGATGCTCATACAGACACTCCCTATGGCAATAGCCAAAATTTAATGAGAAAAATCTGCAAAAACCATGCACTATACTTGTACAATTATATCAATGTACTAATTACGCAAAATCGCGCAAAAATCGTGCGGAACAGGCAAGATGACGGGTTTGGCAACCAGAAAAATTTCAAGAGTAAGAATGTGGTCATCCCCGATAAAGGGGCAGCTGCATACTGACTGGCGGGCCAGAGGCTCAAGAGAAGATACTTCTTGTGAATATCCTGTGAAAAAAAGGAGATATGGCAATCATTCCATAGAAAGCGGCACCCGGAAATCGGCCGGAAACAAATCCACCACGGAAAGTGAACCCAATATGGACGGCCTGTTTATTCCACCGGCCATCAGCCAAGCGGCACGCCCAGGCGCAGGCTGTCCCGAACCCGGGAGAATTCGTCCTCCAACTCTTCCAGGTGGGCAAGCAGACGCTCCTCCGCCGGGGTGCGATGCATGACGTTGCGGACCGCGCCGTGCTCGAAAACCAGACGACGATGGGCGGAAAGGGCCAGCACAGGATCATGAGTGGCAATGACCACGATCTTGTCGCTTTTGAGCAGCAGTTCCAAGGCCCGTACCTTGTCCACTCCAGCGTTCTCGATCTCGTCGATAAGCAGGACCGGAGACCAACTGAGCAAGGCCGCGTCCGCGATCATCAGGGCGCGGGACTGGCCGCCCGAAAGCTGGGTGAGCTGGGTATCCGCCTTAAAGGGCTCTCCTGCCAGATCGTTGGCCGCCTCGATGACCCGGTCGGCCACGGCCTCGGGTTCCGGCACTTCGCGGCTCTCGGCATGGGTCAGAATGAAATCACGCACGCCCATATCGAGGACAAAATTCATATTCTGGGTAAGCTGGGCCACCAGCCTTCCCTGCAACTCGAACCGCAAGTCGGGGTCCGGCTTCTCGCCATCCAACAGCACGCATCGACCGGACGGCGTGTCATTGTCCGCCAGGGATTCGATATCCTGCAAAAAACGGCTCTTGCCCGAACCGGTGGGACCAAGCAGCGCAGTAATAACACCCGGAGCGAACTGGACTTCGCCGGGCTCGTCCCTGCCGGACTTGTCCCGGCCGCCGGTGACGGTCAGGCTGGCCAGAATGGGGCGTTCGATGTTCATTTGCCACCTCCGAATCCCGCCTTTTTCACATTGCCTTTCTGATAACGGGAGCCGATGCGCGTCTCGCTCAGGCAGTAGGAGCAGACAGCGGCGGGCATGGCAAAGCGCAGCCGCATCTCGGTCACCTTTTCCACCTGCGGGGCCATGGCCAGCACGTCGGCAAGCTCCCGGCACCCCTGTCCCGTCAGTCCGTTGATATGCCGGATGATGGCCCGGCCGTTCATCTGCCGGATGCGGTGGCGGTAGACCTCGCGCTCGGCCTGGGAGACAAGGTCCCCCTTGGTCACCAGCACCAGATCGGCCAGCTTGAGCATGGGGCCGATCTTCTTGGGGGCCTCGATGCCCATCAGGTTGTCGATGACGCACAGGGCCAGCGCTCCGCGCAGATGCGGCGAGCAGCGGTTGCACAGCCCGGCGGTCTCAATGACACAGCATTCGGCGCCGGTGCCTTCGGCCCAGGCAAAGGCCTCCTCCAGATTGGTGGCAAAGAAATGGTCGGGACAAAGCCCGCCCGAAAGCGCGGCCGTGGACGGGATGCCAGCGGCATCATAGGTCTTGTCGTCGCGGGTTTGGAGACAGTCGAATTTGACCACCGCGCAGGACGTGCCCCGATTCATAAGCTCTGCCAGGGCGCGGGTCAGCAGCGAGGTTTTGCCGCAGGATGGCGGCCCGGCAACGGTGACTAGTCGCACGGCGTCTCCCGGACCAGTTTGCGAAAGGTCCCGTTCAGTTCATCGCGCAGCGCTGTGATGTCCCGTTCGCGGATGAAATCCCACCCCACCCATTTGATTTTGGCATCGGGTGAAAGAGTTTCGGGCAGCGGCCCTCCGAGAGGAAGAAACCACTGGCCGCTTGGAATCGTACCGAACCCTTTGGTGAAAAAGTCGAGCAACGGGTCGATCCTCGGCCGGGCATCGCGCCGGGCCAGGAAATAAATGGGGCTTGCGGCCGTGCCGTCCTCGGGCCAGATGACCTTGATGTTGTTGGGCTGGCGGGAGGTCTCGGCAAAGAAATAGGGCAGGATGTAAATGCCGCCGCCCTTGGCGGAACCGCCGGACTTGCCCATGCGCGAAGAGTGCATCAGGCCGTGGGCGTTGGCCGCCAGCCGCTTTATGCCTTCCATGCCGAAGGACTGGTAGATGGACATGAGTACGGCATCGGCCATGTCGTCGCCGTCGCCGCACATGTTGATCTGATCGTGATAGCGCGGGTCCAGTAGGTCCTCCCAGCGCCGGGGCGGTTCCACTCCGCCCAACCGCTCCAGGTCGACCATGAAAATGTAGGGGGTGAGGGCGTAGACCGTGTAGCGCCCTTCCGGGTCCACAATGCCCGCCCGCTCGTGCAGGGGGTGCACTTTTTCGGGCAGCACGGCCTCGAACACGCCGGTATCCACGAACCGCTCGCGGAACCCCTTGCGGAAGAAGTCGCCGAACCCGATGGAGGCGATGATGGAGGGCAGCCGGTCCGGATCGGTCTCCAGGTGCAGCGGATCATAGGGGTCCACCGAAGTGCAGCCCATGGGGATATGCATGGTGAGCGGATCACCCGCCGCCTCGCTGGCCGCAATAACGACGTCGAGCTTTTCCTTGACCGCCAGCTTTACCGGGCAAGGGGAATAGAGCAGCAGGTCGAGCCCCGCAGGATCAGGATTGTCGGCCTGGCCTTCCGAACTGACCATGGCCATGAGAGAATCGAGTGTCTTCATGCACGCCCTCTTTCGCTAATGTACCTACAATTTTGCAGTTACCTACAAAATTGTACCTCTCGCCCCCGGATTGGAGCGTATTGCCAAAACAAAAGCAAGTGATGTGCCGGATTTGACCCTCTGGGGAAAAAACGACCGGACAGGGGCAAAAATCAGCTCCGGGCAACCGGGGCAAAAGTGGCGCGGGTCAGGCCTGCCAGGTCCTCCGGAGCGAGTTCGATATCCAGGCCCCGCTTGCCGCCGCTCACAAACATGGTTGCTCCTTCCATGGCGGATTCGTCAATGACCGTGGGCAACGCCTTTTTCTGCCCCAGCGGCGATACCCCGCCAACCACATAGCCCGTGGTCCGCTCCACTAACTTGACGTCGGCCATGGCCAGTTTCTTGGCCCCCACGGCCTTGGCCATGAGCTTGAGGTCAAGCTGATGCATGACCGGGACAACGGCGACGTACAAGGTCCCACCGCCATCCACCACCAATGTCTTGAATACCCGGCCCGGATCAACCCCCAGCTTGGCCGCCGCCTCCTTGCCAAAGGAATCGGCGGCGGGGTCGTGATCGTATTCATGAATGGTATATTTGATCTTAGCCTGCTTGGCTTGCTTAATGGCCGGAGTCATGGATTCATCCTGTAAGTTTGAGGCTGCGCCCCGTTTGCCGCTCGATCTTCCCCCAGAGCAAAGAGGGAACAAAAACACGAATCGCGTGAGGTTGGCTATAGTAAATGAACCTCTGAATCTCAACCCTGCGCAGGAATGGTTTTCCGCAATTCCGCCCCGCCCCTGACCAATGGTCAGATATTTTCCTCGCCGAACCTTGACTATTTTCCTTTTGCCTGAATAACATGACTGACCTGTCAGTTATATTATTGGAGAGATTATGCAAGAGACGAAAACGACACAACGAGGTCCTGGCCGTCCCCCCAACCCACGTCAACGGAGCGAGCGCCGCAAGTCCATCCTCAATCAGGCAGTGCAGCTTTTTGCCCGTGACGGATTCGCTCACACGGATGTCAGCGCCATTGCCGAAGCAGCCGGGTGTTCCAAGGGTACGGTATACAATTATTTCGAGAACAAGCAGGCACTGTTTCGCGATGCCGTGGATCACGTCATGGACGGACTGGTGCAGGCTACCACGGACCCCAACGACATAGGTACGCTGGATGGATTTGGACGGGCCATTGAGGCATTCCTGCGCTACTTTGACGAAAACCCGGCCTACATCGAGCTGCTCATTCAGGAACGGGCTGTCTTCAAGGACAGGACCACGCCCACCTACCTGGAATATTGCGAAAAGCACAAAAAGGAACACCAGGGATTCTACGAAAAGCTCAGCAGGGAAGGCGTATTCCGCTACATGCCGTCCGACCGGCTTTTCGACATCATCAGCGATCTGCTCTACGGCACTATTTTCACCAATTACTTTGCACAAAGAAACACAGGGCTGAAGCAACAGGCAAGCGACATAACAGACCTCCTCCTCAACGGCCTGCGTCAACGTCCCTGAGGAGTATTGCCCGCAACAATAAGCCGGAGCGGCGTTTGACTGAAAAATCGCGCTTATTTCCACTGCGACGCCGCCGCATCGGTAATAGCGCTTCAACCTGCCTTCTTGACTTTCGCAACAGCATAAAAGGGAGACCGTCATCGACCGGCCTCCCTTTTCTATTTGCTTCCGCATGCCAATCTCACACTCTTTTTCATTACATCCTCGTCAATTGACACGTTTTTAAAAAAAGTGTTATCCAGCGCGATCCTTTTAAAAAAATGTCCTGCGAGGTGTTCATGTCTTCATACCACCGATTTTCCATCGGCAGCGTAGTTCTGGCCTTGTCTCTGTTCATTCTGTTCGGTCTTTCCATATCTTCCGCCAGTGCCAAGGATACGCTGACCCTGGCCGTAAAGGGCGAACCCGAGGACGGCTACGATCCGACACTGGGCTGGGGCCGCTACGGCAATCCACTGTTCCAGAGCACCCTGCTGCGTCGCGATGAGCAGTTGAATATCGTCAAGGACCTGGCTACCGACTATTCCCTGTCCGATGATGGCCTGATCTGGGATATCAGCATCCGGGACGGCGTCCTCTTCTCGGACGGCACGCCGCTGACCGCCAAAGACGTGGCCTACACTTTCAACACGGCGGCGAAATCCGGTGGAAAGGTCGATCTCATCAACATGGACAAAGCAGTGGCCATGTCCAAGAACAAGGTTGAAATCCGGCTGAAGAAAAGTGACTCGACTTTCATCAACCGGCTGATCTGCCTGGGGATTGTCCCGGAAGCTGAACACGGACCGGGATATGCCCGCAAGCCCATCGGCTCCGGCCCATACCGCATGGTGCAGTGGGACGAGGGGCAGCAGATGATTGCCGAGGTCAACCCGCACTACTACGGCAAGAAGCCTTATTTCAAGCGGCTGGTCTTCCTGTTCACCGATGAGGACACCTCCTTTGCCGCAGCCAAGGCGGGCAAGGTGGACGTGGTGGCCGTGCCCCAGGCCCTGGCCGTGCAGACCATTCCCGGCATGACCCTCCATCCGGTCAAGAGCGTGGACAACCGGGGACTGCTGTTCCCCACGGTTCCGAACACGGGCAAGACCACGGATCAGGGCGCGCCCATAGGCAACAACGTCACGGCCGATCCGGCTATCCGACACGCCATCAATGTGGCCATAGACCGCAAGGCGCTGGTGTCCGGCATTCTTGAGGGCTACGGCTCCCCTGCCTTCGGCCCGTGCGACGGCCTGCCTTGGAACAATCCCGAAAACCGCTTCAAGGACGCCGACCCGGAAGCCGCGCGCAAAATATTGGCCGATGCGGGCTGGAAGGACACCGACGGAGACGGCATTGTGGAGAAAAACGGCCTCAAGGCCGAGTTCACCATCATCTACCCGGCCACGCGCAGCATTCGCCAGTATCTGGCCCTGGCCTGCGGCGACATGCTCAAGCCCATCGGCATCCACGCCATTGTCGAGGGCAAACGGAGCTGGGACGAAATCCGGCACCTGATGCACTCGCAGGCCATCGTCTTCGGCTGGGGCAGCCATGATCCCATTGAAATTTATCATCTCTACAGCAGCCACCACGCAGGTGATGGCTGGAACAACTCCGGTTATTACAAGAACCCCACCGTGGACGCCTACCTGGACAAGGCCATTGCGGCCCCCAGCTATCAGGCCTCGCTGGAATACTGGAAAAAGGCGCAGTGGGACGGCACCACGGGATTCTGCGCCAAAGGCGACGCACCCTGGGCCTGGATGGTGAACCTCGACCATACCTACTTCATCAGCGACCATCTGGATGTCGGCATCTCCCAGGTGGAACCGCACGGCCATGGCTGGCCCATCACGGCCAACATCGACAAGTGGACCTGGAAAGACTGAGCCATGATTCGGGACGGCGAACCTTCGGGAGCGCCGTCCCGTCAGGTATATGCCCATGCACGTATTCACCCGCTCATTCTGTCTGGCCAAGCTCGGCCGTCTAGCCCTGATCCTTTCGCTGGTCTCGGTCCTGGCCTTCACTCTGGTTTCCATGTCGCCCATTGATCCGGTCTCCGCCTACCTCGGCATCGACCGTATGCAGATCAGCCAGGAGCAGGAGCAACGCATCATCGAGCGTTGGGGACTGGACAAGCCCGCCCCGGAACGGTTCGCCATCTGGGCCGGGAACGTCCTCAGGGGCGACCTGGGCCGATCCATCATCTTCAATGAGCCGGTGTCCAAGGTCATCGGCAAACGATTCGTGACCTCGCTGTGGCTCATGGCATCGGCCTGGGCCATATCCGGCATTCTCGGCTTCGTGCTCGGCGTGCTGGCGGGAACAAAGCGAGACTCGTGGCTGGACCGCACCATCCGGGTCTATGCCTATACCATGGCCTCCACTCCGTCGTTCTGGATGGGACTGGTGTTGCTGGCGGTCTTCTCCGTCGGGCTGGGCGTCACCCCTATCTGCTGTGCCACCCCGCCGGGAGTATTGCTGGAGGATGCCACCATCTGGCAGCGGCTCCACCATCTGATTCTCCCGGCCGCCACCCTCTCGGTCATCGGTGTCGCCCAGATCGCCCTGCACACGAGAGAAAAAATGATCGACGCCATGAACAGCGACTATGCCCTTTTTGCCCTGGCCCAGGGTGAATCCAGATCCGGCGTGGCTTGGCGCCATGCCATGCGCAACGTCTGCCTGCCCGCCGTCACCCTCCAGTTCGCCTCCCTTGGCGAACTCTTCGGCGGATCGGTGCTGGCGGAGCAGGTCTTTTCCTATCCCGGCCTGGGCAAGGCCACCGTCGAAGCGGGAATCCGGGGCGATGTTCCGCTCCTGCTCGGCATCACCCTGTTCAGCGCGGTATTCGTCTTTTCCGGCAACCTGACGGCCGACATCCTTTACGGTGTGCTCGATCCCCGCGTGCGTCTGGGCGCGGAGGAGGCGAAATGAACGAAGCCCTGCTTTCCCGCCGCCCTCTGCTCGATAGGCTGCGTCTGCTCGACGGACGCGGCCGCGCCATGTGGGTCCTCGGCCTGTGCCTGGCCTATTTCGCGATTCTGATCGCCACCGCCTCCCTGATGGGGGAGACCGGGCTGACCACGGACTTTCTTCACAAGAAGCTGGCTCCCTGCTGGCAATATCCGTTCGGCACGGACTGGCTGGGGCGGGACATGTTCGTGCGAACGGTCAAGGGACTGCGCCGCAGCCTGTCCATCGGACTGCTGGCAGCCTCGTTCAGTTCCGTGGTGGCGGCCGTTCTGGGCACCCTTTCCGCCACCATGGGCCGCCGCACCGACGCCGTGGTCACCACACTCATCGATCTGGTCATGGCCACGCCGCATCTGGTTCTGCTCATCCTGGTCTCCTTTGCCTGCGGCGGCGGTGCCACAGGCATCGTCATCGCCGTAGCCGTCTCCCACTGGACCCGGCTGGCACGCATCATCCGCGCCGAAATCCTGCAACTGAAACAGGCGGAATTCATCCAGGTCTCCCGCAGGCTGGGACGCTCCCCATGGTGGATAGCCCGCCGCCACATGCTACCGCACATCATGCCCCAGTTCATGATCGGCCTGATCCTCCTTTTCCCCCACGCCATCCTGCACGCCGCAGGCCTGACCTTTCTCGGCTTCGGGCTCTCGCCGCACAACCCGTCCATCGGCATCCTGCTGGCGGAGTCCATGCGCCACCTCTCCACTGGATATTGGTGGCTGGCCATCCTGCCCGGCGTATCCCTGCTGGTCACGGTCAAACTCTTCGACGTGCTGGGCAACAGGCTCCGCATCATCACCGATCCAAGGACAAGCCAGGAGTAGCCATGCTTGATGTCCGCAACCTTTCCATCGAATTCACCCGCTACGGGGCAGGCTGGAACCGCAAGGCACTCCACCCGGTGCGGGACCTGTCACTAGACGTACATGCCGGGGAAGTGGTGGCCGTGGTCGGCTCCAGCGGCTCCGGCAAGAGCCTGCTGGCCCACGCCGTACTCGGCCTGCTGCCGCACAATGCCAGGGTATCCGGCGAGCTGCTCTTCAACGGCGAGCCGTTGAACGAGAAACGCATGCACAGGCTGCGGGGACGGGAGATCGCCCTGATTCCCCAGTCGGTCGCCTATCTCAATCCCCTGGCGCGCGTGGGCAGGCAGGTCTACCGCTCATCCCGATTGAGCGGTAAAAGCCCCCGAATGGCGGCCATCAGCACGGATGGCGCGTTCGACCGCTATCACCTCGAACGCCCGGTCAAGTCCATGTTTCCGTTCCAGATTTCCGGCGGCATGGCCCGACGGGTCCTCACGGCCACGGCTACGGCCGGGGAGGCATCCCTGCTCATAGCGGACGAACCGACTTCGGGCCTGGACCCGGACGCGGCGCGGGAATCGCTGCGCCACCTGCGGGAACTGGCGGATAGCGGCAAGGCCATCGTGCTCATCACCCACGATCTCGACTCGGCCGTGGACATGGCCGATCGGGTCGCGGTCATCTATGCGGGAACCACCGTGGAGACGCTGCCCGCCGTAAACTTTCGCGCCGGAGACGGCCCGCTCCATCCCTATACGCAGGCCATCTGGAACGCCCTGCCGCAGCAGCAGTTCCGTTACATCTGCGGCAACCAGCCAACCGAGGACCGGGACATTACCGGCTGCGTGTTTCGCGACCGCTGCCCGCGACACTCCGCCGAATGCCTGGAACCCGAACAGCCGCTCCGTCCCCTGGGACGAGGCAAGGTAAGGTGCCGCCATGCTTAGAGGCGAAGGCATATCCTTTCATTACGAAAACGCTCCGTGGATATTCAGAAAGCTCGATTTTACCATGGTCCCCGGCGAGGTGGTCGGCCTGCCCGGCCCAAGCGGTCGCGGCAAGTCCACATTAGGCAAGGTTCTGGCCGGCCATCTCGCTCCTCTTGAAGGCACCGTAACGTGCGACGACACGCCCTTGCCGACAAAAGGCTACTGCCCGGTCCAGCTCCTGTTCCAGCACCCGGAACTGACCATGAATCCGCGCTGGAAGCTCGGCGACAGCGTCAATGAAGGGTATACGCCGGACATCACCACACTGCGCGGCCTGAACATCGAGCCGTCCTGGCTCGCCCGCTACCCGCACGAACTCTCCGGCGGCGAGCTGCAACGGCTCGCCCTGGCCCGGGTCATGAGTCCTGCCACCTGCTACCTGATAGCGGACGAAATGACCGCCATGCTCGACCCCAACACCCAGGCCATGGTCTGGGAAGTCGTGCTGCGCTGGGCTCGCAAGCAAAACGTGGGCGTTCTGGCCATCAGTCACGACCCATACCTGCTGGAACGCGTGGCCGACCGCATCGACAATACATTCTCCCTCGCGGAGGAGTTTTCAGAAGAACCGCCCAGACAGCGGACCAACGCCGCCTAAACCAATAACATTGGGACAAGTGAGGTAGACAGTTTCAACAGAGCTTTCTCCGTTACGATACTTTACCCGAACCAGCAGCAATGCTACGGGGAACTAAATATCAATAAGGAGATGCCATGAGACTCTACTTTGCCATTTTGCTATGCGCCCTCTGCCTTACCAGCCCGGCATGGGCCGCTCAGACCGCCAACGACACCATCCCGCCCTGCCCTGATTACCGTCAGGAAGAAGCCTGGGCTTCCCGCCCCGCAAACGCGGACAAAGCCGTGGATGTGTTCTATGTCTACCCTACCATCTATCCCGACACCGCGCCCAAGAACATGGATGTCTTCAACGATCAGTTGCGGTCCGATGTCCAGGGACTGCTCAAGGCGCAGGCGGGCGTCTACTCCCCATCGGCCAATCTTTTCGCCCCGTACTACCGCCAGGTCTCCTTTGCCTGCCTTGATCCCAAGCAGGACATGACGCTTAACTCCTATTTCCGCATCGGGGCCGACGATGTGCATCGCGCCTTCGACTACTACCTGAACTACCTGAACCAGGGCCGCCCGTTCATTCTAGCCGCGCACAGCCAGGGTTCGGTAGTCATGCTCGATCTCCTGAAAAGCAGGTTCAAGGATCCCACCCTGCAAAAGAAACTCGTGGCAGCCTATCTCATCGGCTACTCGGTGACGGACAAGGACATCGCGGAATGCCCGTGGCTCAAGCCCGCCCAAAAAGCGGACGACACCGGCGTCATCATCTCCTGGAACACCCAAGCACCCGGAGCGACCGGCTCGCCCGTGCTGCGGCCCGGTGCCATCTGCATCAATCCACTGACCTGGACCACAGACGAGACCCCGGCCGACAAAAGCCAGAACCTCGGCGCCGTGTTCTTCGACGATTTCAAAGGCACGGTAACACGCGAGGTGCCGCACTATGTGGGGGCGCACGTGGACAAAAAAGTCTGCGCCCTGATAACCACCCCGCCGGACAAGCTGGAGATAGGCCACTTCCCGCCCGGCGTGCTGCACAAATTCGACTACGCCTTCTGGTACCGCAACCTTGAACAAAACGTGAAAGACCGCATCGCCGCCTATCTGGCCAAAAATCCCAGCTAGGCACAGCACATACTATTAACGAGACAAGGCCCCGTCGCATGGCGACGGGGCCTTGTCTCGTTAAAGAAAGAAGAATGCCTCCGGCGGCTTAAGAACCTTTTAAAAAAGGTTCTTAAGAATCTCCAAAACTTCTTGGCTCCGCTTCGCGGGAAGCCCCCACCAAAAGTATTACTTGCAAGGCATCCTTCCAGTCACACACAGACCGCGCGTAGCGCATCAAAAAGTTCTGGAAAGTCCAGAGAACCTCTTTCAAGAGGTTCTTTGGCCCCGCCGGAGGCGACCGCCGGTAGGCCCGCCGGAGGCCTTGGCTTAGCGCAGGATGAGAATGGAAGCCGAGGCGTGGTTGACCAGGGATGCCACGCGGTGGCCGGGCAGAAGCTTCTGTAGCGGCGACTTGGGCGGCAGCCACAGGGCCATGAGGTCATCGCTGTCTCCCGACTCGATGAAGGGCTCCAGGTCATCCTCGTTGACCACGCGCACCAGGGCGCGGACGTCGCGGTCCAAATAGTAGTCGAGCACTTCGCTCATCTTGGCATCCACTTCCTCTCGGAGTTCGCCGTGCTTGAGCACGCCGACCACTTCCAGTTCGGCCCCGTACTGGGTCACGCACTGGTTGATAAGCTCCAGAGACTCCTGGGTGACGTGGGCGTGGTCCAGACAGCAGACGACCTTGGAGGGGACAACGTTCTCGCGCAGGACAAAGACCGAACAGGCGGCGGCGTCCGCCACCTTGCCCGGCACGTCGGAGCCACGCCCCCAGCCGCCTTCGTGCTGACTGGAGCCGAGAATGATCAGATCGCTGCCGGAGGCCTTTGCCTCGGCCACGATGGCCTTGACGGGGTTGCCGCTACGCACGCGCAGGGTCATGGACTTGCGGCCCGAGGCATCCGCCTCCAGCATATCGCCGCTACGGCCGAAGGCGACATCCTGGGCTTGCCCGTAAATGTCCGCCTCCGGCCCTATCGCGCCAAGGAAGTCTGCGCGATAGCGACTGAGCGTGGTGGTCTTGGGGTGGGCATGCGCCTGATCCAGGTCGCCTTCGTCAAGGTAGGCGCGGCTTTTCTCCACCGCCAGCATGACCACATCGGCCCAGGTATTGGCAGCCAGACGGGCGGCCTGGCCCACCGCGTACCGGCTATAGGGGTTTTCATCAACGGCTACGAGCAGTTTCATGGAAAGACTCCCTTGCTGGGGCTACCAGCATAAAAGAATGGGACTGGACACCATGGCGAGTACCTCGGTGAGCGGTGTCCTGCGGTTGGAACCGCGATCCAGATGGACAACGACCATGCCATAGTCATGCATGGCCTTGGCAGCGGTCTCCGGCGAGCCGAGCAACGAGTAGCTCCGGGCCGGGACATACCCTGCGGCCTCCAGCAGCCGACGTCCCTCGGCCAGCAGCTCTTCGGGATGAGTGGACCGTTGCAGATCGTCCATTGCATAGGCGCACAGGTCGAAATCCACTCCTGCGGGTTCGCGGAAAAAACGACGGAACCGATCAATGAGCAGCTCCACGTCCGTCTTTTCATCCAGCACCAGGACCACACGGTCGGACTGGATCATATTGCGAACAACCAGGGCCGGGCAGGGCATCTGGCGATACAGCTTGGACCTGAGCCGCTTGCGGAACTCGCCGGTATTGAAATTGGCTACCTCACCTTCCACAAACAGGTCCTGCCCGCCGATGCGCAACTCATCGAGAATCTCGTCCTCCCGCGCCCCCACGCGGATACGGGGATTAGGCATGACGCAACAATCCAGCTTCTCGCTCTTTAAAATGCGCTGGACCTCCTCCAGCCCGGCCTGACGCAGTCCGGACTCCCAGGACCGGCGAATCCATCCGGTCTCCGAGGAGTGCGGCTTGTGGTCGGGTTCCTCCACGTGGATGGGCTGTATGGCGATGCCGAGCTGCTCTGCCTTGCGGCACAGGTAACGCAGCGCGACGTTGGACGCCAAGGTCATCTCCACGGGGACAAGCGCTTTCAACATGTCCATGGACACACCTCGCTTTTCATTTTCTTGCAGTTCAACTTACTGTGCCTCTCCTCGAATGTGGGCCTCCGCCTTGCGGATGACCTCCTGGATCTCCCCCAGCTTGAACGGTTTGGCCAGGAAGTCGAAAACCCCCTTCCGCATGGACTCCTTGGCCGTATCCATTGTGGCGAAACCAGTGATGACGATGACCTCGGTTTCGGGCGACCGTTCCTTGACCTCGGCCAGGAACTGCATACCATCGATGCCTTCCATCTTGAGGTCGGTCACGACAATGTCGAAGTTCCGCTCCTTGACCCGATCCATGGCCAGGGAGCTGTCGTAGAAGCTCTCCACCTCGTAGCCCATCTTCTCCAGCGCGGGTTGCAGCCGCTTGCTGACGATGGGCTCGTCGTCCAGAATGAGAATGCTCGTCTTGGTCGAGGTAGTCATGGCAATCCTCCAATAGCTAGGTGCCTATCGCCGCTTCGGCGATACGTTCAAAAGCCTCGCAATGTGCGTATATCTGGGCGTCGTCGATCATTGAGACGTCCAACTGCCGAGTATAAGCCACCAGGATGCCGAGCAGCCGCATGAGCCGCTGCACGTCGCTGGCGATCCATCCCTTGGCGCGGGCCACCACAAGGTCCTCGCGCACGGTTACGGAAAAATCATAATTCTTGAGCACTTCAAAGAGGAACCGCGCCCGCCGCGAACGCCGGGTCGCCCCGGTAACGCCGCCGGCAAAACGGAACTGCACGCTGTTTCGCGTGCCGTCCGGGCTCTCAAAGCAGTCAATCATGGTGAAGTGATAGCCAAGGCGCAAACTCAGGTGCAGGTAGCGGTCCGAAATGACCGCCAGATTCTGCCCGATGCGCCCGGCCTCTGCCCCGGACGCCGCAAAGGTCCGGGTCATGCTGGACATGAAACTGGAAAAGTCCACGGGTACGGGCGTGGATTGCCATACCCCTTCCAGAGTCACGCCGTCGATGAAGGCGCGGAGGGTATTGGACCGCACCTGTTCCGGCAGGATGGTCCGCCGAAGCTTCAGTCCGTCAAGGCCTCCGGCACAGGTCTCGTCCAGGCCGCCGCCGATATCGAGCAGCACCAGATCGATGGGCACGGGCAGGACCAGACGCCCGCCGGGGCAGGGTTCGCCCTTGGCCGAGGCGTTGGGGATGTCGATGAGGATTTCCACCGCCTTCTCGTGGATGAACCGGGCAATGTCGTGCAGGGTGCGGCACCCCTGCGGCGTAAAGTTCGGTGCGTCAGGATCAAAGAGATTAAGCGGCTCAATGAGCTTCAGCATCCGCCGGAGCAGACGATATTCGTAAGTCTCCTCCATGCGGTCCAGCATGAAATCGTGCAGCTTCAGTTCGCGGATCACGCCCTGATAGACGGTCTTCTGCTCGGCATCGAGGGTGACCTTCTCGCCCTCCTGCAATACCATGGTCGCGCGGCTGGCATTGAGCAGCGTGGGCACGTGGTACTCGCGGGCAATGGTCGCCATGTGTCCCAGCGGGGAACCGATGTCCGTAACCACGCCCGAAGCGCGGTTCAACACCGAGGCATACTGCGGCGAGGAAAGGTGCGCCACCAGAATGCCGCCGTCCGGGAACGAGGCCAGATCGCGTCCTTCCCAGGCTACGAAGACCGGTCCGGCGCCCACGCCCTGCTGGGCTACGTCCCCTTCGCCACTGAGCAGGACATTGTAGCGCTTGAGGGCGTCGCTCAGGTCCGCCTTGCCTTCCGTATCCCCTTCGCCGATACGCAAGGGGCGGCTCTGAAGCACAATAAGGTCCCCGGAAGTATCAAATGCATACTCCATATCCTGGGGCTTCTTGAAATACCGCTCCAGCCGCATGGCCGTGTCGGCCAACAGCCGGACATCCTCGGGCAACAGGCACGGCTCGCCTTGCAAGCCCTCGTCCACGTCTTCCATGTATACCGATCCGCCGGCCTTGCCGCGCAGGGCCTTGGGCTTTTTCGCCACCGAGGACTCGACCACGGCGTGCTCTCCCTCGCGGGAAACGGTAAAACGGTCCACGGGCACTTCGCCCGATACCAAAGGTGCGCCAAGCCCCCAGGTCCCGGCAATCTCGATGACGTTGCGGATAGGGTTCACCGGCGAGAGGCTGTAGACCACGCCGCTGGAGCGAGCCTCGACCATGGCCTGTACGGAAACGGCCATGAGCACTTCGCTCGCCTTGAAATCATATTCCTTGCGGTAGACCATGGCCGCTGGGGAAAAGGTGCTGGCCAAAACCTTGCGGTAGGCGTCGTGCAGGTCCTCCGAGGCCACATTGAGAAAACTGTCGTATTGCCCGGCAAAGGAAAGATCGCCGTCCTCGCCCCAGGCACTGCTGCGCACGGCGAGCCGCAGTTCCCGCTCGCCCAGACGACGGCGCAGGGCCTCCACCTCGCGGCTCAGGGAACGACGCAGCCTGCCGGGGATGTTCCCGGTCAGAATCATGGAGCGGATCTTGCCCGATGCCTCTTCAGCGGAAAGCTCACCGTTGCGCCACTGCTCCTCGCACTGCTCCAGCGGCTCGGCCAGACCGTTCTCTTGCAAAAAGAGAAGATAGGCCGAGGTGGTGACGACAAAACCGTCCGGCACTGCGGCCGCGCCGGAGGAGGCGATGATGCCGAGCTTGACGGACTTGGCCCCCACGGCGTCCATATCGTTTGCCGTGACGCTCAAAAGCGGCATGACCATGACATCGGGGAGCACCGGTTTGCGCTCCAGCTCGCTCTCCAGCTGTGAGCGGATGGTGCGGAACTGGGTCAGCAGGTCCGGATGGCGGCCCGGCGCCATGGCGTCGAAGGCCTCTATAAGCTCGCGGACCGTGCCCGCCACATGCTGCTTGGAGCTGCGCAGGTATTGCAGATCGAAAATATAGTCGCCGCCCAGCTTGTCGTGCATGGAGGCGATGAGAGTCAGGGTACGGTTATTCAACTCCAGCACGCGCTGGAACTGCCCGAAAAGGGCGGACAGGGGACGGTGTCCCCTGTGCCGCCCCGTGGGCAGCAGGTTGCGAATATGCTCGAACAACCGTTTCATTGCTCCATCTCCGCGCCTAGTGGGCGCCTCCGCGTTCCTTGAAGATCATGCTCATGACCAAACCGGCCAGGATGGCGATGATCACGGCAGCTATACCGTACATCAGGGAATGATCATAAGCCAGCTTGGAGAGGAACTCGGGCAGTCCGGTCAGCTTGGTGTGCAGCTCCTCGGCAGCCACATCGGCCACCTTGCCGTCGCGGACGGCAAGGACTTCCACCCGGTAGACGCCCTGGTGCATGGCGGAGGGGATGGCGAGGGTGGCCTTAAAGGGAACTTCGCCGTCGGCAGCGGTCTCATAGCTGACCACGCCGTTTTCCACTTCATAGAAACCGTCGCGCTCCATGAGCTTGATGAACTCGTCGAATAACAGGTCGTCGGTCTCCCCCTTGATGGAGTGGAATCCGAGATCGGAATGTTCCCAGTTCACCTGGGCCTTGCCGTCGGTACCCATCAGGAAGACATCGGGCACACCATTGATCTCGACCGTTTTGAGGTTCATCCACAGTACGCCCATGGCCTTGCCCTTCACGCGGAAGTTGCGGTGCTGCGGCTCACCCATGAGGCGGATGACAGCGGAGTCGCCCTCGGGCACATGGCCGGTGATGGTCAGCGTGGCACCATTGAAGCTGGTGCCGATGGGCACGAGGTTGGGCCGTATGGTCAGGTCGGTCCCGGCCGCCAGGGCCAGGGAACCGGTCAGCAGCAGAGCCGCGAAACTGAGCAGGCAGGTTCTTGCGATCTTGTACATGACTAGTGACCTCCGGCGTAGGCGAGCAGCACGTCGGGCGTGAGCAGCAGGTTGAGCAGCATCTTGACCATGACCACCAGCACCAGGGTCGCCAGCAGGATCTTGAGCTGTTCGCCCTTGAGCTTGCGGCTGATCCGAGTGCCGAACTGGGCGCCCAGGGTGGAGCCGAGCAGCAGCAGAACGGCCAGCACGAAGTCCACGGTGTGGTTGGTGTAGGACTGGAGGATGGTCACGTTGATGCAGGTAAAGAGAATCTGGAACAGGCTGGTGCCGACAACGACGTGCATGGGCATACGAAGCAGGTAGACCATGATGGGGACCATGATGAAACCGCCGCCAACGCCCATGATGGCCGCGAGAATGCCGACTATGACGCCGAGCACCAGGGGCATGAGCATGGAGAGGCGCACACCGGACTTCTCGAAATCCATCTGGAAAGGCAGGCTCTCCAGCATGGCGGTGTAGCGGGACTTTTTCTTGGGAGCGGCAGCCTCGGCAGCAGCTTCCGGGGCCTTTTTGCGCAGGCTCTGCACGCTCTCGATGAACATGTAGGCCCCGACGCCGCCAAGCATGAGCACGTAAGTGATATTGATAAGGAAGTCCGCATTGCCCATGGCACGCAGGACCTTGATGACCTGGACACCGGCAAAGCCGCCGAGCACGCCGCCGATAAGCAGCAGAAAGCCCATCTTGAAATCAACATTGCCCAGGCGATAGTGTGCCAGACAACCGGACGTGGACGCGCCGACGATCTGGTTGGAGTCCGACGCGGCCGCCACGGTCGGCGGAATGCCGAACATAATCAGCAACGGGGTCATCAGGAATCCGCCACCGACACCGAAGATGCCGGAGAGCAGGCCGACGAACCCTCCCAGGGCGAACACCAGGAACACGTTCACGCTGTTCCCGGCTATGGGAAGATACATATGAAACATCAATAACTCCTCCACGGTTTGCATTCCCTTCTCAGGTCCGCTCCGGGCCCCTAATGCCCGCCGCGTCCCGCCCACACTGCAAGTCCGGTTTCCCTTCGCGCAGAGGGCGCGAGAGGGAATGTCCGTCACTTTTGTGCGGAAACCTTCTGCACCACTTCCACATCACACCCGGTCGTCGTGTACACCGCATCGATGACCCGCATCAGCTTGGTGTACACCTCAGCCCTTTTACTCTGGGGCCTGCCGATAAACAGCTTGGAGATGTCGTTCTCGCTGATGAATTTGGGTATCTCCTCCTCCATCCGCCCCCGGACGACGAAGAATTCCACACGCCGTCCACCGGATTGGTCCTCGGCCAGGATGGATTCAAGCCGCTTTTCAGGGGAGCCGATCCATTCGTCGGCGTCGCCGCTGTCGTCGGCATAGTCGGGGTCGATAACCATGAGGATGGAGACTCCGGCCGCAATGCGGTGGGATAGCCCCATTCCGTAATAGGCCAGCCAGAGGCTCGACTGAGATGTGTCTACAACGATCAATACGTTCTTCATGATGCTTTCCGTTAAGCAGGCCATAGCAACGCCAATGCCAACTCACGGAGTGGAGATTGAACAAGTAACTATTTTGAATACAAGGATAAATTTATTTATTCAATTTATTCACAAGCAGGGAATGTGATTTTCGTGTTTCAAATTGAAAAACGTCTGAGTGCTGAAACGATAAAAATCCTCATGAAACAGGCAAGCGGCATATACTGATTAACTATCTGTATTATTTATATAATATTGCTAAATGATATAAACACACTTTCGATAAACCCGAAAAACAGCGTTTCATTCTGAACAGCGCACATTTTCTCCATCCGTGCGCAAACGACTCCAGCAGTGATTTTGTGTTTCAAAATGAAAAATAAGCAGGAAGCAGAATTGGGGCGGCATACAGACGAACCTAAATTTGTGAAAAATTATACGAGCAAAAACCGCTGTACAAAGAGAAGCGCGCCGCCTCCATGAGGAGAACGCCGCGCAATAGCAACAGACAGCTGTTTAATATACTTATCTTTTATGCGGGTTAGTTGCAGCCTGCCCGCAGCCGATCATCAGTACAGCGGCCACAGTGAGAAAAATCATACCGCCTTGCCAATTTCCGGCCGATTCATGCATGTGGCCGATGGCGAACGGGCTGAGTGAAACGATGATATAGCCAGCGGTGGCGTCTGTCATGCCCAGGGATTGTTCCAGGTACACAGGCATCCAGGCGGTCAGACCGTAGAACATGAAGGTATGGCCGGCAGCGAGGCTAGTGGTGCCCGCAGATTGAGGGACAAGGCAAAAAAGCCAATATCAGGAACAGGCGGCGGAGCTTTGCCAGCCGCTGCAACGCAACGTCAACCGCCCCTCAATTCGGGCAGGCCGTTGCCGACGCTTTTCTATCATTACTCATTCAATTGCCTGGTTATTAAAGAGGCTCTATCCCCCGTCATAATCCGAAAAATACGCCGTTCCTCCTCCTGCCGGGGAATGGTCAATCATGCCGCCCCAAAGTGCGATTTTTCGTCCAGTGGGACCCGTTTACCTGCTTGTCACGGGGATGAGAGGGATGCCGGGGGGCATAAGACGTACAACCCCGGACTCTGTAAAGCACTTCTGGCGGGAAAAAATCCATCCGACTATTCGCGAAATAACGACAATACAGGCTAGCCTTCGTCCTCGTCCGTTTCCAGGCCGAACTTCTTGATGCGCCGCCACAGGGTGGTGCGGGGGATGCCGAGGATGCTGCTGGCCAGTCCCTTGTTGCCGCCCGTGGCGTCCAGCACGCGCTGGATATGCCGCTTCTCCACCTCTTCCAGCGGCAGCAGGCCGGGGGTGCCGAAATTGCTGAAGGCGAGATTGAGCAGGTCGGACGGCAGCTCGCGCACACCGATGACCTCGCCCTCGGCCAGGGCCACGGCGCGCTGGACGATGTTCTCCAGTTCGCGCACGTTGCCGGGATAGTTGTATTGGGTCAGCACCTCCATGGCCTGGGGCGAGATGGACTGCACATTCTTGCCGAACCGGGCGTTGAAGGTCTCCAGAAAATGGTTGGCGAGCAGCGGGACGTCTTCCTTGCGCTCTGCCAGGGCGGGCAGATGGATGCGTACCACGTTGAGCCGGTAGAAGAGATCCTCACGGAACTGCCCGGCGGCCATGGCCTCCTGCAAATCCCTGTTGGTGGCGGCGATGACCCGGATATCCAGGTCGATGGGCTGGGTGCCGCCCACACGTAAAATGCGCCGCTCCTGCAATACATGAAGCAGCTTAACCTGCATATTAAGCGGCATCTCGCCTATCTCGTCCAGAAAGACGGTGCCCCCGTTGGCGGATTCGAGCAGCCCGATTTTAGTGGCCGTGGCCCCGGTAAAGGCCCCCTTCTCATGTCCGAACAGCTCGCTTGAAATGAGTTCCTCGGTGAACCCGCCGCAGTTGAAGGAAACGAAGGTCTTGTCCTTGCGCGGACTCAGGTCGTGGATCGCCTTGGCCGCCCGCTCCTTGCCCGTGCCGGTATCGGCCTGGAGCAGGACGTTGCAGTTAACGCCTGCCACCTTGCGGATCATGGCGAAGACATCAAGCATGACCTGGCTGTTGCCCAAAAAATCGTTCAGGGGCGGAGCCTCGCGCAGGGCTTCCTTGAGGCGGCGGTTTTCCGCACGCAGCTCCAGCTTTTCCAGGGCCTCCCGCGCCGTGGTCCGCACCTCCTGCAACCGAAACGGTTTGACGATGTAGCCCGACGCGCCCTTGGCCGTGGCCTCCACCGCGGAAGGGATGGAGGCATTGCCGGTTATGATCACAGCCTGGACGTTCTCGAAGCCCATTTTGATCGTTTCCAGAATCTCGATACCTTCCATATCCGGCAGTTTGAGATCAATGAAGACAAGCTGGAACGGCTTCTCCCCCATGCGGGCCAGAAAAGCGTGGCCCAGCCCGAAGGTCTCCACCTCGAACCCCAGCTTGGTCAGCGCCCGGCCGACCAGCTTGGCCGCCTGTGCCTCGTCGTCTATGACAGCTGCTCGAAATGGCCGCATCACGCCTCCCCGCCAGCACCAGCAAGCGGCAGGCAGACGGTGAAGGTGGTGCCCTGCCCCGGCTCGCTCTGTACGCCGATGGAACCGCCGTGCTTCTTGATGATGCCGTAGATGATGGACAGACCGAGCCCGGTCCCTTTGCCCACCGGTTTGGTGGTGAAGAACGGGTCGAACACGCGGCTCAGGGTATCCTTGTCCATGCCGCAGCCGGTGTCTGTCACGCCCACGCACACCCGGTCGCCGTCACGCCGTCCGGTGACGCGCAGGGTGCCGCCGTGCTCCATGGCCTGATTCGCATTGAGAAAAAGATTGATGAAGACCTGTTGCAGATAGTGCAGATCCCCCTGGATGTCCGGCAGCTCGACCGGGACGTTCGTCTCCACATTGATGCCGTTCATGGCCAGCTGGTTGCCCACCAGCTTCATGGTCTGGCTAACGACCATGGCCATGCTCAACGGCCGGAACGACCGCTGCTCGGTTCGCGAGAAGTCCAGCAGGTTACGCACCACCTCGCTGGCGCGGGAGGTCTCGCCGATGATGTCCTGCAACAGCTCGCGCATCTCGGCGCGCGGCATCTCGTCCAGTTCTTCCAGCAGGGTATCCGCTGTGAGCGAGACGTTGTTCAGCGGATTGTTCAGCTCGTGGGCGATACCGGAGGTCAGGGTGCCGATGGAAACCAGCTTGCGCGCCTCGACCAGCTGTTCCTGCCGTTTGTCCAACTCGTCCGCCATGTTGGCAAAAGCCGTGCGCATGAGCACGGAGATGGGGTCCTCGCTGCTCAGATGCTCGATGGCCTGATAGTCACCCTTGGCCACGCCCTCGGCCGCGCGCTGCACGTATTTGAGCCGTTCCAGCACCTTGCGCGCCTGCCAGATGAAGACCACGGTAATGACGATGAGCAGCGCGAGCATGACCGCGATTGGCATGACACGGATGCGGTCCAGAGCGCTGTGGATGCGCTGTTGCTTGTCCCGGAGCAGATTCTGGGCGGTACGGACCAGCACGGCTCCGTGCTCGCGGGTCTGCACGCCCACGGACTTGTCGCCCTGAGCCAAGGCATGGAGCAGCGTGCGGTATTCGCCGATGCTGCCGAGCAATTTTTCATAATTCTCCTCACCCTCAATCTCGACGATCTTGGGTTGCAGGACCTTCACTGTGCCCTCGGCCCGGTCCAGATAGACCAGCGCCTCCTTCTGGCTGTTGGGCTCCGGATAAAACATGAAGTTCTTTTCGTACCGTCGGGTCTCCAAAATGTCGGAGAGGACGTTGTGGAACTCGTCCATGACCACCAGGCGGTCACGGAAGGCATCGATATTCCACCAATACATGCCCATGGTTAGGAACATGAACAGGACATAGGCGCCGAACAGCACCAGTCCCTTTATCTTGAGCGCTTGCATATGAACTCCTGTCTGGCAGGTCCGCCAAAAACAAAAGCTCCCACCCTCAGGTGGGAGTCCTCACTTCGGACCCGTCCCCTTACATCGCTCAAAATGGGGGGAAAAATCAACTTCCCGTTTTCAAAGAGCTTCTACGGCTTCCTCCACCCCGTTGACGTTCTTTCGATATTGGCAGTACACCGTCAGCAAAACATAAACGAGAGATTATCCATGAACGACCCACTCTTTCCTCGCAGCAACGACACACAGACCTGTACCCTCAAAGAGGCCGTGACCCGCGATAACATCATCGTGGGCGACCACACCTACTATCACGACTTCGACGACCCGCTCAAATTCCAGGACCGCAACGTCCTGTACCACTATCAGGTGAATCATGATCGATTGGTTATCGGCAAGTTCTGCTCCATAGCCCATGGTGCCAAGTTCCTCTTCAACGGCGGCAATCACAAGGCGGAGGCGTGCGTGAACTACCCCTTCGCCATCTTCGGCGAGCTGTGGGAACATGAGCTGGTAGTGAATTCCGGCTGGGACAACAAGGGTGACATCATCGTCGGCAACGACGTCTGGATCGGTTTCGAGGCCCTTATCATGCCCGGTGTGACCATCAGCAACGGCGCGCGCATCGGCTCCCGGGCCATCGTCACCCGGGATGTGCAGCCTTATGAGATCGTGGCTGGGTCACCCGCGCGGCCGATCAGAAAACGCTTTCCCGACAATGAAATCGCCATGCTGGAAGAGATCAGATGGTGGGACTGGCCGGACGAACGCATCAAGCACAACATCCCTCTGCTGATACAGGGCGATCCGGCCGCGCTGTGGCAGGCCGTGAAATAGCCGCCCCTATCCGTCCAGCCGGGCGCGCAGCAGGTGGGTATAGTCCGTGGTGATGCCGCAGCAGCCCGCGCCGATCAGGTCCATGGCCCGGTCCATGTCGTTGACCGTGTAGGGCGTGACGTGAAAGCCCCGACCAGCAAGGTCGCGCACCAGGGAGAGATCGGTGATGACCTCGTCCGGGTGGTAGCCCGCCACGCCAAGGGAGTTGAGGTAGTCCACCAGATTCTCAGGGTGGCGCTCCTCGGTGAGCGCGGCCAGCGGAATGGCCGGATTCAGGCGGCGCGCCTCCCGCAAATAGTCGTGGTTGAAAGAGGAGATGAGAATCAGGTCCTCCACATCCATCTCACGCATCATGTCGAGGATATCCGAAACAATGGACAGGTCGCCGGGCGTGCGCACCTGGTCCTTGATCTCGATATTCATGGGGAAATCATTGGCGCGGGTAAAGGCCAGCACCTCGCGCAGGGTCGGGATGCGGCAGGCATCCGCCTCGGCCAGATCTTGCGGACGGGCTTCGCCGGAAGCCACGGTGCCGTAAGGATCTGTCCCGGCAAACCATGACCCCGCGTCCAGGGATTGCAGCTCGGCCAGAGTAAATTCCTGCGTCCACCACGGCTTGCGGTCCGCGAACTCCGGCCGGTCCGGCACGTCCGTTGTCCGCTCCAGGGTATCGTCGTGGACGATCGCCAGTTGGCCGTCGGCCGTCTTCTGCACGTCCGTTTCCCAAAAGTCCGCACCCAGCTCAAAGCCGCGCCGAATCGCCGTCAGGGTATTCTCCGGCGTCAAAGCCCGTGCGCCGCGATGGGCGCAGACATACCCGGAACCGGGCAGCCGATCATAGAACATCTAGTCCTCCCGCTTGGTGAAATAGAGATTGACCAGGGCAAGCAGCGAGGTGCCGACCACGAGCATGAGCGAAACCGCGTTGATCACCGGGGTGCTGCCGTCTCGCACCTGCAAATAGAGATTTACCGGCAGGGTCGGCTCCGAACCCACGAGGAAAAGCGTGGTATTGAAGTTCTCAAAACTCATAAGAAAGGCCACGGCCGCTGCCCCGATGATGGCCGGGCGCAGGAATCTCAGCGTAATGTGCCAGATAACGCCGAACTGCGTGGCCCCGAGGTTCAGGGCCGCCTCCTCCAGCGAGGTATCGAACTTGCGCAGCCGGGCCGAAACCACAAGGGTGACGAAAGTGGAGATGAACGAAAACTGGCCGAGCACCACCAGCCAGAAGCTGGGGCGGAAGACGGCCCAGTCGATGCCGAAGGTATCGTCCATGAAAGTGCCCACCGAGTTGGACGCCAGCAGGATGGAGATGCCGAGGATGACGCCGGGTATGACCAGCGGCGCGAGCATGAGCATGTAGAGCACGCCCTTGAACCGGAACTCCTCCTTCTCGAACAGAAAACTGGCGCAGGTGCCCACCGTCACGCTGAGCAGGGAGACGCAGACCGCGGTCTCAAGGCTGGTAAGCAGCGAGCGCAGAATCTGGTCGTCGTGAAACAGGCCGATACGCTCCGGTCCGGCCGAGGTGAACCAGTCCAGGCTGAACCCCTGCCATGGCAGGGACGGGAAGTTCGAGTCGTTGAACGCCAGCACGCAGGTGACGACCAGCGGCGCGAACAGGAAGACGAAATAGAGGATGATGAAAATATTGAAGGACCAGTTGTAGGTCCGGCTGCGCGGCAGGGAGCGGATCATGACGCCACCTCCCCGAGCTTCTGGCCCGTAAGCTTGAGCCCGCCCCAGATGATGAGCGAACTGAGCACCAGCAGCAGGAAGCCGAAGGCCGAACCCTGGTTCCAGTTGAAGCTGGCGATGAACTGATTGTAAATCTGCTCCGTGAACCAGAGGGAGTTCTTGCCGCCCATGAGGTTGGGTGTCAGGTAATTGCCCAGGGCCAGCATGAAGACCACGATGGCACCGGAAGTGATGCCGGGCTTGCAGTGCGGAATGATGATGGTCCGCCAGATGGCCAGCTTGCTCGCGCCCAGGTCGTGCGCGGCCTCGATGAGGCTGTCGTCCAGGCTTTCCATCACCGAGACCAAAGGCACGATCATGAACAACATGGAGGTGTAGACCAGCCCCATGATCATGGTCGCGTCGTTGTAAAGCATCTCGATGGGCTTATCGATCAAGCCAAGTTTCAGCATCACGAAGTTGAGCACCCCGGACTCTCGCAGAAGGATCATCCAGCCGTAGACCCGCACCAGTTCGCTGACCCAGAACGGCAGGAGCAGAAAGATCATTAGCGCCCCCCGCACCCGCGACCGTGCGAGCTTGGAGATATAAAAGGACACCGGCATGGCCAGCAGAAAAGTAATGGCCGTGGTGATCATGGCGTAGAGCGCGGTGCGGACAAAGGTCAGCCAATAGATGGGCTCGGTGAAAAACGTCTTGTAGTTTTGCAGGGTCCAGACCATGTCGCCATAGTCGTCCTCGCCCCGAAAGCTCATGGTCAGCAGGTCCAGGTGGGGCAGGACGATGAGCAGGAAAAGCCAGACCGCCACCGGGGCGAAAAACATCCAGAACACGAGGCGGGAACGGGGCATGTCTAGGACTCCGCCTTGAAACAGATGCCGGACTCGGGATGCCAGCCCACGCGGATGTCGTCCCCCGGCTCGATGTGGTCGAACCTCCGGTTCTGCGGCAGGGTGACGAGCAGTTCGCGGTCCTCGCGGGTCACGGTCAGCAAGCGGCTGTTGGCGCCGTCAAAGAGGATGCTCTTCACTGTGACGTCAAAGAGGTTCAGCCCGGTGGTTTCGCGCGGTTCGATGCGCATGGCCTCGGGCCGCAGGAAAAGATCGACCTCGTTGCCGCAACAGCAGGCGCCGTCGGCCCGGGTGCGGAAGGAGTAGCCTTCGTCGGTGCGGACAATGACGTCGCCGTCCAGGCTCTCGGTAATGCGGCCGCGCCATGAATTGTTATCCCCCACAAACCGGGCCACAAACGGGGTGGCGGGACAGCCGTAAAGGTCTTGCGGACGCCCCACCTGCTCGAACCGGCCGTCGTGCATCACGGCCACGCGGTCGGACATGACAAGGGCCTCGGACTGATCGTGCGTAATATAGATGAAGGTGGTCCCAACCTTGGCCTGGAGCTTCTTGAGCTCCAGCTTCATCTGCTCCCGCAGCTTGAGATCCAGTGCGCCGAGGGGTTCGTCCAGCAGCAGAACGGACGGTTCCAGCACCAGACAGCGGGCAATGGCCACACGCTGCCGCTGGCCGCCGGAGAGCTGGTCCACGCGCTTGCGGCCATAGCCGGGCAGGCCCACGCGGTCCAGAATGGCGGGCACCTTGCGGCTGATCTCCGCCTTGGGCGTGCCGCGTCGCCGCAGGCCAAAGGCCACGTTCTCGGCCACATTCATCATGGGAAACAGGGCCAGATGCTGGAACACAAGATTCACCGGCCGCCGGTTGGGCGGCACGCCGATCATGCTCTTGCCCCGGATCTCGATATCGCCGCTGGAAGGCGAGTCGAATCCGGCAATCATCCTTAGCAGCGTTGTCTTGCCGCAGCCGGAGGGGCCGAGAATGGAAAAGAAGGAGCCCGAAGGCACATCAAAAGAAATGTCGCTGACTGCGGTGAAATCGCCGAACCGCTTCACCACATTGCGGACTGATAGATCGTTGGTCATATTTTCGGGCCGGTTGGGGGGATTGAAACAAGGCGGAGGGCATATGCGCCCTCCGCCTTCCATTAGAATTCTCTGCCAGTCAGTCTACTGGGCGGACTTGATCTTGTCCAGAACCTTGCCTTCGATGCTTTCCAGCTTGGCAGGCACCGGCGGATACCACTTGATGTTGTCGATGACGGTCTGGGGGAAGGAGCGAGCGAAGTTGGCGGCAACGGCCTTATCCGTGTACTTGAGCGCGTCGGCCGAGGCAGTGGCGTATTTCTCCTCGGAGCTGAAGTAACCGGCGTTCTCGGGCTTCATCATGAAGTTGATCCACTTGTAGGCGGCGCTGACGTTCTCGGCCTTGGCCGGAATGGCGAAGGTATCGATCCAGCCCAGGGCACCCTCCTTGGGAGCCTTGTAGTCGATAGCCGCGTTGTCGGTGTGCAGCTTCCATCCGCCCGCATCCCAGGCCATGGCCACGAAGACCTCACCGGAACGCATGGACTCGATCAGGGCATCGCCATTGGCGTAGTAGTTCTTCACAATGGGTTTGGCTGCAATCAGGGTATCGGCAACCTTGTCGAGCATGGCCTTGTATCCCTTGGGGTCGTTGTACAGTTCGAAAGGATCGTAACCGAGAGCAAAGCCCATGGCGATGAGGGTCGGCCGCTTCAGGCGGTAGCTCACGCGACCCTTGTACTTGGGATCGACAAGCGCCTTCCAGGAATCGGCACCCTTGGCCTTGTCGCTGTTGACGATCAGGCCGGAGGTACCCCAACAGAACGGTGCGGCGTAGGAGTTACCGTCCACCAGGGTGTTCTTCTTCACCGCGCTCAGCATGGAGGGGATAAAGAGCTTGGCGTCGATCTTGGAGTAGTCCATGGGCTGGTACAGCTTGTACTTGGCCTGGACAGAGGAAATACGGTCCTGGGAAGGCTGGGCCAGATCGAACCCGGCGCCGCGCGTGGCGCGCAGCTTGGCGATCATCTCTTCGTTGTTGGAAAAGGTGACCTCGACATTGATGCCGGTCTCCTTTTCAAATGCGTCGATCACCTTCTGCGGGGCATACCCTTTCCAGGTGAGCAGTTTCAGGGTCTCTGCCCGGGCCGTTCCGGCCAGAGCAAACATTGCCATCAACACCAATACCGCTATCTTTTTCATGAACTCTCTCCGCAGTGAAAAGTTGTGAAGGGAAATGAATAGTACAATTGCTTTCTACAATCAATTGTCGCAGACCCTTACGCACACGAGCAACGCCCGTTTGTAACGGAAGCGTCAAGTTTTCGTGACAACCCCCTCGTCTTCCCGGTTGCAGGACGGACGCGACTGGAGCAAAATCCTGTCATGCTGATCCGAAGACCGGACAACACTCCGTCATTTTTCCCGACCCGACTCTTCCAGAAGGGAGGAGCCGCGTAATGCGCCGTGGTTCCAAGCGACCGCCCCTGCCCCATGCCATCGTCACCCTTGGCTGGGTCAGTTTTTTCACGGATGTGGCCTCGGAGATGGTCTACCCAATCATCCCACTGTTCCTGGTCTCGGTTCTGGGCGCACCCGCCGCCGTGCTCGGTGCCATGGAAGGAGCCGCCGAGGCGCTGGTCTGCATGATGAAGGGAGTATCGGGATGGCACTCGGACCGTATGGGCCGCCGCGCCCCCTATGTCCGCGCCGGATACGGCCTCTCCGCCCTGTCCAAGCCGCTGCTGGCCCTGGCCTTTGCCTGGCCCGTGGTATTTGCAGCGCGAATGGCCGACCGGCTGGGCAAGGGGCTGCGAACATCGGCGCGCGACGCCATGATCGCGGACGCTGCTCCCAAGGCCCGGCTGGGCGGTGCATTCGGCTTCCATCGCGCCATGGACACCTCCGGGGCCATCGTAGGCGTGCTCGCGGCCATGGGGCTGCTTGCCCTGCTGCCCGGCGCGTACCGAACAATTTTCCTGCTGGCGGCCCTGCCGGGACTGGCCGCAACCGCGCTGACCTTCCGTCTGCGCGAAACCGGCGGCAACCAGCCTGCCGGATCAGACGTGCCTTCCGACTCCGCACAGACGAAACGACTTTCCCTGCGTGACTCCCTGCGCGGCCTGCCGGGCGAGTATTGGCGCTCCCTGCTCCTGCTCTCCCTGTTCGCATTCGCCAACAGTACGGACGCCCTGCTCCTGCTGCGCGCCAAGGGCCTCGGCCTCGGCGACATACAGGTCATCGCGGCCTACGTGCTCTACAATATCACCTACGCGGCCTCGGCTTATCCGGCGGGCCTCCTGGCCGACCGAGTGGGCCGCTGGCGGCTCATGCTGGGGGGATGGACGGTCTACGCCCTGGTCTACTTCGGCTTCGCCCTCACCGGCCCCGGCGGGGTGTGGCTGCTCTTCCCGATCTACGGGCTGTACATGGGACTGACCGAGGGCGTGGGCAAGGCGGTCATCGCCTCCTGCCTCCCGGCGGACCGCAAGGGAACGGCCATGGGCTTCTTCCTCATGGTAACCGGCCTGCTGACGCTGGCGGGAAGCCTCGCCGCCGGGCTCGCCTGGGATGTCCTCGGGCCGCGCGCACCATTCATCATGGGCGGCATCGCCGCTCTGGTCGCCGTGGTCGCCGGGATGTTCTCGGCCCGGTCCTGTCACCGGGCTTCCTAGACAAACACGCTAGTCCTCTTTCCCGGCTTCCTTCTTTTCCGTGGCCGTGCTGGCAGCCGCAGCCAATGCGGCCCGTTCCTCCTCGGTAAAGTCCTCGCCCGTGGGCATGTGCACCGAGACGCGGGGCTTGGCGAACTCCACGCCTTCTTCGGCAAAATACTTGCGCATCTTGGCCAGCACCAGTTTGCGCAGGGTGAACTGGCCGCCCGGCTTGGTCATGAACTTGACCCGCATACGCATACCATACTCTTCCATGGCCTTGACGCCCTGGCTCTTGATGTCGCTCAGCATCATCTCGTCCAATTCCGGTATGGCGCGGATTTCCTTGTTGATCCGCTTTATAACCTTCTTGACCTTCTGAAGGTCGGTATCGAAGGGCACCAGATATTTGAGCTTCATCACCGCCCAGTCGCGGGAGTTGTTCTTTATCAACTTCATGGAGCCGAAGGGGATGGTGTAGAGAAAGCCCAGATGGTGACGCAGCTTGATGGAACGCACTGAAATTTCCTCCACCGTGCCCATGGCATTGCCGGTCTCGATGTAGTCGCCCACGCGAAAGGCGTCGTCCATCAAAAAGAAAATGCCGGAGATGATATCCTTGACCAGCGTCTGCGCGCCGAAACCGATGGCGATGCCGAAAACGGATGCACCGGCGAGGAGTGGGCCGATATCCACGCCGAGGGAGGAAAGAATGATCAGCACGGAAATGACCGTAATGGCCGCGAAAATGAATTTGCGCACCAGTTGCAGCAGGGTCGAGAAACGGTCGCCGCCGTGGCCGCCGCCCTCGCCTTCGGCATGGCCCCCCGCCGCGCCCGGTGCCTCGCGCAGCTTGCGCCCTATGAAATTGGAGACGGATATCCAAAAGATGTAGGCCAGCACCAGGGTGATGAGCGTATTGATCCCGGCCGCTACCAGATTTCGGCCAAAGCGGATGTCCACCCCCCAGGCACGCAACAGATAAAACACCGTGGCAGCCGCCACCAGAATGCGAAAGCCCGTGGAGAGGAAACGCTCGAATTTCGAGATTGTCGGGCGGACCTCGGCTTCCGGCGCTTCGTTCGCGCCATCGGAGTCAGCCTCGTCGTCGGCATCCGGCACCCCGGCCATGTCCACGGCAAAGGCGACCAGCCGTTGCGTCACCCAGTCCGCCAGCAGATAGCCGGGCAGCAGGAGCAACGTGATCATCCCGGTGGCCAATGCCTTTTGCCCAAAGACCATCAGGGCGAGTACCCAGAAAATCCAGAAGATCATGGTGTAGGCGATGACGCCCCCGGCCCAGGCCCCGGCCAGTTGGTGACGCAGAGAGTTCTCCGGCGTGGCTGCGCGGATGGCTGTGGCCACCCGCTGCTTGTTCCACAGCGCCAGCAGGGAGACCATGCAGGCAACCACAAATCCGGTGAGTGCCAGCACCAGAATGTAGGCCAGCTCCATGGCATGGGCCAGACGTACCAGACAGCTCAACAGGCCACCCACCACGATCACCCAGGCCAGACGCATGGCCCAGCGGAAGACGTAGCGGGCCGCGTCATCGGAAAGCGGCAGAAAACGGAGCCTCGTCGCATCGGGCGAAAGCACGGCGCGCAACAGGGCCCGGATCAGCCCCACGGCGGCAATGGCGGCCAGCCAGGCAAATATCACCGGACGGGCGTCCACCGGTTCGTTGAAAATAGTGAGATAGGGAATGAGCGTCACCAGAAAGGCGGCACAGACCGAGCCGATGTCCAGCCCGGCACGGGCCAGCAGCCGCCCCAGCCGCGCCGGGAGCGAGGCACCCGGCTCCGCGTCCTCCATGGCGAACCTGACCCCGGACAGCCGTCGGCCCAGCAGCCAGCGCACCACCAGCCAGACGGCCAGAACCATGGCCAGCCCCAAGGCCAACCGGCCCGGAGGATAGACGCCCCTGCCGGAGATCGACTCGCGCAGAGCTTCCGGCAGCAGGCGGGGCGCGGCGGTATCGCCTGACAACAGCTCGACCAGCCTCGCCCGCACCGCATGGACGATGCGCTTGGCGTGCTGCAACGCCCGCACCACCTCCGGTTGTTGCGGCTTGGCCGAAGCGGGCGCGGCGTTGCGCAATTCATTCAGGAGAAGCTGACGTACCTGTTCATCGCTCATTGCGGCGAGAATGGACCGCACCTGATCCGGCGTGGCATCGGCCGGAATGACGGTGGCGGAATCCGCGCTGCCCCTGGCCCCGGAATCAGCGGCAAAGGCCGTCCCGAAAAGGAATCCCGCCGACAACAGAACAAACAGGAACAATGCGGGAATGGTCGGGACAGGTCGTATGCGCATTTCGCCCTCCGTAAACAAGGCATGGTGGAAGATCGTTACTAAATTACCGATTTTGGCAATAGTTGTAAACTGTTGCCGGTTAATTCAGTCGGATCGTTGCAAAACCCGTCCCGGCGTCGTAAAACAGGGAAGTCGATTTCGTACAGCACTCCTCCCTAGGCGGAGGACAACCTACAGACTCCGGATCGGAGGAAGACATGAAGGAACTGATGGCCCCGCACCTGCTCGACATTATCTGCCTGATAATCTCGGCAGGGCTGTTCTCGGCCTATCACATATACGCCGCCTGGAGAGTGAAGCACGACCCCATCTACACCCTGTTCGGAGCCAACCAGCTGGCCAAGACCGCCTGGGTGGTCGGCATCATGGAGGAGCGCAAGGACATCCTGGCGGTGCAGACCCTGCGCAACTCGACCATGGCCGCCACATTTCTGGCCTCCACCTCCATCCTGCTGGCGGTCGGTCTGCTCTCCCTCACCGGACAGGGGGAAGAGCTGGGCCAGATATGGCACGCGGTCAACCTGTTCGGGTCCACGGCCAGAAGCACCATCACCCTCAAACTGCTGGTCATTCTGATCAACCTGTTCATAGCCTTCTTCAACTTTTCCTTCGCCATCCGGCTCTTCAGCCATGTGGGATTCCTGATCAACGCCCCGTCGGAGGAGGCGAGCTACGGCTCGTCCATCACTTTTGTAGCCATGCAGATCAACAAGGCGGGCGATTACTTTCACATTGGAATGCGTGCCTACTACTTTCTGGTGCCGCTCATCTTCTGGCTCTTCGGCCCCATGCTCATGGTCGTGGCAACCATCGTAGTGGTCGCGCTCATTGCCCGCATAGAACGCACGCCAAAGCTGGATAGCGAATACCTGTCAGTTTTCTTCAAGCATTCCTGCTCACTGCCGAAAAAATAGACCGGACATCGAACAACGAAAAAGGAGCCGGAATATTTCCGGCTCCTTTTTTTTGATCATCCCGATTCATTTCTGGTGGTATTTTCCGGAAAATCCCCGGAGGTCGGAGGCGTGACTGTTGCGGCCATTGTGGCAGCGGCGGCAGGTTTCCAGCACATCCCGGCCATTCCGGCCCGGCAATAAAATGTCGTCCGGGTCCTCGCTCTGCACATGGCGTGCGCCGGGACCGTGGCAGGCCTCGCAGCCAACGCCGAGAGCGGCGAACTCCCTGCGATAGGGATTGCAGCCCGTCAGGTGGCACATGCCGCACCGGCTTCGATAATCCTGGCCCAGCCAGCCGTTCCTGCGCTTCCAGCTGTGCCCAGCCAGGGAATATTCCGCGCCCATTACCCGCCAGTCGGAGCCCACAAAGGCCACCTTGCGACGCAGGCCGACAACAAGCCGGCTCTCGTCCTCCCGTCCCTGTAGCGGACCGGATTTCCAATTGCCCGGCAGTTCGCCCACATCCTTGCGCCGCCGGACAAAACGCGCCTTCAGGGTTTTGGACCACTGGTCATATTCGGCGGCATGGCACTCGGCGCATCGGTCGGACCCGGCATAGGCTTGCGGGGGTTCGTCGGCAATGATCCCCTCGTCGCGAATGGACCGTGCCTGCACGGCAGCAGCGACAAACAGAATAGAAATGACAGGGACCAGAAACAGAAACCGCAACTTCATCATGTTTCTCCGCAACCGGCTGAAGACATAAAAGACGTCCGACTTCGACAAATTCACCAGTTATCTCTCCTCGCCATTTTAAACAATCTTGTCAACACGCCAGGAATTTTCCGCCACTGCCGAACAAAAAAATCCCGGCCCGCCATATCTGGCGAGCCGGGCAAACTGTAACCCGGGAACAGGGCGATTCCGGTACGCCCGGTTCCTTGCCGAAAAGATCTAGTCGTATGCCTTGCGGGTTGCCTCGTCCGTCATGGCATTGGCCAGCAGCGGCTTCCATTCCGGGCCGTCCCAGGAGTGAAGGCCGGTATGTGTGGTCAGGTACTTTTCCGGGATGGGATGGGTGCCGACAACGACCTTCACGCCGTACTTGTTCTCCAGATAGGACTTGAAGGTCTCAATGTGCGGACAGGGCGGGTATCCAACCAAAAGTCCCGTTGCCAGATGAATTACATCCACGCCGTTCTTGACCATCTCGTCGCCCAGATACTCGACGTTGCCGCCGGGGCAACCGTTGCAGGTCGTGTACCCCACCAGCTCGATTTCCTCGTCCTTGTAGGCCGAAAATGCGCCCGCGCGCTCACGCATGGCGCGCAGACATTTGCCCCCGGCGCAACACCGGTAGCGATCGCAAATAACAATGCCGATCCTTGTAGGATTGCACATGACAACTCCTCCGGCCGGTACCAGACCGGCGTGATTTCGGACAGGTTTCCGCCAGGAAATTCAAAATGCGCGGCCTACTCCACCAGCCTGACCCCGGCGCGTCGCGCTACGCCGTGAATGTGCCGCTCCATGGCCTTGTGCGCCTCGGCGGGTTGGTGATTATGAAAATATTCCATGATCCGCTCATGTTCGCGGATCGTGTCGCTCAGACTGTCGTCCAGTGCGAGCGGCAGCTTCTGGCTCTCGAAAAACAGGCCGAGAAACGGACTGATGGCCTCGGTGAAAAATCGGTTGTTGGCCGCTTCTATCATCTGGGAATGAAAGGTGAAGTCCAGCCGGGCGAACTCTGTGTGGTCCCCGGCGGCCTTGGCCGTGCGCATGGCCTCCACCACCACGTCCATGTCCGCGATCTGGGCGGCGGTGGCGTTCACGGCCACAAGTCCGGCAATGGCAGGTTCTATGGCATAGCGGAACTGATACATCTGGGATTCGCGACCGGACAGGGCGGCCGAGGGAGTCATTACCTTTACCCTGGCAGCGGCCGCCGAGACTTCTCCGGCAGAAAGAAACACGCCTTTGCCCGGCCGGATTTCAACACGCCCCAAGGCCTCCATGGCGACCAGCGCCTCCCGTATGGTGGGACGGCTGAACGGCAGTTCCTCGGCCAGCGTCCGCTGGGAAGGCAACTGAAACCCGGGAGCCCAGCCGTTTTGCGCAATCATGGTCTCTATGCTCTGCATCGCTTCGTCGGTTCTCGACATGCGTCCCGCTCCCTTACAAGTAGTCACTGTTCATCTTCACCCCGGCCTTTCCATGGATGACAAACGAAATCGGCCTCTGCCGATCAGGCCCAACTGGTCTTACCAGTGCGCTCCTGCAGTGTACATCACACCTGTCGGGTTTTTGTCCATATCTTTTTTTGACCCCACATTTTTGTAATATTATTTTCGTATTTTAACTAATTTGTTAAAATTAATAAAAATGAACAAGAATTATTTTTTAAGATTGACAATAACAGCAAGTTGACCCAAAACGAACTTACCGGTCATACCACGCGGTCAACTACCGCCGGTCCGGCAACCATCAATTGGAGAGAGAGAGAATGAAAACAACACTTCGCCGCCTCTGTACGCTGGCCCTTGCGCTGGCCCTTTGCACCATCCTCTTCGGGACCTCGGCCCTTGCGGCCAGCACTCTGGAAAGAATCCAGAATTCCGGGGTACTGCGTGTCGCAGTTCCGCAGGACTTCCCCCCGTTCGGTTCCGTCGGCCCGGACATGCAGCCCATTGGATATGACATCGACATGGCCTCCCTGATCGCTGCCAAGCTGGGAGTAAAGGTCAAGCTCGTCCCCGTCACCAGCACCAACCGCATCCCCTACCTGACCACCGACAAGGTGGACATGGTCATCTCCTCGCTGGGCAAGAACCCCAAGCGCGCGGCGGTCATCGATTTCTGTGATGCATATGCCCCGTTCTTCAACGGCGTGTTCGGCCCGGCCGACTCCACCGTGAGCAAGGCGGCTGACCTGGCAGGCAAGACCATTGCCGTAACCCGCGGCTCCATCGAGGATCTGGCCTTGACCAAGATTGCTCCCGAGTCCTGCGCCATCAAGCGGTTCGAGGACAACAGCTCCACGATCACGGCCTACCTTTCCGGTCAGGTCGAGTTGGTCGCCACCGGCAACGTCGTGGCCGCCTCCATCAATGCCAAGCACCCCTCCAAGGAGCTGGCTACCAAGTTCATGATCAAGAACTCCCCCTGCTACGTCGGCATTGCCAAGGAGCAGCCGGAGCTGATGGCCAAGGTCAACGAGATCATCGCCGAGGCCAAAAAGGACGGCTCACTCGGCAAGATCGCCGAGAAGTGGCTGCACAACCCCCTGCCCGAAAATCTGTAGAAATGAATCAAGGGCGGGAGACGGACCTCCCGCCCGATGAGACAGCAAAATGTCGTATCAATTCTCCATAGAGCCGATCATTAACAACTGGGAAATGTTCGCCCAGGGAGCGGTCATGACGCTGTTGCTGACCGTCCTTGCCTCGGCGGTCGGAGTCGGCGCGGGCATTCTCGGCGCGGTGTCGCGCGCATGGAAGCTGCGGATTCTCAGCCCCGTGTATACGGTCTACGTGGAATGCATCCGCAACACGCCGTTTCTGGTTCAGCTCTACTTCATCTTTTTCGGACTCCCGGCCATGGGCGTCAAACTCAATGGGTGGGAAGCATCCTTCCTGGCCATGGCTCTCAACCTGGGCGCATATTCCACCGAGATCATCCGCGCAGGTGTCATGACAGTGCCCACAGGCCAGCTGGAAGCCGCCGAATCCCTGGCGTTCAGCCGGTGGCAAACCTTCCGGTTCATCATGCTCCGCCCGGCCCTGAAGAGCGTCTGGCCCGCCCTGTGCAGCCAGATCATCATCGTCATGCTCGGCTCGTCGGTCTGCTCGCAGGTCGCTGCCCAAGAACTTACCTACGTGGCCAACCTCATCCAGTCCCGCACCTTCCGGGCCTTCGAGATCTATGCGTTCAGCACGCTGGTCTATCTGATGCTCGCCATTCTGGTCCGCAGGGGATTGCAGATCTTCGGGCGCCGGGTCATCGACAGGAGGACGGCATGATAGAATTCACCCTCTGGGATATCGTCCGTCACATGCTCCTCGGCGGGGCTTGGACCGTCGGGCTTTCCCTCATCGCCTTTGTTTGCGGCGGCATCGTCGGCCTGTTGCTCCTGTTTGCACGCATTTCCCCGCGTCCGGCGTATCAAAAGACCGCCCGTATCTACATCGAGTTCTTTCAGGACACGCCGCTGCTGATGCAGCTCTTCCTGATCTTTTTCGGCATCGGCCTGCTCGGTTTCGACATCTCGCCCCTGCTGACCGCCGCCATAGGCCTGACCCTGTTCACCAGTGCCTATCTGGCGGAAATATGGCGCGGCTGCGTGGAATCCATCACAGGCGGCCAGTGGGAAGCGGGCGAAAGCCTGGCCCTGAGCCGCTGGCAGCAGCTCCGCTTCGTCATCCTGCCGCAGGCCGTCCGCATCGCGGTGCCGCCCACGGTCGGGTTCTCGGTGCAGGTGGTCAAGGGCACGGCGGTCACCTCCATCATCGGCTTCATGGAGATCACCAAGACCGGCTCCATCATTTCCAACGCGACGTTCAAGCCGCTGCTTGTCTACGGACTGGTCGCCGTCGGGTATTTCATCATCTGTTTTCCGCTTTCGGCACTGGCCCGGCGGGTAGAAAGGAGACTTCATGTCGCTTGTAGCCGCTGAAGGCATTCACAAAAGCTTCGGCAACAACGAGGTGCTCAAAGGAGTGACCCTCAAGGTGGAAGAGGGAGACGTGGTCGCCATCATCGGGCGCAGCGGCTCCGGCAAGTCCACCCTGCTCCGCATTCTCAATGGGCTGGAGTCCTTTGACGACGGCATCCTGGCCATAGAGGGCGACCGTCGCACCGGCATGGAGAAGGATTTGCGCCCTCTCCGGCTCAAGGTGGGCATGGTCTTCCAGCAGTTCAACCTGTTCCCCCACCTGACGGCAGGCGAGAACGTCATGCTCGCCCCCCGGCAGGTTAAGAAGGTTGCGCAGGAAGAGGCCAAGGCACTGGCAATGGACATGCTCACCCGCGTCGGGCTGGCCAACAAGTTCGACGCCTACCCGGACCAGCTTTCGGGCGGGCAGCAGCAGCGCGTGGCCATTGCCCGCTCCCTGGCCATGCAGCCCAAGGTTCTGCTGTGCGACGAGATCACCTCGGCCCTGGACCCGGAGCTGGTGGGCGAGGTGTTGGACGTGGTGAAGCGGCTGGCCGAGGAGGGCATGACACTCATCATGGTCACCCACGAGATGCGCTTCGCCCGCGAGGTCGGCAACAAGCTGATCTTCATGCACCAGGGCAAGGTGCATGAACAAGGCGATCCCAGAGCGCTTTTTGCCAACCCCGGCACCCCGGAACTGGCCTCGTTCATACGAGCCATTGATTGATCGACGAAAAGAACGGCAGGCAACGAACAGAGCAATTTCGACCGCCCCCCCGAAGGGCGGCAAACCGCGAAGAGTGACGGATAGCCATGGGTAGCATAGGAAGAGTGGAAATGTCGGCTGTGGGCAAATGGTACGGCACCATTGAAGCGCTCAAGGGCATCGAACTGACCGTCGAAGCGGGCGAATACTGCTGCCTGCTCGGCCCCAGCGGATGCGGCAAGAGCACGGCCGTGCGCATGATATCCGGCCATGAGGAAGTGACCTCCGGCGACATCCTGCTCGACAGCCGGAACATTACGGACACCCCGCCCGCCAAACGGAAGACAGCGCTCATGTTCCAGAACTACGCGCTCTTCCCCCACCTCTCCTGCGTGGACAACGTGGCCTTCAGCCTCAAAATAGCCGGTGAACCGAAGAAGTCCCGGCGCGCCCAGGCCATGGAGCTGCTTGAACTGGTGCACATGGGCGACTACGCAGGCGCCCTGCCCGACCAGCTTTCCGGCGGTCAGCAGCAGCGTGTAGCCCTGGCCCGCGCGCTCATCACCAAGCCCTCGGTCATCCTCCTCGACGAACCCCTCTCCGCCCTGGACCCCTTTTTGCGCATACAGATGCGCAAGGAGCTGAAGAACATCCAGAAGGAACTGGATATGACCTTCATCCACGTCACCCACTCTCAGGAGGAGGCGTTCGCCCTGGCGGACAAGGTCGTGGTCATGTCTCGGGGCGTCATCCAGCAGGTGGGTACCCCGCGCGATATATTCGAGACCCCGGACTGCGCGTTCGTGGCCGGATTCATCGGCGGACACAATATTTTCGAAGGGCATTTCGAATGCCGCACTGACGGCGGCAGACATGCCCTATCCATGGAAGGGACCACGGTTAACAGCGTCTGCGCCCAGCCCAATCTCGGCGCATCCGGCGACTACGGTTTTTCGGTCCGTGCGGACCGGATTTACCTCGACCGCAAAGGTGATACCGGTATGGACGTTTCGATGCCGGCCACCGTGGCCATGGCCGAATACCAGGGCAACCACGTCATTCTCCACTGCGAGACAAAAACAGGCGCGACCATTCAGGTCAGCATGCCCGACGGGCAGTATTTCTCCCAGCGGATCGATCCCGGGGAATCCATTTTCCTCGGTTGGAGCTGCGACGATATGAACGTCTTCCACCCCGGCAACGGGATCAGGCATAGCAACCAGTAACCGACAGGAGAGAGTCATGGTTAAGGATACCAAGAAAGACGGCAAGATGAGCCGGAGGAAGTTCCTCGGAACTGCCGCCGTGGCCACTGCAGCCGTTGCAGCGGCACCGGTCATCACCGGTTTCCCCACCGTTTGGGCACAGAACAGCAAGAATGTGGTGTTGCGCCAGTTCGGCACCGGCACGGCCAGCGTCAACGCCATTGCCGAAAAAGCCAAGGAGGAGCTGGGCATCACGGTCCAGATGACCGCCATGGATTCCGACGCCGTTGTCCAGCGCGCCGTCACCCAGCCCAAGAGCTACGACATTGCGGACATCGAGTACTGGGTGTGCAAGAAGGTGTACCCGGCCGGTGTCATCCAGCCCATGGATACCAAGCGCATCAAGCTCTACGACAAGATTTCCCCGCTCTTCAAGAACGGCAAGCTGACCCCGGATTCCCAGATTGCGCAGGGTACCGCCCCGCACACCGTCGGCTTTGTCGAGCATCAGAAGGATACCAAGTTCGCCACCCGCGAGACCGAATGGATGACCCTGATGCCGACCATCTACAACGCCGACACCCTGGGCATCCGCCCCGATCTGGTCGGCCGCGAAATCAACAGCTGGAAGGACATTCTGGATCCGGCCTACAAGGGAAAGACCTCGATCCTGAACATTCCGGCCATCGGCATCATGGACGCCGCCATGATCTGCGAGTCCGCAGGCCTGGTGAAGTACGCCGACAAGGGCAACATGACCCGCAAGGAAATCGACCAGACCATCGACGTGCTGAAGAAAGCCAAGAAGGAAGGACAGTTCCGCGCCTTCTGGAAGACCTTTGACGAATCCGTCAACCTGATGGCCTCCGGCGAAGTCGTCATCCAGTCCATGTGGTCCCCAGCCGTCACCGCCGTCCGGGCCAAGGGCATCCCCTGCAAGTTCCAGCCGCTCAAGGAAGGCTACCGCGCCTGGGGCGGCGGCATGGGGCTGGCCCGCCACCTGTCCGGCATCAAGCTGGACATGGCCTACGAGTACTTCAACTGGTACATCTCCGGCTGGGTCGGCGCCTACCTCAACCGCGAAGGCTACTACAGCGCCGCTCCCTCCACCTCCAAGGATTACATGACGGCCAACGAGTGGGGCTACTGGATCGAAGGCAAGCCCGCCACCGAGGACATCGTCAGCCCCGAGGGCAAGGTAATGGAAAAAGCCGGTGCCATCCGCGACGGCGGCTCCTACATGCAGCGCATGGGCAACCTCGCCTGCTGGAACTCGGTCATGGACGAAAACAAGTACATGGTCCGCAAGTGGAATGAGTTCATCGCCTCCTAGGCGTTCGGACAGACCTCAAGCAAAAATCACGGCTCCCCGGCCCCGTGCCGGGGAGCCGAAGAAAAACCGGTCAGCACCATGACGAACTCCAGATTCACGTATCTTCAGGCATCGCCACTCTTTCTGGTCATGCTCTTCTTTCTGGTCATTCCGACCATCCTGATCGTTGTCGTCAGCTTCTGGGACTACGATTCCTACCTGCTCATCCCGGACTTCATCTGGGACAACTACGATTTTCTGCTGACCTCGTCCGTCACATGGCAGGCCTACGGCAAGACCCTGTTCTACGCCTTCACCACCTGGGCGGCGACGCTGACCATCGGATTCACCGTGGCCTACTACATGGCCTTTCACCTGCGCACAGCCAAGGCGCAGACCGTCTGTTTCCTGCTGGCCACCATTCCGTTTCTGACCTCAAACATCATCCGCATGATCTCCTGGATTCCGCTGCTGGGCCGCAACGGGCTGGTCAACCAGATGCTTCTGTCCCTGGGCGTGACCACCCATCCCCTGGAGTTTCTGCTCTACAGCGATTTTTCCGTCATTCTGGCCTTTGTCCACCTCTATACCCTGTTCATGGTCGTGCCCATCTTCAACTCCATGATGCGCATCGACCGCAAGCTGGTGGAAGCGGCCATCGACGCCGGGGCCTCCCCCTGGCAGGTCATCAGCCAGGTCGTCATCCCCCTGTCCAAGTCGGGCATCACCATCGGCTCCATCTTCGTCTTCACCCTGGTCATGGGCGACTTCATCACCGTCCGGCTGATGAGCGGCGGCCTGAGCGCTTCGGTGGGCGTGCTCATCTACAATGAAATTTCCATGCTGCAATACCCGGCGGCGGCAGCGGGGGCCGTGACCCTGCTGATAACGGTCCTGATGATGCTCGCCATCCTCTTCCGTTTCGCCAACATCCGGGAAGATCTCTAGGAGGCCCATCATGCTTATTTCCGGCAACCGGCCGAAGAGCTTCTACTTTCTGAGCGCGTTCTTCGCCCTGTTCATTCTCTTTCTGTACGGCCCCACGCTGACCATCGGCATCCTGTCCTTTCAGGGCCCCTCCGGCGGCCTGACCTTTCCCATGAACGGCTGGTCCCTGCACTGGTACGCAAACCTGTTCGAGGCCCAGGCCGTGGGCGGATTCGGCGGCGCGCTGACCCGCTCCCTGCTCCTGGCCGTGGCCGTCATGTTCTCCACCATGATCGTGTCACTGGCGGCGGGCATGGCTTTCCGCAAGTCGTTCAAGGGCAGCGGGATTCTGTTCTACCTGACCATCGTCAGCCTGATCATTCCGTCCATCCTGATCAGCCTGGGCATCGGCCTGCTCTTCAACCAGCTCGGGCTGGACGCCTCCTGGTACACCTCGGCATTCGGCGCACACCTTACCTGGACGTTGCCCTTCGGTCTGCTGATCATGTTCGCGGTCTTCAACCGGTTCGACAAATCCTACGAGGCGGCGGCCACGGACATGTGCGCAACGCGGTTCCAGACCCTGCGCTTCGTGGTGGTGCCCCTCATCCTGCCAAGTCTGGTGGGTGTGGGCCTCTTCGGCTTCACCCTTTCCTACGATGAATTCGCCCGCACCATCATGACCTCCGGCTCGCTGAACACCCTGCCGCTGGAAATATTCGGCATGACCACCAACGTGACCACCCCGGTGCTCTACGCTCTCGGCACGCTGACCACCTTCTTCTCGCTCATCATCATCGTCGGCACCCTCACGCTCCTGCACTTCCTCAAACGCCGCCGGTCCGCCGGGAAATAAGGAACCGCCATGCGCATCCTGCTCGTCAATCCCAACTCCAGCGAGGCCATGACCCGGACCATAGAAGGTGCCGGTAAATCCGTCGCAGCTCCGGGCACCGAAATCATCGGCTGCTGCCCGCCCGAAGCGCCCGCCTCCATCGAAGGCCATTCGGACGGCGTGTTCGCCGCCTATCACCTGCTCAAACTGGTGGAAGCGCACCCCGCCGACGGCTGTGTGGTCGCCTGTTTCGACGACACGGGCGTGGACGCGGTGCGGGAGTTGCTGGCCGGGCCGGTGCTGGGCATCGGCGAAGCGGCCATGCACGCCGCCACCATGCTCGCCTGCCGTTTTTCCATACTGACTACCCTGGAACGGTCGGTGCCCATCCTTGAAGACAACGCCGCCCGTTACGGACTGGCCGGAAAGTGCCGGGGCGTCCACGCCGCCGATCTGCCCGTCCTCGCCTTTGAGGACGCGGACTCGGACAAGGCCTTTGACGTCCTGCGCAAGGCAGCTCTCGACATTCTCGCGCGCGACAAATCTGACGCGCTGGTCCTCGGCTGCGGCGGCATGGCCCATCTTGCCCCGCGTCTGGCCGGAGAGCTGGGCGTCCCGGTGGTGGAAGGCGTCACCGCCGCCGTCAAATTCGTGGAGGCGCTGACCGGTCTCGGCCTCGGGACCTCCAAGGCCGGAGGCTACGCCTATCCCCTGCCCAAGAAAGGAGGCAGCCATGTTTGATCTGGTGCTGAACAATGCCCGGCTGGTCACGGAGGACGACATCCGCGACGCCACGGTCGGCATCCGGGACGGACGGATAGTCCGCATCGCCCCGACCGGCGAAAAAATGGAAGGGAAACAGGTGGTGGACTGCACAGGCAAGCTCGTCCTGCCCGGTTTCATCGACCTGCACGTCCACTTCAACGAACCGGGCCTGACCCGACGCGAGGACTACGCCACCGGCTCCGCCGCAGCGGCGGCGGGCGGCATCACCCTGTTTGCGGACATGCCCCTCTCCAACGAACCATACACCCTGACCGCTGCCGACGTGCGCGACAAAATCGAGCGCGCCTCCAATCGTTCGGTGGTGGATTTCGCCATCTGGGGCGGCTTTGTGGAAGACAACGTGGCCGAGATGGGCCCCATGGCCGAAGCCAGAGCCTACGGCTTCAAAATGTTCACTTGCGACGCCGGGGCCGGATTCCCCACGCCTGGCCCGGAGACCATGCAACGCGGTTTTGCCCGAACCGCAGAACTCGGCGCATTCATCGGCGCGCACTGCGAGGATCAGGCCGCCATGGATCGCAATGCCCAGGCCTGCCCGGCAGCAATGGAAGAGATCGACCGATTTTTGGCCATCCACTCGCCGGAGACAGAGCTTTCCGCCGTGCGCGCGGCCATTGAGCTGGCCGAAAAAAGCGGCGCGCACCTGCACGTCTGCCACGCCAGCCTGCCGGAGACCGTGGACCTCGTGACCGAGGCTCGGAAGCGCGGCGTGTCGGTGAGCGTGGAGACCTGCCCGCAATACCTGCTTTGCACCGGCGACGACCTGCGCCGCATCCGGGGACCGCTCAAGTGCACACCGCCGGTGCGCGATACGGCGGCCATTGAAGGACTGTGGCAGCGGCTGACCGATGGGGACATAGACTTTCTGGGCACGGACCATTCGCCCGCCGAAACGGCGGAGAAAAAGTGTGCCGCCTTTGACGACTGCTGGGGCGGCATCAACGGCGTGCAATACCTCTTTGCCCTGCTCCACACCGAGGGGGTTGTCCGACGCGGCCTGGATATCCGGCAACTGGTCCGGCTTTACAGCGCGGAACCGGCCCGGTTCATGGGACACTATCCGGACAAGGGCACTCTGGCCGAGGGAAGCGAAGCATCCTTCGTCCTCTTCGACCCTGCCGCCGAGTGGACCATCCGGGCCGAAAACCAACTGACGAAACACAAGCAGACCCCATACGAAGGTATGCATTGCACCGGCCGCGTCGAACAAACATGGCTGCGGGGCAATCTGGTCTGCATCCACGAATTTGAAACGGGGGGATACCGGCTTACGGACCGGGCGGGCGCCGGGATGCTCGTTACTCCCGCCAACAACAAAGGAAAGAGGTTATGAAAGAACTGAGAACCAACCCCGAACGGCTGCAACGCTTCCTCACGGAGATTGCCGCCTATGGGGCCACGGAAAACGGCGGGGTCACCCGTCTGGCTTTGAGCGACGAGGACCGTGCGGCCCGCGACCAGCTCAAGGCGTGGTTCGAGGAAGCAGGGTGCGAGACCAAGATCGATCGCATGGGCAATATGTTCTTTGTCCTGCCGGGCAAGAACCGCGCCCTGCCGCCGGTGCTGACCGGGTCGCACTGCGACTCGCAGCCGAAGGGCGGCCGGTTCGACGGCATCCTCGGCATCATCGGCGGCCTGGAGGTGGTCTGCACCCTGAAGGATGCGGGCGTGCAGCTGGAACGCGACTTCGTGGTGGTCAACTGGACCAACGAGGAAGGCAGCCGCTTCACCCCCGGCACCACGGGTTCCGGCGTGTTCGTCGGCAAGCTGGACCGCGAGGCCATGTATGAACTGACCGACCGGGAGGGCAAGACCTTCGGCGGCGAACTGGAGCGCATCGGCTACAAGGGGACGGAGGACTATGATCCCACGCCGCTGCACGCCAATTTCGAATATCACATCGAGCAGGGTCCAGTGCTGGAACGCCAGGGCAAGGTCATCGGCGTGCCCAAGGGCATCGTCTGCCTGCGCTGGTACGACGTGGACGTGACGGGCGTGCCCAACCACGCAGGGACCACGCCCATGGAGGAACGCAAGGACGCCGTTTACGCGTTCTCCCGCATGGCGCGGCGCTGCTTCGACCTCGGGCTGGACTCCGGCGACGTGGTCGTGACCGTGGGCGAGGTGCACCCCACCCCCAATTCGCGCAACGTCATTGCCGGGCATGTCCGGTTCACCATCGACGTGCGAGGCTGGGACGAGGCCAAGACCGACGCCGTGTGCGCGGCCATTGAACAGGCCATTGCCGAAGAGGCGGAGCTGACCGGCTGCGGCGCGGACATCCACCGCACCTGGGCCGTGGAGCGCGCCCCCTTCAGCCCGGACCTGACCGCACTGATCCGCGAGACGGCGGATGCTCTGAACCTGCCCGCCCTGGACATGGTTTCCGGCGCATCCCACGACACCGTCTACATCAACCAGATCGCGCCCAGCGCCATGATCTTCGTGCCGAGCATCGACGGCCGCAGCCACGCCGAGGTGGAAGAGACCTCCTGGTCCGACTGTGCTGCCGGAACCGACGTGCTCCTGCACTGCGTGATGAAAACAGGCAACGACCCTGAGGGCGTGACCTACGCCGCGGCGAAATAGCCGATCACCCAATACCGACTATAAGGAAAATACAATGAGCGACATCGAATTTGAAAGAATCTACCGTGACGAAGACGTTGACCTGAAAGCGCTGGACGGCAAGACCGTCGCCGTCATCGGCTACGGCAGCCAGGGCCGCGCCCAGTCCATGAACATGCGCGAGAGCGGCATCAAGGTCATCGTGGGCGCGGGCGACCGCACCCGCCACTCCAGCTGGGACAAGGCCGTTGCCGACGGCTTCGAGGTCTACTCCATCGAGGAGGCCGTGGAAAAGGCGGACATCGTGCACATTCTGTTGCAGGACCCGGCCCAGCCCTCGGTCTACTACGAATCCATCCACTCCCATCTGAAGCCGGGCCAGACCCTGAGCTTCGCCCACGGTTTCGCCATTCTCTACGGCACCATCAAGCCGCCCAAGGATGTGGACGTGGTCCTGTTCGTGCCCAACGGCCCCGGTCCCGTCACCCGCCAGAAGTTCAAGGACGGCTCCGGCATCTGGGGCTGCGTCAGCGTTGACCAGGATGTGAGCGGCAAGGGGCTGGAGACGGCCCTGGCCATCTCCAAGGCCGTGGGCTCCACCCGCGTGGGCGTGGTGGCCATGACCTTCCAGCACGAGACCGAAGGCGACAACTACGAAGAGCAGGTCCTCTACGGCGGAACCATCCACCTGATGCGCACCATGTACAAGATCATGGTCAAGAACGGCTATCCCCGCTCCTTTGCCTACGCCAAGGCGATCCGCTCCATCCGTTCCATCATCGACGACATCGACGCCGTGGGCATCGAGGCCTACCTGACCTCCCGCGCCAGCCGCACCTGCGAGTTCGCCGTGCGCCACAGCGGCCCCCGCGTCATCAACGAGGCAGAGATGGAGAAGATCTTCGAGGAGACCGAGCGCGGCATCTTCGCCCGCAACTGGCTCCAGGAATTCTCGCTGGGTATGCCCACCCTGAACCGCATTCGCCGCACCTGGGCGGATTCGGATATGGAAAAGACCGGAAAAATCTGGCGCGACAAGTTCGGAAAGTAGTACACCTCCCTCATCAGGGCGCGGGGGAAACGACCTCTCCCCCGCGCCACGGCAATGAACCAAGCAGGCCGAACGCTCGCAAAAAAAGGTACAAAACCATGCCTTATCCTGAAGGATTCCTTAAAAACCGGTCGTCCTACGAACCCGGCAAATATGCGGTCATCACCACCGAGGGCCGTGTCTTCAACGTCGTGCCCGGCATCAAGGGGTGCGCCCTGTCCATCCTGGCCTCCAAAAAACTCGGGGCCAACTTTGTGCAGATGGTCGGCACGGTCAGCACCGAGGGCAAGACGACCATGCCTTACGGTCGCGAGGAAAACATCGAGACCTTCCTCTTTGTGATGGACGGCGAAGGCTCGCTGAAAGTCACGGCTGACGGCAAGACCGAAACCCTGACCGCCGGTGGGTACATCTACTCCCCCCCGGGCAAGGGTCTCCAGTTCGCATCCGAAGGCGACGCCCCGGTCACCATCCTGCTCTACAAGCAGCGCTTCATTCCCCACCCGGACCCGGCCATGAAAATGCCGTGGGTGGTCTCCGGCTCCATCCGCAAGATCGAGGAGAGCCTGTACGACCAGATGGACAACGTCCTTGTGCGCGATCTGCTGCCCGTGGACGAAGCCTTCGACATGAACTTCCACACCCTGGCCTTCCTGCCCGGCGGCTGCCATCCCTTTGTGGAGACGCACGTCCAGGAGCACGGCATGTACATCTATCAGGGCGAGGGACTCTATCTGCTGGATGAAAAGTGGATGCCCGTGGAGGCCGGCGACTTCATCTGGATCGCCCCGTTCTGCAAGCAGGCCTGCTACGGCATCGGCCTGGAACGCATGGAATACATCTATTCCAAGGACTGCCACCGCGACGAAGCCATCTAGCCTTCCGTCACATTACAATCTATTGCGCCGCAACGGGTTCCACACCTGTTGCGGCCTTTTTCTTGCCGCGCCGCCGAACGGTTCGCATTGCTTCTGCCAATGGAAACGACCCGGCAGAACGCAAATTGCCAATCGGAAGCGGCAGGCATATAGTCCCAACCAAGGCTACGTCCTCCGCCGCATCATAAGGAACCCAAAAACAATTCGCCGCCCCATGACCGAAAGCACATCGACAGCCCCCGAACACGCGAAACCGGAAGCGAACAAATCCCTGGGAGAGGTGCACGGCAGCGTCAACACCCAACAGCCGAGCCTCCTGAAACGCATCTTCGCCTTTGCCGGTCCCGCCTACCTGGTCAGTGTAGGCTACATGGACCCAGGCAACTGGGCCACGGACCTGGAGGGCGGCTCCCGCTTCGGCTATGCCCTGATCTGGGTCATCCTCATGTCCAACGCCATGGCCGTGCTGCTCCAGACCCTTTCCGCGCGGCTCGGCATCGTCACCGGCAAGGACCTGGCCCAGGCCTGCCGGGCGGAATACTCCAAGGCCGCCAACTTCGTGCTCTGGATATTCTGCGAAATCGCCATCGCGGCCTGCGATCTGGCCGAAGTGCTGGGCACCATCCTCGGCCTGAACCTGCTCTTTGGCCTGCCCCTGCTCTGGGGCGCGCTGGTCACCCTTTTCGACACCTTCCTCCTGCTGGCCATCCAGAAGCTGGGCATCCGCAAGATGGAAGCGTTCATCCTCTCCCTGATTACGGTCATTGCGGGCGGCTTCATCGTCAATCTCTTCCTGGCCAAGCCGGACTGGGGCGCGGCCGTGGCCGGGCTCACGCCCACCGTCCCGGAGGGATCGGTCTACATCATTCTCGGCATCATCGGCGCAACGGTCATGCCGCACAACCTGTACCTCCACTCCTCCCTGGTCCAGACCCGCAAGGTCTCCCGGCTGGTGGATTCCAAGGCGCAGGCCTGCCGGTTCAACCTGCTCGACTCGGTCATGGCGCTCAACGCCGCCTTTTTCGTCAATGCCGCCATCCTCATCCTGGCGGCCGCAGTCTTCTACCGCAACGGAATGGTGGTCACCGAAATCCAGCAGGCGGACCAGATGCTGGAACAGCTACTCGGCTCGCAGATAGCGCCCATCGCCTTCGGCCTCGCCCTGCTGGCCGCCGGGCAGAGTTCCACCTTGACCGGCACCCTGGCGGGCCAGATCGTCATGGAAGGGTTTGTGAAGATCCGGCTGCGCCCGGTGCTCCGGCGACTCATCACACGGTCCATCGCCCTGATTCCCGCCGTGGTGGTCATCGCCGTCTCCGGGGACAAGGGAACTTACCAGTTGCTCATTCTCAGTCAGGTCATCCTCTCCCTGCAACTCCCCTTTGCCGTGGTCCCACTGGTCCACTTCACCAACGACAAGATCAAGATGGGGGCCTTTGCCAACCGGCTCTGGGTCAAGGCGCTGGCTTGGCTGACCTCCGCCGTCATCATCGTGCTCAACGGCAAGTTGGTCCTGGATCAGCTGGGTGAATGGCTGGACGGCGGCACACCGGAATTCGTCTCCATGCTGGCCGTTGGCATCGCCGTTCTGACCGGTCTCTTCCTGCTCTACATTTTGATCCATCCCCTGTTCCGAAAGCAGAGCGGATGGAAGAACGAATCTTCATCAGAGGCAGGGGCCTCAGGCGTCATCGCCGCCATTGCGGTCCCGCCCACCAAGCACATCGCGGCCGCCCTCGGGCGGGAACCGGGCGACGCCACGGTCATCGGCCGGGCCATGGCCCTGGCCCGTGCGGAAGGCGCGCTGCTCACCCTGGTCCACGTTGTTGATTCCGCCCCGGCCCAGGTCTACGACAGCGACGTCTATGACGAACACGCCCGGGATGACGAAAGGTATCTGGAAGAGATCGCCAACGAAGTGCGCGCCGCCGGAGTGCCGGTGGAGACGGCTCTGCCCCATGGCGACCCGTCCCGGGAACTGGTCAATTTTGTGGAAACCCACGGCGTGGACATGCTGGTGATGGGTTCGCACGGACACCGCCTGATAGGCGACCTGCTCTTTGGCGAGACCGTTTCCCCGGTCCGCCACAGCCTCGCCATCCCGGTGGTCGTCGTCCGATGACCATGACAACACAGTAACAACAATCAACCGGAGGCATTGCATGATACCCGGTTTCAACAATGGAAGACGCCGATTCTCCGACCTCTCGGAACAGGAGATTCTGGCTCTGGCCATATCCAACGAAGAGGACGACGCCCGCATCTATCTGCAATATGCGGATATGCTCCAGGCCGACTATCCGGCCACGGCCAAGATTTTCAGAGAAATGGCGGAAGAGGAGGACGGGCACAGGCGCAGCCTCATCGACATGCACCAGCGCCGCTTCGGCAACACCATCCCGCTTATCCGGCGCGAGCACGTCTCTGGTTACTATGCGCGCAACCCGGTCTGGCTGGTGAGCAACTTGGGCCTGGAGCGCATCCGCAACGAGGCGCAGGCCATGGAACGGCAGGCCGAGAACTTCTACCGCAAGGCCGCGGACCGCACCTCGGACGCTGATGTCCGCCGGTTACTGGGCGATCTGGCCACGGTGGAATCCAAGCATGGCCAGATAGTGGACAGTATGGACGCCAAGTACCTGACCACCAAAGAACGGAACGAGGAGGACCACGAGGCGCACCGCCAGTTCATCCTGACCTGGGTGCAGCCCGGGCTGGCCGGACTCATGGACGGCTCGGTCTCGACCCTGGCCCCCATTTTCGCCACGGCCTTCGCCACCCAGAACACGCACACCACCTTTCTGGTCGGTCTGGCGGCCAGTATGGGCGCGGGCATCTCCATGGGCTTTACCGAGGCGGCATCGGACGACGGCGAGCTTTCGGGCCGAGGCAGCCCCTTCAAGCGCGGACTGGCGGCAGGCATCATGACCACCCTCGGCGGGCTGGGACACGCCCTGCCCTATCTCATCCCCAACTTCTGGACCGCGACCATCATCGCCTTTGTCCTCGTCTTTTCGGAGCTGTGGACCATCGCCTGGATTCAGAACAAGTACATGAACACTCCCTTCTGGCGAGCCTCCTTCCAGGTCGTGCTGGGCGGAGCGCTGGTCTTTGCGGCCGGAGCGCTCATCGGCGGCAGCTAGACCGGAGCAAACAGACGATTCATGCGGGGAGCGACGGCCAAAGGCTGCCGCTCCCTTTTTGTCCGGGATCAGTAAATCCGGTTGCGGAACATGACCACGGCCAGGGCCATGCAGCCCAGACCAATGAGAACCAGGGGCCATATCTGCATGAGCAGCACCTGTGTCGGGGCGTCCTCGATGAACACGCCGCGAATCAGGACCAGGACGTAGCGCAGCGGATTGACACAGGTGATCCACTGCACGAAGTTCGTCATGTTGGCGATGGGCGTGGCAAAGCCGGAGAGCAGGACGGACGGCATCAGGAACAGGAAGGAGCCGAGCAGTGCCTGCTGCATGGTCACGCTGAGGGAGGAGATCATCAGCCCCACTCCCACTGAAGCGAAGATGAAGAAGAACAGACCGAGGTACAACAGGCCAAGCCCGCCCCTGAGCGGCACCTCGAACCAGTAGACCGCCGCAAGCATTATCAGGGTGGACTCCAACATGCCGATGACCATTCCGGGCGTGGCCTTGCCGATGAGGATGCCGATGGGCGAAAGCGGCGTGACCAGCAATTGGTCGAAGGTGCCGTGCTCGCGCTCCCGCGCAACGGACAGGGCGGTGACCAGCAACGTCACCACCATGGCGATGACGCCCACGATGCCGGGCACGAAGAACTGTCGGCTGAGGATGTTCTCGTTGTAATAGACGCGCGGAAGCATGACCGACGGCCCGGCCCGGCCCACCTGCGCCAGCCTGTCGGCATTGTATGTGGTAATGATGTTGGTCAGATAGTTGCCGATAATCCCGGCGGTATTGGAATTGCGGCCGTCCAGCAGGACCTGCACCGTGGCGTTCCGGCCCGATGCGAGGTCCCGGGCAAAGGTCTGGCCGATGCGGATAACGAGCCGTGCTTTGCGGCTGTCGAGAAGGTCCCGGATGGCGTCCTCGCCACGCACCTCGCCGAGGAGCTTGAAGTAGGGGGAGCCGGAAAGCCGGGAGAGCAGCTCCCGCGATTCCACGGTATGGCTCTGATCCTCGAAGGCATAGGGAATGTTCGTCAGGTCGAAGGTGGCGGCATAGCCGAAGAGTATCAGCTGGATGATCGGCGGTCCGATGACCACAGTCCGGCTCTTGGGGTCCTTGAGCAGGGTCAGGAACTCCTTGATTATCAGGGCGATGATGCGGCGGAGGGTTTCCATGGCCCTACTCCAGGCTCTTGCGGGTTTTCTTGAAGGCCAGCGTCATGAACACCACGGCCAGGATCGCCATGCCCGCCAGATTGGGCAGCAGGACCGACGCGACGTTGCCCGCAAGGAACAACGTCTGGACAATGTAGACGAAATAATTGGCCGGAACCACGTAGGACAATATCTGAATGAACATCGGCGTGCTGGACAGCTCGAAGATGAACCCGGACAGGAAGAAGGACGGCAGGAACGCGGCCAGCAGGGCTATCTGCCCGGCCACGAACTGGTTCTTGGCCGTGGACGAGATGAACAGCCCCAGCCCCAACGCGCCGACCATGAACACTCCGCCCAGACTCAAAAGTACAAGCAGCGACCCCCGAAACGGAACGTGGAACAGGAACACGGCCATGACAATACACAGGACCAGACCGCCCATGCCGAGGAAGAAATAGGGAATGAGCTTGCCGAGTACGATCTCCAACCGGCTGACCGGCGTGACCAGCAGAGCCTCCATGGTCCCCCGCTCCCACTCCCGGGCCATGACCATGGCGGTCAGCAGGGTGCCGATGAGGGTCATGATGATGGCCATGAGGCCGGGCACCAGAAAGTTTTCGCTGCGGATCGCCTCGTTGAACCAGATGCGCTGCTCCACATCCACCAGCCCGATCTGGACCAGATTGTCCGGCAAGGGCAGCTTGGCCGAAACCTCGGCCAGCCACTTCTGCCAGGTCATGGAAACATAGCCGACGATCTGGAAGGCGCGGTTGGAATCCACACCATTGACGATGAGCTGCACCGGGGCCTGCCCGCCGGTGCGCAGGCGGCGGGTGAAATCGGATTGCAGACGGATGACCGCATCCACCTTGCGGTTCAGCAGCAGCTTGCGGGCCTCGGCAAAGGACACCAGCGGGATGGGTTTGAAATATTGGGAATGGGAGAATTTGGCCAGCAGGTCCGCGCCGGTGGGGTCCGCCTTGTCCATGACAAAGGCAATGGGCAGTTCCTTGGGGTCCAGGCTGATGCCGTAGCCGAAGAGCAGTAGCATGACGATGGGGATGACAAAGGCCAGGGCGATGCTGGACGGGTCCCGGATGATCTGGAGCCACTCCTTGACCAGCAGGGCTCGCAACCGGATGAAATCAAGCTGCTTTTGCACGGCTACGCCTCCTTGTCCCTGGCCCGGTGGGATTCCACCAGTTTGATGAACGCGTCTTCAATGGTCGCGCCGTCACCGGTTCCGGCATGTTCGCGGATTTCATCCGGCGTGCCCTCGGCCAGCAGTTCACCGGACATCATTATCAACATGCGGTCGCAGTACTCGGCCTCCTCCATGAAGTGGGTGGTGACCACCACGGTCACGCCCTGCTCGGCAAGGGAATTGATGCGCGACCAGAACTGCCGCCGCGCCAGCGGGTCCACGCCCGAGGTCGGTTCATCCAGAAACAGGATATCCGGCTCGTGCATCAGGGCGCAGGCCAGGGAGAGCCGCTGCCGGAACCCGAACGGCAGTTCGCCGGACGTGGTGTCCGCCTGTCCCGCCAGGTCCAGCTCGTCCAGGGCCCAGCGGACCCGCTCCTTGCGTTGTTCGCCGGACAATCCGTAGACCTTGCTGAAAAAATCGAGATTCTCACGGACCGAGAGCTGGCCGTACAGAGAGAATTTCTGGGCCATGTAGCCCAGGTTCTTCCGCGCCTTGGCCGCTGCCCGG